>JAWOIQ010000035.1:0-32271 GCA_046484585.1 Desulfurivibrionaceae bacterium
AGGAGCAGCAGGCTTGACGGCCTGCTTTCGACCAAGGGAGGCAATCTCACCTTGAGCTACACCGATCCCTGGCTGCTGAAAACCAACATTTCCATGACTGTCCCCCTCCATTACGAGCGCAGGGAAGAACCCTCCTACACCTCGGAGGAAACCGGGCTTGGTGTCTATTTTTCAAGAAAATTCGGCAGCAAACTGACCCTGACCACGGGTTACCAGTACAAGATGACTCAGCTCATCGACTTGACCGATGAAACCATTCTGCAGGAGGAAGATGATTACACCAAAGGGACCGTGACCATCCAGGCGGTCAGGGACACCCGTGACGATATATTCTTTCCCTCCGGCGGCAAGCGCCTGGCGGCAGGATTTGATCTTTCGATACCCGAATTCGCCAGTGAAATAGAACTGGCCCGGATTACCCTGGGCAGCCGTTATTTCATTGAAATCCCCAATGAATACATCGTCGGGGTGCGTTACAGTACCGGACTGATCATTCCGCTCGGGGACCAGAGGTTTATCCCGGTCAGCGAACGTTTTTTTAACGGAGGGGATAATACGGTCAGAAGTTACAGGCATTCTGAATTGGGATTGAAGGATGCAAACCATGAACCTCTCGGCGGGCTGGGCTACAACGTCTTCTCGCTTGAACTGCGTAAACGGATTTACGGCAATTTCGCCGCCACCATCTACCTGGATGCCGGCAATGTCTCGCCGAACGACTCCCTGCCGGAAAATGATTTTTCGTCCTACACCGACCGTTCGGAACTCCTGGATGACACCCTGGCCGATTATTTCAATGACTTCAGGTACGGAATCGGCGTCGGCTTTCAGTACCTGCTGCCCGTAGGTCCGATCAGGATCGATTTCGCCTACAATCCCGATCGCCTGGAGAGCCGGGACGAAGACGAATGGGTCTTCCATTTCAGTCTGGGCATGGCGTTCTGAGCGAGGGGTAAGGACGGTGAGGGGTGAGGAGTAAGGGGTGAGGAGTAAGGGGTGAGGAGCCCACCTACGAGCTGTGATCGCTTACATTACAGGCTGGCGATCATCTTCACCGCATCCCGGACCGAGTTCTGATCGAACTTCATCCGCATTTTGAGATACGGTCCCGCCGCGGTGAAATCGGCCCGGGAGAAATCGCGGTCCTTGAAGCCGGTGAAGTTGTAGCCGAGGCTTAGCCAGATGTTTTCGACCAGGTTGTGGCCGACCGAAACGCCGCTGGTGTAGTCGTACTGGTTGGCATCCCATGAATGCAGGACCGCGCCGCGCAGGCCGACATCCCATTTCGGGGTCAGATCGTAGCGCCCTTCCAGACCGGAGAGATCGGTATAGCCGCCGTAATCTTCGCCGTCGATGGTTTCGTTGACGTATTTGGCGCCGTATTGCAGGGAGATCTGGGTCTTCAGATTCGGCCGGTAGTTGGCGTTCAGATTGTTGACCACCCGCCAGTTATCGTAAGCGACGGTTTCCGTGGCGACCTCTTCGAAGAGGAAGTCGAGCCGGTCCAGGACGATCCAGCGGCTGTAGAGGGGCCGGTAGGCGAGGCCAAGGCGGACTTCGCCGTCGGTTTTCTCTTCCCGGGCGGATTCGGTGGCAAACATCTGGGTCCGGCCCGAAACGGCGAGCCCCCGATGGACCTCGCCGACCAGGGCGCTCAAGACCCCCCATTTATCCTCGAAGTCGCCGTCGCGGTATTCGAGGCGGTTGGCCCAGGACCATTTTTCAAGCTTCAAAGTCGCGCCCAGGGAGACGGCGGTAAAGTCCTCGTTTTCGCCCGAGGCGGCGGAGACATCTGTATCGAAATCCTCGGCGTCGGGCTTGCGCACCGTATGGCTGCGGTCAAAGCCGCCGTCCAGGCTCCAACGCTCGCTCACCTGCCAGTTCTGGTTCAGGCCGAAAAGGGCGAACATCCGGGGGCCGTATTCGCCGGTCCGCTGTTCCAGGGAGCTACCCAGGCTGCCGCCGCTCCAGGGCGTGGCCTTGAAACCGGCGCGGGTGCTCCGCGATTCGCTATCGTCGCCCCGGCTAAATTCCTGGGCCGCGAAAATGGTGGTCGAGTCAAGCAGTTTGAATTCGGCACCCAGGGTGGTCCGGGTCGGGAAATCGCCGCTCTGGTTATCGCCGAAGAATGACTGCTCGTGGGCGCCCCGTAGCAGCAGACGCTTATAGGCCTGCCAGCTTCCGCCGAGCAGAGCCTGGGTGGAGCGCGCCTCGACGCCGTTATCGAAGCGGTCTTCCGCAAAACGCAGACCCGTACTCAGACTGTAGCGCTCAGCCTTATAGGTAAGATCGGTCTGGGCCACGTCCCGCACCGCATCGGTATCCAGGTTGTACTGGCGGTAGAACAGGCCGCCCAGATCGAGATCGGACTTCAGTCTGTAGACCCCGTCAGCCCCGAACTTGCGGGTCCCTTCCTCGCTGCCCTTCTGCTGCCCGAGCCCGAAGCCGCTCGCCTGTTCGCGGAGATAGAGCTTGCCGGCCGCCTTTTCCGAGCGATGCTCCAATTCGGCCAACCAGGCGCTGCCGTCCCGCAGATCGCCCGGCGCCGCGGTGTCGCTGGTCGCAAGCTCAGCCCGCAGCCGGGTCCTGGTGGTAATCTCCCAGGCGGCATCGACCCCGTAGAGATCGCCCTCAATATTGTCCCGCTGTTCGTGGATGGCGCTGGCCCCGACCTCAAGCCCAGCCTCCGGCCAGCGCAGCGCCCCCCTCCCCCCGTAATTGAGGGCGCCGTCGCCCTGGCCGGTGACTTCATAATCGACCACGATATAGATCGGGTTGAAGTTCTCGTCCCGGCTGGGGATCGGTTCCTTGAAAAAGAGGGTGCCGTCAGCGTAATCGATATTGTAGTCGAGGTGGCGGGAAAGCTCCCGGCTGAAGAGAATTACCTCGCTGCGCAGCCGGTCCCGGACCTCGACGATCACCTTCTCCGAATTGACCACGATGTCGCGCCGGGAAAAATGGTAGAGGCCCGAGGTGCCGTCGCCGCGAATCTCGTCCTTGACGAAGCCCTGGTCGGTATCGCTGGCGAAGAGGTTAAAGGCGGCGTAGCGGCCGTTGTATTCCGCCTTCAGCCCGGTCAGGCTGCGGCTGTACCGGGACAGCTCGGTTTTCGAAAGCCCGGTGTCATAGTCGCCGAACAGGGCGTAAAATTTATCGCGCTCCATCTTGACATAGAGCTTCTCGGCGCTGGCCGCCTCGTAAGCCTGCCGGCTGGCGTCGCCATAGAGGGTGTAGTAGGCGTCCGGGTCGATGATCTGGAAGAGCTCCTTGTCCTTGCGGTCCGGCTTGTCGGAGTCGTAGGCCAGGGTCAGGAGCCACTTGCCGAGGACCCGCCCCTTGCCGAAGAAGGCCAGCCTGCCATCGTCGTAGAGATCCTCTTCCGCGCCGGCGGGCAGGTTTTCCAGGTTGCCGCTCACCTCGTCATAGCCCACGGTCCCTTCGGCCAGGCCGACCAGGACCCAGTCGCGCAGGACCGGCTTGACGTAGGTCTCCGCTTCCAGGGTGCGGTCGCCGTAGCCGAGGACCGCCCGGTAAGATCCGCTGCTCTGGACCGGGGCGAAACGGACATAGCCGTCTCCATCGACCGTGACGGTATTGCCCTCCTCCACCGCCTCGACCTCGCTTGCCACCGCCTTCCGATTCTCGGGGGGCAGCAGGTCCCCTTCGCGGATCTCCAGTTGGGCGGGGGTCCGGATCACCTTGCCTGATTCGTCCAGCAGGGCAACTCGCAGGCTGACCGGGGTGACGCCGTCGGCGATATTGCCGTCGGACTCAAGAAGCTTGATCGCCGCGATCTCGCCGGTGCGGATGATAACGGCGCTCTCCTCGAAGCGGGCGTTGCCGAAGGGGCCGATACCCTCAATCTTCAGGAGATGCTCGCCCGGCCCGCCGAAATCGATGCCGATATAACTGTACAGTTTCAAACCCGAGTCCTTGTCATCCATCGTAAAGCCGATCCGGTCGGCGGAGATTTCCGCGCCGTCAAGGAGCAGACGGGGCTTAAGGCGCCCGTCGAGCTTGATCCGCACCGCGGCGATCCGACTGGCCAGCACGCTGCCGTCGGCGGGTGAGAGGATCCCGGTTTGCCGTCCCGCCGGGGCGCTCTTTTCCTGCTCCTCGGCCCAGGTTTCTCCCGGCCGCAGCCCGAGGGTTCCGGTTTTCTGGTCGCCGCTGCGATCCTTGACCAGCTGCAGCTCGATATTTTCGGTAACCTTTTCGCACTGGACCCGCACTTCGACACGCCGGTTCAGGGCCCGGCCCGCGGCGGTGGCGTTGTCGGCAATTGGCAGCGAGGCCCCAGCCCCTTCCAGAATGATGACCCCGGGGGGCAGGCTCAAAGCCTCAGCCAGATAGCGGCCGACGCTTTTGGTCCGGGCCTCGGAGAGGGCGAAATTGTCGGCGAAGAGATGCCGGCTACGAGGTGTAATAGGGACATTGTCGGTATGGCCCACGGCATAAAGCCGGATAATTTCCAGTTTCCGGAGTTGTTCGGCCAGCAAATCGAGTTCCGCCCTGTCCTGCTCGGAAAGCTCGGCGGAAAGGGTGGGAAAGTGGGGCCGCACGGTAAAATCGGGCATCTTTTCCCGGAGCAGATGGAGTTCCCGCAACAGGAGGTTTTCCGCCGTAGGGGTAGCAAGATCCTTTGCCGTGGGGGTATCGAAGGTCAGAACCGCCCGGCTGGTCAGTTCGCCGGGAGCTCCCTCGTCGAGCCGGCAGCGGAAGGAGAGCTCCGATATCAGATTCGCCTCACCTTCTCCGAGCCTGAATTCCAGACCGCTCTCACCCGCAACCGGGTCGGCCAACGGCTCGCCGTCAAGCACGGCGCTCCCCTCGACAAACCGCCCCCTCTCGGGCAGGATCACCGAGAGCCGCAGATTACGCAGGGAAACGGCGCCCACCTCGATCGGGATCCGGAATTCCGCGGTCTCCCCTTCGAGGGCGCCGTTCAGAGAGATAGACACCTCGCCCCGCGCCCTCGGTTTCAGGGCAACATGGAAATCGACGCGCCACATCGAACCCTCCTGCAGATCGACGAACTGGGAGTAGGCCCGTCCGGCGAAGCGGCTGTTTCCCTCGCAGGCGATGACTTCATATTTCTCCGGCAGGGAATCGAGATCGAGCTGGACCACATGCGAGCCCGGACGCACTCCCTCGATATGGAACATGCCGTTTTCGTCGCTCACCACATAGGTGCCGTCCTCAAGGTAGATGCGCGCCCCGGCAAGGCCTTCGCTCTCTTCCGGCTCCGGCTGTTCGCAGCCGCCGGTGAAGACCCGGCCCATCAGGAAGGTGGTGGTGCGGAAAAAATCCTCGCCGACCAGCACGGTGGCGGTGGCGGTATTGGAGACGCTGCCGGTCGCGGCAACCGCCACAGCGGTATTGACCGCCGCCCCCGGGCTGGCTCCGGCACCGACCTCGGCCACATAGCGGATTTCCCGGCTCTCCTCCCCCGGCAGATCCCCGAGGTTGAAGGTCAGGGTGCGGCCGTCGGCGGAAATGGCGGGATCGGCGAACCGCTCGCCGTCCAGGCGGGCCGAACCGGCCTGGTAGCGAAAACCGGCCGGCAGGCGATCGGTCAGGGTGATCCCGCTGATCAGCCCGGGATGCGGATTTTCCATCTCCACCCGGTAGGGAACGAAGTCCCCGGCGGCCGCCCTCTTTTTAGCCGCGGTCTTCCGCAGCCAGACAGACCCGGCCGCGACCGGATCGATGGGGATATCGATCCGCAGGGCCGGGCCGGGATTGAGCTGAAAGGTTTCGTTTCGGGAGCCTGTTTCGAGGGCGTAGGGAGCGCCGGGCAAGAGCTGCAAATCCGCGTCGGCAACGGCGGAAGGTGCCGCGTAGCCTCCAGGCGGCAATACGTCCAGGCGATAGTTCCCCGGCGCCACGAAGGGGAAGCGGTAGGCCCCGGGGTCGAAGGCGTAGACACTGCCCGAGCTGTCGGTGGCGATTCCCCCGGTGGTGAGGGTGGAGGGATAGCGGCTGATCCCGTCATCACCGAAAACCACGGCCGGCTCACCGGTGTCCGCATTGACCAGGGTGACGACAGCACCGTTCACCGGCAGGCCGGTGGCGCTGTCGAAGGTAAACCCGAAGGGATCGAACAGGGTGACGACGGCGGAGTTGTCGGAATTGTCGACCGGATCCACGTAGCGCGCCTCCACGACCCCCGCCTCCCCGACCTCCAGTCTGCCGTCATAGGCCGCGCCCGCTTCGAGGGAGGACTGGATATAGCCGGCGAAAACCCCGGTGTTCGGCCCGGTTTCGCCGAGGCGCAGGACTTCCACGTCTCCGGTGTTATCGGCGCTAAGAGTGACCAGCACGGTTTCGGCGTTTTCGAAGTCGACGTTCTGATCCGGGTCGAAAAGACGCACGAAAACCGGCTCGCCCCGGTGGAAGATGGCAGCGGGCGCCAAGGGTATGGCGACGCTCAGATCGATCGGCTCGGAGGCGGGCACCCCGAGAGGGACCGCAAGAAATTCGAAGGAGCTTTCCGCTCCGCCGCCGGTACGGTAGGCGGTGGCGGGAACTGCCGTCGCTGCCGCCTCCGCGGAGGCGGGGGCATACTTGAGGAAAACGATCTCCGAGGGGGTGCGTACCACCACCGTGACGCTGACCGAAGAGGAAGCGGCGGGCTGTCCCCCGGATTCGAGTATGGCCTTGTTGACGATGCTGTCCCCGTGCACGGCGGATGAGGCCTCGCGGGGCAAAAGCAGGAAAAGAAGGACCGCCAGAAATAGCCCGGCATAAAGAGAAGTTTTCAATAACTCGACCGGACGCACCGCCGCACCGTATCGCGATGCCTTGGCATCGCGGCCGGAGGGGCGGTCAAGCAAACCGCCCCGGTCCCCCCCGCCATTCGGGCCGGGAAGATCCATTCGGGTATTGTGAGTCCGGTTAAACAACATAAGCCGTCAGCTAGTCTTCCTGATTAATGGGTATTAGTTGATGGTGACCTGATAAGCGACCGTCACGCTGCCGCCTGCGGGGATCGTTCCGTCCGTCGTGCTGTCGGCGCCGGTTCCCACGTTGACGATCAGGTTGGGATCGCTGCCGGCGACGAAACTCGCCTGATTCGCCCCCACCGCCCCGGCGACGAAGGTAAAGGCGGCGCCGGCCGGATCGATGTAGAAGACATCGTCACCCCCGTAAACCCCGGTCTTGAAAGTGGCGAACGCCTCCGGCACCAGCTCGGAGATGAGGCATCCGGTCAGGCCGGCCCCGCCGCTGTTATCCCCCACGATGACATACTCCAGGGTATGGCCCGGCTCGCCGGTCACCCCGCCGGTGAAGTATTCCGAGGTAATGGCGTTGATCGCGAAAGGTGTTCCCGATCCGGCCGCCGGATTGAAGTTCGAATCGGTGGCATTTCGTACGTAGCTGGTCATGCTCACATTCGGCGGCGGCGTGGTCCATACGTTCGGGGTGGTGTTGGCCACGGTCACCGCGGCAACGCCCGGAGTCGCGACCTCCGCCTCCACGGTTACGGTGATGTCGGTGCCGGGGCTGACAACCGTACCGGGCAGAACGGAGAGATTGACCGTTTTCCGCTCGCCGACCTGCACCCCCGAGGCCGGAATGGCCGAGATAGCCCCCGACCAGTTAAGCCGGAAGGTATCGTCACCGTTGTCGGTGGTGGAAGTCACCTGCCTGGCAAAGGTGTCGGCCCCGACCGTGAAGACGATGGTGTCGTTGACTGCGATGCCGTTCACTTCGGCATCGTTGCCGCCGGCGCCGCCGGCGGGAACGGTAACGTAGGTGGCACCGCTGGTCCCGGCGGTGACGGTCGCGCCGACGGTTACCGTGGCGCCGCCGCTGACCGCCGGGGCCGTGGTGTTGGTGGAGCCGGCGACCGTCGCGGTGACGGTATAATCGGCTGGACCGTTGGCTGTGGCGACAATCACCACCGGGTCGGTCAGGGCCGGAGTATCCGGCGCCGTGTAGGCGCCGCTGGCGTCAGCTACGCTCACGTTCGGCTGGGCGGGGACCAGGGCCACAGTCACCGTCACGGTGGCCGAAACCGTACCGCCGTCGAAGGTCAAGCGGGCGGAATTAACGATTTCCGTATTGGCCGCCACATTGGCCAAAACCCGGGAAGCCGGCTGAAACAGGGCCAGGGCCAGGGTGATGACCGTGATGATTTTCCATGAAAGTTTCATGGCGTTTTCCTCGTAATTCAGAGCCGGGCGGGCCGTTGCCCGCCCGGCGGTTCATATAAGTTTCGGACGGCGGCGATGCCGCCGTCCGGGAGAGGGTTAGTTGTCGATGGTGACCTGGAAGAAGAGTACGATGCTGCTGCCCTGCGCCAGGGTCCCCACCGTGTACGTCGCTTCGTCGGCCGTGGTGATTCCGAAGTCGTAGCCGTCATCGGGCGCCCCTGCGGTATCGTCATCAAGAGCGGTGTTGCCGGCGTCGCCGTAATTGGCTGCGGCATTCGCACTGGATTCGGCGCTGCCGGCCTCATAGGTGGTGAAGGCGGGGAGTGGGTCGGTAATGACCACGCTGCTGGCGTCCGCCGCGCCGTTATTGGTCACGACGACCTTGTAGGTGATGGTCTCCCCCGGCTGGGCGGTCGCCGTGTCAGCGGTCTTGGTGATGTCCAGGGCTGCCTTGGTGACGGTGACCGTTCGAGCGTCCTGATCGTTAAGAGCTGCGTTTCCGGTCACCTCGGCCGCCGTGGTGATGTCATGGTCCCCGGTGGTATTGGCGCCCTGGAGCGTCCCTGACGTGAAGGTGACGGCGAATTCGAGGCGTTCATAGATCGGAGTGCCGGCGGTTATGGTAATCGCCGTATCGAGGGTCAAAGTGGTGTCGGTGCCGTCGTCGCTCACGCTGTTAATGGTGTAGGAAGTGCCGCCGATGATGACTGTTTCGCCGGATGCCAGACCGTGGTCCACAGCAAGACCCGGGATGATGATATCGGTGCTCGCAACGGCTACGTCGGCCAGCGCCATACTGGCGCCAAGAGAGACGGTGGTGGTGCCGCCGTTGACAGTCTCCGTCGGTGTGGTGATGACTGCGGAGTTGTCGGTAAAGGGCGCGGAAAGGTCGTAGCTGTCATCGCCGTTGGAGGTGCTGGTCAGGGTGTAGTTCAGGGTGATGCCGGCACCTTCGGCCACAGATACCAGGCTGGCCGGAACGCTGGAGACAAAAGCCAGGGTGGGGGCGCTTTCTTTAATGATGACGTCTACCGTCGCGGAGGCCGAGTTCGAGCCGCCGGTCCAGGTGACGGTCACGGTGTTGTTGATGGTGGTTCCCACGGCTGTAGCCGACATTGCATTCTGGGGTGGTGCCGCAAATACGGTAAGAACCGCGAGCGTCAAAGCGCCCAGCAGTATTCGGCCGATCCCGGCGGAGTGATGCTTCTTCTGGCTGTTCATGTCATGCTCCTTTTTGTGTCGTTGCATTAGGTTTTATTTTCAAGGTTTAAGTTAGATCTAATACCCGCCCCACCGTCAGACGGGCAGGGTCTACCATTTCGCGAGGTTTGGGACTTCCACGGCCGGGGCCATCTCTACCTCGTTCCATTTTTTTCTCCTGTCCTTTTCATAGTCGTTGAATTCGTTTCAAAAATTGATCGCGATACTTGCCGGTCACGATGTTGCTTTACTGGACCTTTACCCAAAAGCCGACCTCCCCCCCTTCCCCAGCGGGGATTTCCGGGAGCTGCCAGCGGATATGGGTGTACTGCTCGGGAGACGCGGTGCGTTTCTCCTTATTGCCGTCCGGGGCGGTGGTTTCGTAGGTGAGCAGTGAAGCTCTCTTGTAAGTCGTGCCGCCGTCGATGGAGAAGGTGACCTCGCCTGTCTCGGTGGCGCTGCCGGGCACGAAGGCGGTCCCCTCGGGAATCGGATTATTTACCACCACATCGGTGGCCGCCTCATCGCCGGTATTGGCATAGGCGATGGTGAAGATCACCGTCTCGCCGGGGGCGGCTTCGGCAGCCGGCACCCGCCTGACGACCTGCTCACCGTTTTCTACGACGCTAACCTCCTTCTCCGCCGTAATGTCGAGCTCCACCTGGGGTGCGGCCCAACCGACCGCGGGGAGCAGCAGGACCGCCGCCAAGGCGGCCATAAGAAACTTTCCGGGGTAGTTCATGATATTCCTCCGTTTTTGGGATTGGGCTTTTCCGTAGGGGCGAGGCATGCCTCGCCCTGATTTACGAATTGCCTGTTGTCTGATTCATCCATAGATTCGTTCTCCTTATCTTGCATTGGAACATTTGCACCGTCGATCCCACCGTCGTAAAGGCGAGGCATGCCCGCCCCTACCTGACCATTGCCTTGTATCTTAGGGTGAATTGGCCTCCGGGCGCCATCTCGCCGGTCATGGGGATTCGCCAGTTGGTGATGGTGCCGTCGTATCCCGCCGGCGCACCGCCGCCCTCCGAGACCGGGACGACGCCCCAGGTGGCGCCGTCGTCACTGGAATAATCGGGGGTGCCGAGGGTGAGCCCCGAGGTCTGGGCCGCGAAATTGAAGGGCTCGTCCGGTCCGCCGTCGCTGTTATAATCGAGCTGCCAGGCGGTATAGGGACTCATGTGGTCATCGAGATCCACATTAGTGGCCTTGCCGCAGCCGGTGTTCTGCACCTGCACCGTATAGAGCACCACATCTCCCGGACTGACCGCCGGGGCGTTCGCCGACTTGAGGACCATCAGGCTGGGCGAGGCGGCGGTCGGCAGCACATCGACCGCGGCGTTGTTATTAGCGGTATCCGGATCGTCCTGGTCGGCGGCGGTGATCTCCGCATCATTGGTCAGGGTCGAGCCGCTGCTGCCGCAGGCGGTTTTGGCGGTGATGACCAGGGTGGCGTTACTCATCGCGCCCACGGTGCCGATCTCCCAGATCCCGGTGGTGCTGTCGTAGGCGCCTTGGGAGGGAACCGCCGAGACATAGGTGAAATCGGCGGGCAGCAGGTCGGTGACCTGGATGTTGTCGCCGCTCTCCGAGCCGTGCAGATTGTAGAGGGTCAGGGTGAAGACCACGTTATTCCCTTCCACGGGGGCGCCATCGTCGACGGTCTTGGTCAGTTCCAGGTCGACGAGCAGCAGCTGCGGGGTAATAACTATCGTTCCGCTGTCGTTTAACACATTCGAATCGCTCTGGTCGGCGCTCAGTTTTCCGGCGCTGTTGGTGATATTCTTCCCCTCGCTGCCGGCCGCCAGAGTGCCGGTAATGGTCAAGGTGGCGGTACTGTTTTTGGCCAGTGCGCCGACTCTCCAGTCGCCGGTGATGCTGTCGTAACTCCCTTGACTCGGGGTTATGGCAAGATCGGTGAAGACCGGCGTCGGCGTGGTTTCGGGATCGTCGGGTTGGGCGGCCAGCAGGTCGCGGACGACCAGGCCGGTGACCCCGTCCGGACCGTTGTTGCCGGCGGTGATGGTGAAAGTCACGGTCTCGCCGACGTATGGGGTGAGGGTATCGGCCCCCTTGTTTACGTAGACGTCCGCCTGCTGCACGGCGATACTCGCCGAAGCCCGATCGTTGTCGGGATTGGGGTCGAGGGCGGGGTTGGCGGAGATAAACGCCTCATTGGCAATCTCCGTGCCGTCGGTGCCGGCGTCGACGGTGGCATAGAGTTCGAGAGTAGCCGCTCCCTTCGCTTCGGGGGGGCCGGCGGCGTAGCCGAGATCGCCTACGGTCCAGATGCCGGTGGCGGGATCGTAACTGGCGTCGCCGTTGCTGGCGGCATGGCTGCTGTATGTGACTCCGGAGGGAAGCTGGTCGGTGACTTCTATGAAACTGACGCTGTTGCTGCCGTTGTTGATGACGGTGACCGTGAACATCACCTGATCGCCGACATTGGGGGCGGAATCGTCGACGGTCTTAGTCACCTCAAGATCGGAGGCGCCGACATAGATGGTCTTGCCGGCGGTATTGTTAGCGACATTGGGGTCCGACTGATCGGCGCTGTCGATGGTCACCCGGTTGGTGACGGTGCTGCCGTCCGCGGCGCTGACCGTCGAGTCGAGAACCATGGTGGCGCTGGCGCCGACGGCGAGGCTGGACACGGTCCAATCGCATTTGCCGCCATTATTGGTAAAGCTGCCGGTCGAGACGGTGGTGGCATTGTTGCACGACAGACCGGCGGGGTAAAGATCGATCACCTTGATATTGGTGGCGGGATTCGGGCCGTCATTGGTCAGGGTGATGAGGAATTTGCTGGTATCGCCGCTGGCCGGATAGTCCGTGTAGCCGGTCTGCATCGTTTTGCTCAGGCCGAGGTCCGTACCGTTGACGCTGATAACCGCCGAAGCGACGTCATTGGTGGCATTGTTGTCGCCGGGGGTGCTGCCGTTAAGGGAGGCCGTATTGAAAAAGGTTTTCGGATCCTGGGCTCCGAGATTGACCGTGACATTGACGGTCAGAGTGGCAACGGCGTCGGGGGCCAGAGTGATCCCGCTCCACAGGTGGGTCGCGGTGCTGTAGCTGCCGTTGCCGCCGGTGTCCGCCGAGGTAAAGGTGACCTGGCCCGGCAGCTGGTCGAAAATCGATACCCCGGTGGCGGTGATACTGCCGAGGTTGGTGACGGTGACGGTATAGCTGACCGGGTCGTTATTGGCCGGGGCCGGGTCGCTGACCGTCTTGGTTATTTGCAAATCGATGGCCCGGACGGCGATCCCGGCGGCGGCGGTGTGGTTGGCGGTATCGACATCGACCTCGTTATAGCCGGTGATGTTTGCGGTATTGGTGATGGTCTGCCCGGCGGTGCCGCTCATGACCGTTGCCGTCAGGACCAGCGAGGCGCTGGCGCCGGGGGCAAGCGAAATGCCGTTCCACTTCCCGTTTCCCTGGGAATAGCTCCCCTGACTGGGGAGGGCTGCCGCGAAGGTCAGGCCGGCCGGCAGCAGATCGGTTATCTCGACGCCGGTGGCGGTGGTCGAGGCGGCGGCGCTGTTGGCGACGGTAACGGTAAACTCAACCTGATCGCCTTCGTCGGGTGTAGCGGATAGGGGGGAGGTCACTTCCTTGTCGAGGGACAGATCGATGCCGCCGACCACCAGGCTGACTTCGGCGCTGTCGTTGCCGGGTTGAGGGTCGCTCTGGTCGACACTCGTGATGCCGGCGGTATTGACCACCGTGGTGCCGCCTGCGACGGCGCCGGCCAGGGTGGCCGAAAGAACAAGGGTGGCGCTGCCGGGATAAGGGAGGCCGCCGACGGTCCAGATGCCGGTACCGCCGGCATAATTCCAGCTCCCCTGGGTAATGGAGGTGACCGCCACACCACTCCAGGTCGCCGTCGGCAGAAGATCGGTGATCTCGACATTGGTGGCGTCATAGGTACCATTATTGACCACGGTGATGGTGAAGGTGACGGTGGAGCCGATGGCCGGTGTCAGGTTATCGGCGCTTTTTGTTATGCCCAGATCGGCGCCGGTAACGGAGATGGCGACCGAGGCGTGGTCATTGCCGCTGTCCGGGTCTGGCTGGGAGGCGGCGGTGCGGCTGACGGTGTTGGTGATGGTGGTCTGGGCCGTGCCGGCATCGACTTTCGCGGAGATGCTTAACTCCTTGAAAGCGTCCCTGGTCAAGTCCCCCGCCGTCCACAGGCCGGTGCCGGGATTGTAGCTGGAGCCGGCCGGGGCAATATGCGAAACATAGCTGACGCCCGCCGGCAAAAGGTCGGTAATCTGGATGCCGCTGGCCTTGCTCGGCCCGTTGTTTGCCGCCCGGACGGTATAGACGATGGTCTCTCCCTCGTTGGGGGTGCCGTTGCTGACGCTCTTCGAAACGGCGATATCGGCCGCCGGCAGGGCGCGAGCGGTGTCGGTGCGGGCTTGGTTCTTGAGGGGGGCCGGCTCGGTGCCGTCGGCGGCATCGAGGTAGGTGACGGTGATAATTTCGATGGGCGACACTTGCAGGATGGCATCGCCTGCCACCGGCGCACCGTCCGAGGTGGCAAAAGGGGCGATGAAAATGCCGGTGTCGACGCCGGTTTCCGTCAGGGTGACGCTCTGGCTGTCGCCGCTCGGCGCGGTGACGGTGACGATGACGGTTTGCCTGGAGGTCGCCGCCGAATTGAGATCGGCGTCGATAACCTTCAGGTAGACGGTACCCCCGGCGTAGAATTCGGTCAGATCGGTGGCGCCGGCGGCATCGCTGACGAAATAAACGCTGCCTGTGGTCGGCTGCGTGCCGCTCGGCATGACATAATTCGAGGAACCGTCATACAGGGTCGAGCCGCCGACGAGATCGGCGGAGAGCGTCTGGGCCGAGTTGGAACTGCCGACGAAATAGCGGATCACCGAATCATCGGTAAGGCCCATGCTGTTCTTGAAGACGTCGTAAGGGATGAAATAGTCCAGGAAGAAATCGTCGTCGCCCCCGAAAATCGTCGTCGGCCCGCCGCTGTCCTGGGGAGCGAGGACCCGAAAGTTGCTGCCGTAATTCAGGGATTCCTGCCAGATGATCAGTTCGGCTTTATCGGAAGGATCGCCGATGGTGCCCTGCTGGGTATTGCGAGCCAGATACATGGTCTCCGGATTACTGATCCCGTCGAGCATGATCATGTATTCGTAGTCGTCGAGATTCTGGTTCAGGTCCAGCAGAAATCCCCAGCCGAACGGACCGAGTGCGACTCCCGAGTTGTCGCGGGGGTCGGCGTCGAGGCGGACCCGGAAATAGATATAGTTGCCGTCATTGAAGAGGTAGGCGGCGGCATGGCTTGCATCGCCGACGATATCCCGGCTGCCGGTGGAATCCTTCTGCGGATCGCTGAGCATATCCGAGCCGTTATAGATCGGGATCCAGTCGCCGTCGGCCGGCCACGCCCAGGCCAAATGAGGCAGAACCGCGGCCAGCACCAGGGCGAGGAGGAAAATACCTGCCGATTTTTTCAGTATCCCCAGGAGTCGTCTTGCCATTGCCGCCGGCGCGGCAAAAGAGAAATTGAAAAAATGAAGGGGGTTGGGCCAGGCCGAGGGTGTGACGGTCAGGGCCGCGACCACCGTAGCTGGTAGCATACCCACCAGCCCCCGGAAGATAATTAAGAAGAAAACTGCAGGTGAGAAACTTTTATCGACTTTCATTTATCCTTTGAAAGGAACAAAGCGCCAATTTGCGCTCAGTTCCTTTCCCCCCCTCGCGGGATTACAAACACGACCAGATACAGTCGGATACCGCCCTGGTAAACCCCGGCCATTCCCGGAGTTCAGGCGATTACACTAAATAATAATTTTCGGTCGGTAATACTGTCCGGCTCCCGGTTAACGGAAGATGCCGAGAGTCGCGGTGTGGAACATACCCAGCTGATTCTGCGGGCATGTATCGAAATTTTTGCTTAGCCATCCGGGGTTTTATGCGAACTGCCAAGCAATCGCATAAAAGCTCTAAGCCTGGCTATAAGTTCCCATTTTAAAACTGAAGACGCCGGTGATCCGGTACTGGGGAGCCGGAGTAAGCTGCGAATCATAATCGGTCAGAACAACATCGTAAGTTCCCTTAACCACACCGGATGAGGTTGAATCGGGCTCAAAAGAAATAGTACCCTGTTCAACTTTATTCAGGGTGGACTCCTGCCCGTTCGTGATCAGAAAGACCCCTGGGAATTGTTCGAATTGAGGAGTGTCTTCAATCGAAAAGGTTTTGTTTATCGCCGGCATGACCCCGTTTTCTTTAGCAATATGAATTCGCATGACACAGAGATAGTCCTGATCAAAGACATCTTGCGCTATATCGGCCTGAATCGACCAGAATTTATCGTTATCGGTAGAATAGTAAAAGGTGGGGGTTCGCAGACCGAAATCATCACTGGTGGCCAGGAAATAGTTGCTGTCGATCTGGACCTGCTCCTGGTAATTCTGGGATATCAACTTATCGGAATCGGTGGAAGGCACCCCGGCAGCGCTCTGCCCATCTCCGCCGCCTCCGCCGCAAGCGGCAAGCATGGCTGCCATTACGGCGGCAGCAAGCATTTTCTGCAGCCGCATGGCATGCTTGACATGATGGGGCTGAGCGTAACCCTCTTCAACGAGTACTTCGCCGAGTCTCTTGCCGGAATCGATCTGGCGCTCTAATGCCTGATCAAGCTGGAGGCGGGAGATATAGCCCGCCGACAACATGATTTCGCCGAGCTTCAGAGGTCCGGAAGAAGACCTTCCCTTGTTCTGGCTCCGCTGAAATTCCAGCACGAAGTCCAGCTGGCGCTCATTAAGCAAACCCATGCGGACCAGAATTCCGCCGAGCTTTGCGCCGCTGCGCTTCTGCAGGAGCAGGGCCCGATCAAGATCGTCATTGCTGAGATGTCCGGCCTGGACAAGCAGTTCGCCAAGCATTTTCCTGACCCCGGCGCCAATTTGAATCGCCTGTCCAGGTTTGCCTAAATGTTGCTGGATGGTCAAGGCCGCTTGCAGATCGACAGGGTCAAGCACCCCCATCCCGACCAGAACCTGACCAAGCATCTCATTGGTTTGCTGCTGTTCCGCCAGAGCCGTGTCAAGATCACGGGACGAAAGGAAACCGCCGTCAATCAGGATCTGCCCGATCGGTCTTTGCTTCGATTTATTCATTGAATCGACTCTGCAATAAAAATTTGATACTTATCAATATTGATAAATTCGCAAAAAATCAGAAACGGGATGGCTAAGCTAAAATCGTCAGATCCAAGGCGCGCGAATTTCGAGGAATGAAGCGTACTTCAGTACGCTGCAATGACGAGACAATTTGCAGCAACGCGGGAGCTGGCGATTTTTTGCGACGCCATCAAAATTCAAGGGAATATATCTTATCAAATCAGGCAGTCATTCACAATTCAATTAAATGAATCACACCTCATTTTAGCCAAACAATTAACTACTTATGACAGTTGTCTCGCTCCAGGAGTCCCTTCTTCGGCTTTTACCAAATCAACTTAACTGTCGGATTTCCGGACACTAATTTCAGTTTCCCGGATCGCTTGCCAAAGCGAGGTTTGCCTCTTGAAACATTAAGGGAAATTATATAAAAAAATTCTGACCGGTGAGTGACCTGCCGGACGCCTGCCGTTTAACCCAGCGCCTTCATCTCCCGCCATTTTTCGTCGAGCCTTTTTATCGAAACCGGAAAAGCGGTTTTTAGTTCCTGGGCAAAAACCGATATCCGGAACTCATCGATCATCTCCCGATATTCAGTCAGGACCCTTTGATAATCGGGCGAATAGCTCTGGTGGTCCCGAACTGATTCCAGACGCTCTTCATGAACCCTCACCTGCTCCTCTCGCGTGGCGTCACGGCCCGGATCGACATGAGCCCGTTCCATCCGCACCGACAGACCTTTAAGATAGCGAGGGGTGTTGCGCAGGCGGCGGCCGTCAAAGGTTTTAAGAAAATCGTCGGGCAGAACCGACTCCAGATGATGTCTGAAATCGGCAATTCTATTTTTTGCCGTCCCGGGACCGGCCATATTTTCATAGCGGTTGATCTGATCGAGAACCGCCCTTCTCTCGCGCAGAACCGCCTTGACCTGCTCAAGCAGTTCCCGGCCCAGGCGTGAAAGTCCCTTTTCCCTGACCAGGGCAAGCCGCTCCTCAAAAACCCGCCGGCCGGGAATCACCCCGTCGCGGGCCGCAAAGATCTCCGCCAGAATAAAGGAGGCCAGATCGCGATCGACCTGATCCCGGCCGCCAAGTCCCTCGTAAAGAGCCCAGCACTCCTTGCCCAGGGCAAATTCCTTTATAATTTTTCCGGGTTTTTGAAAATGTTTCAGATAAAGTACCGGCAGCCCCGCCCTGGTCCGGCTGGCCGCTTCTTGCCGGTCGGCAAAAAGGCGCAGATTGACCCGGCCCTGCTCGTCTGTTTCGAGACCGGGCCAGGCGAAACCCTGCAAGCGCCCCTGCTGGTCCTTGATCGAAATGTTTTCCGGCAATCCGGTAAAATCCCAGCCGCCAAGATCGTTCCTCTGCCACTTTTTCTTCACCTCAAGGAGCAGGTCCCCGGAGGGACTTTTTCGGGAAGGGGCGGCCAGATCGGCAAAATTACGGCTGACCTTGACAATCCCGCCCCTGGAGTCGACCAGACAGAATCTCACCTTGAGATGATCGCTCAGCGAGTCAAGGGGCCAGTCACCGCGCTCGATCCGGACTTGCTTTCCGGTCATGACCAGCTCCTGCAGGGCTCCGTAAAAATTCCCCTGACCGAATGGCAATTCCGCGAAGATAGCCCTGGCGGTATCCGGTACCGGAATCAATTGCCGCCGCAGGGCCTTGGGCAGCCCCTTCAAGAGAAAGATGATCTTTTCGAGAAGCATCCCCGGTACCAGCCACTCTAAACGGGCCGGATCGACCTGGGAAAGCAGATCGATCGGGATATTCACCGAGATGCCGTCATCCTCGGCCCCCGGCTGAAACCGGTAGGTAGCCTTGCAGAAAAAGCCGCCGGCATCAAGCTCTTCCGGAAACTGGGCCAGCTGCTCGGTGTCAGGCGCCCGGCGGACAATATCGTCTTCCCGCATGCGCAGGAAATCGTCCGAGCCCATTTTCTTGAACAGCCGGATCAGGCCGGTACGATCATAAACATCCTTCGGCAACCGTTCATCGTAAAAACGGTAAAGGGTCCAGTCATCGACCATGACATCCCTTTGCCGGAGCCGATCTTCCAGTTCCCGAAAATGGTCAATCATGTTCCGGTTATGGTCCAGAAAAGAAAAGGCGCCGCCCAGTTCGGTTTCGACCAGGCCCTCCTGGATAAAAATCTCCCGGGCCTCCTCCGGTTTATGCGGCCCGAAATTGACCTTGCGCCTGGCCTCAATCAAAAGCCCGAAGAGAGTGACATTCTCAAAGGCCACCACCTGGCCGCGCTTCTTCTCCCAATGGGGCTCCGCCCAGGAATACTTGCAGAGATGGCCGGCCAGCGGTTCGATCCACTCGACCTTGATATTGGCCACGCAGCGGGCAAAAAGGCGGGAGGTCTCGACCAGTTCGGCGGCCATTACCCACTTGCCGCCCTTGTTGAACAGAGCCGAACCCGGAAAAATCATCATCTCCTTGTCCCGGGCGGCCTGGTAGATGTTTTTGGCTTTGCGCAGCCCGATATTACGGAGGTTGCCGCTCAGGATAGACCGGTGGATATTGTCGGGACCGGCCGGAGCGTCATCAAAGCGAAAGCCTTTCTGCCGGCCCAGGGTAGCGCGAATCTGCTCATGGATATCACGCCATTCCCGAATCCTCTGGTATGAAAGAAAGTTCTGCTTGCAGAATTTCCGGAGCCGGCCCTGGCTTGGCAGTTTGGCACATTCCGACCAGATCTTCAGAAAAGAAAGGAAATCCGAGCCGGAGGCAAATCCGGCATGGGCCAGGTCCGCCTCCCTCTCGCGATCGGCCGGCCGGACCCTGGGATCGGCGATGCTCAGTGCGGCGGCGACCACAACCACCTCCGAGACCGCGTTCAGTTCCCGCGCTTCAATGATCATTCTGGTTATCCGGGGATCCAGGGGCAGGTGGGCCATGATCTTGCCCCTGCCGGTCAGGCTTGCGGTATCCCGGTTGCCGTCCTTCATCTTGATCGCGCCCAGTTCCCAGAGCAACATGTAGCCGTCCCGAATCGCCCGGGGGGTGGGAGGATCGATAAAAGGAAAATCGCGGGGATCGCCGAGCCCGAGGAAAAGCATGCGCAAAATGACATCGGCCAGATCGGCCCGCTGGATTTCGGGACGGGTAAACTCCTCCCGGCCCAGATAATCTTCCTCGGCATAAAGGCGCAGGCAGATGCCGGGAGCGGTCCGGCCGCAACGGCCCTTGCGCTGGTCGGCGCTGGCCCGTGATATCGGGCGGACCGGCAGTTTGCTGGTCCCGGCCCTGGCATTGTAGATCGAGATACGGGCCAGCCCGGTATCCACCACATAGCGGATGCCGGGCACGGTGATCGAGGTTTCGGCCACATTGGTGGCAACCACAATCTTACGCCCCCTGGCCGCCCTGAAGATCCGGTTCTGGTCGCCGCCGGACAGACGCCCGAAGAGAGGGAGGACCGTGGCCGCGCCCTTGCTGTCCTTGCGGTTGGCGATCAACTTTTCCAATCCCTCGACGGTCTCCCGGATATCGCGTTCGGTGGGCATGAAGACCAGGATGTCGCCGCCTTCACGGCGGTTGTGGAGTTCGAAGGTCGCCTCCACCGCCTGCTCGACATAACCGGCCTCATCTTCATCGTCTCCGGGCAGATAACGGACCTCGACCGGATGGGTCCGGCCGGAAACCTCGATCACCGGCGCGTCGTCAAAGGCCTTGGAGAATTTATCGGTATCGATGGTCGCCGAGGTGATGATCAGCTTGAGATCGGGGCGACGGGCCAGGAGACGCCGGAGGATGCCGAGCAGGAAATCGGTGTTGAGGCTGCGTTCATGAGCCTCGTCGATGATGATCGTATCGTAGCCGCTCAGCTGCTTGTCACCGCGGGCCTCGGCAAGGAGAATACCGTCGGTCATAAACTTAATCCGAGTCGCCGCCGTGGTCCGATCGGCGAAGCGGATCTTGCAGCCGACCAGGCCGGTTCCGTCCGGGCCCAGCTCCTCCGCCACCCGCCCGGCCACCGAGGTTGCCGCCAGCCGGCGGGGCTGGGTGCAACCGATCATCTTCTCGCGGCCGCGCCCCGCCTCCAGGCACATCTTGGCCAGCTGGGTGGACTTGCCGGAACCGGTGTCACCGGCAATAATCAGCACCTGATGATCGCGAATTGCCTCGACTATTTCGCGGCGGCATGCCGAAATAGGCAGTTCCTGGGGATATTCAATCTGTAAAGCCATTACTTCTATCCGTTTGCTACATATTGAAGGCCGATCCGAGCCAAATCGGTATAGTATCAGTTTCTGACGCCTCACGCATCAGCGTCGCAAAAAGTCGCCAGTTCCGCAGCCATTGCGCATAAAAGGTGGAACAATTAAAAGTTCCTCCGTCCTAACCCTCACCCCTCACCTTGAACCTTGAACCTTGAACCTAATTCCACACTTTACAAAAATGATCCCAATGAATATTTTAGCAACAGGTTAAATATAAATTTCTTGGAATTCTTAAAATAATCGGAGGAATCACTATGCCCATCTACGAATACAAATGCAGTGACTGCAAGACGAACTTTGAAGTGATTGCCAACAATAGCGGTGACGATAAGGATCTTAAGTGCGTTAAATGCGGCAGCGCCAGGGTCAAGAAAACCATTTCCGCTTCCAGCTTCCGGATTTCCTCGGGCCGCTCATCGGTTCCGGCAGGGGCCCTGTCGGGATGCGCTTCCAAATCGGGTTTCTCCTGAGGATGACCGGGAACCGGCCCGTGCGGCCGGTCAACTCAGGTAGGAGTAAGGAGTGAGGAAGGGTGAGAGGGGTGAAGGGCGGATCAACCCTCGTTTTTCACTTGGCAAGCTCCCAAAAAAAGATGAACTCGCAAAAAACCTCGGGATGGCTAAGCAAAATCGCCAGATCCAAGGCGCGCAAATTTTGAGGGATGAAATGTACTTCAGTACGCTGCAATGACGAGACAATTGGCAGCAACGCCGGAGCTGGCGATTTTTTGCGACGCCATCAAAAAAAAAAGCCTCCGGCAAAACCGGAGGCTCGGTGATAACTTTTAAACAAGTTATTTTTTTCGGACGTTGGCGGCAGCCGGTCCCTTCGGTCCGTCGACGATCTCGAACTCGACTTCATCCCCTTCCCCAAGGGTCTTGAAGCCATCACCGGCAATGGCGGTGTAGTGGACAAAAACATCGTTGCCGTCTTCCCGCTCGATAAAACCGAATCCTTTAGACTCATTAAACCACTTCACTTTTCCCTGTAACATTTCTACTCCTGTCGTACTATTGACGGGCATTCCCGAAGCCTGAACCCTCATGACCCGGAGCGAGCCCAAAAAAACTGCACAAAAAAAACATGTTTATTTGTGCGGTCAACTCAAAATGTAAAGGATCTGGTATGCACGATTCGTCTTAAGGCAAATAATAACCAACCTATATCGCCTATACCAAACAATTTTTCATTTCGCCATAAAAAAAAACCTGACCCGCATATTCATTGGAAAAACAAGGGTCAAGGGACAAGATTCAAGGTTCAAGGACTTTCTTCAGAGATCCGTGCCTTGAACGGGGGGATGGTTCATTATTCAGTGTCAATGCCTTAGTGGCGGTTTAGCATATCAAAACATTAACTTTTTATCCTGTCTTCCTTCAAAGAATATGGCCAACTGCGAGATTGTCAGAGACCAGTTCTTGATCGGCATAGTCCGTTTTTGCTGGCATTGTGTATTCCCATATAGAGCAGCTCCTGGTTGTTGACTGTTGGTGCCTCCCGGCCTGTTTGAGGCTAATCTCGGCGAATTGCTTATCCCCTTGCCCTTTGCCCTTTGCCCTTTGCCCTTTGCCCTTTGCCCCTTAACCTTGAACCTTGAACTTTAATAAAGCATTTCACCTTGACAGGTTTTTTTCTATTCAGTTTATTGTAGCGATCATTTTCGCAATAATTATCCCGCAACCCAGAGGTCGGCATATGGTAAAGATCGGCATAATAGGGGGCTCAGGACTAGACGATCCCGGCATCCTAAAAGACCCCGTCGAAAAGGCGATTGACACACCCTACGGAACGCCCTCTTCAACCCTGACCTGCGGCAAGATCGAAGGCGTGGATATCGCCATCCTCGCCCGCCATGGCAAGGATCACTCGATCCACCCCGGCGGCGTCAATTTCAGGGCCAACATCTGGGCCTTGAAGGAATACGGCTGTACCCATATCCTGGCGGCAACGGCGGTCGGTTCCCTGCGCCGGGAGATCGAACCGGGCGACCTGGTCTTTCCGGACCAGTTCATCGATCATACCCGCAGGCGGGAATCAACCTTTTTCGATGAGAACACGGTAGTTCACACCCCGATGGCCGAACCGTTCTGCCCGAATCTGCGGGCGCTGCTGGCCGAATCGGCAGCCGGGCTCAAGATCAGACACCACTGTGACAAAACCATAGTAACCATTGAAGGCCCGCGCTTTTCCACCAAAGCGGAAAGCCACATGTTCAGGGGCTGGAACTGCGACGTGATCAACATGAGTACGGTTCCGGAGGCAAACCTGGCCCGGGAACAGAAAATCCATTACGCGACCACCGCCATGTCGACCGACTACGATTGCTGGCATGAAGACGAGGAACCGGTAACCTGGGAAATGATTGTCGCGACCATGCAGCGAAATTCAGACCGGGTTATCCGGCTGTTCATGGATGTAATCCCAAGGATCGAAGCATATGACGATGTCTGTTCAACCTAGGACCTGAATCCGTGACGGCTTAGTCGGGAATTTTATTTTATACCCACAGGGCATAAGTTTCGTACGAGCAGACAAGCTGCTCAACTCAACTTTATTCGTTTGTTGTTACGTAATATAATCGTTTTTTCACTGGGTCGCCTCGATTCCCCCGCCGCCCTGCGGGGCGCCCGATAACGGCGCATCTGCCGCGTTGACAACTCGTTGATATACCATCAGTATTATCAACATTGTTGTCGCCTGGCATGCACCGTTCTCAAACGCTCACGGATTCAGGTAGGAGGAAAAAGCAATGCCGATAAAATCAAGAATAAGAAACGTCCCCGATTACCCCAAGAAGGGCATCATGTTCAGGGATATCACCACCCTGATCCAGGACCCGGTCGGTTTCAGACTGGTGATCGATAACTTCACCCACCGATACCTCGAAGGCAACTTCGAATTCGACATTATAGTCGGCATTGAGGCCAGGGGCTTTATCATTGGCGGCGCCCTTTCCTATACCCTGGCTAAAGGATTCGTGCCGATCCGCAAAAAGGGCAAGCTCCCCCACGATGTGGTTTCCCAGGAATATGACCTGGAGTACGGCACCGACATTATCGAGATCCACAAAGACGCCTTTCAGGCAGGGGCGAGAGTTCTTCTGGTTGACGACCTGCTGGCCACCGGCGGCACCGCCCTGGCCGCGGCCGAACTGATCGAAAAAATCGGCGGTATTGTCGTGGAAATGGCCTTTATCGTCAATCTGCCCGATGTCGGCGGCGAAAAGAAGCTCAAGGACAAGGGATACGCGATCTACTCCCAGACCGAATTCGAGGGCGACTGAAGTTGTCCGGATTGATCTTCGCAATCCTGATTATCCTGATCAGTCCTGCCGTCGCCATGGCCCACGCCCCCGGCGGCGAAGGCGGATTCCTGGCAGGACTGACCCATCCGGTTCTCGGCTTCGACCACCTGCTGGCCATGCTCAGCGTGGGCATTCTCAGCGCCCGGATGGGCGGCCGGGCTATCTGGGCCGTCCCGGCTACCTTCGTATCGGTAATGGCCTTAGGCGCCTTAATCGGGGCGAGAGCGATCAATATCCCCGGAGTGGAATACGGCATAGCCCTGTCGGTTCTGATCCTGGGCTTTGCCCTGGCCCTGGAGAAAAAACTGCCGGCAGTCTGGGCCATGGCGGGGGTAGGTTTTTTCGCCATATTCCACGGCCATGCCCATGGCACCGAAATGCCGGCCATCGTGAAACCGATCATCTACGCTGCCGGATTTTTAATGGGGACCGCGGCCATTCATATAGCCGGGGTGATAGTTGGCGTTTTACCCGGGAAATCCGGGAGAGGAGCGGCATTTCTCCGCTATGTCGGAGCGGGAATATCCGGAGTGGGAGTTCATATCCTTTACATTCTGACCAAATACTGACGATTTACATTACCGAACATTCCAGAACTTATCCTTGCCGACATATTCTCCATCAACCCAATACCCTTGCTTTTCTTCCCTGCCTCCGACAGTGCTTACTCCATAACCGCTCGGCAGACCGTTATGCCAGTGCCCCTCATAGCTGCTCCCGTCAGGATTGACCTCAAGCCCCTGCCCTTCAGCCACACCGTATTTCCATTCTCCGTTATATTCCCGCCCGTCCCGGAGCTGAAACACCCCATAACCATGGGGACGGCCATTTTTATATTCACCCTCATAGCTGCTGCCGTCGGGCAGAGTCATCCGGCCCCGGCCATGCTCCTTACCGTCCAGCCACTCACCGACGTATAAGGCGCCGGAGGAATACTCAAAAGTTCCCGCGCCGTTTTCACAATTGCCCTCTATAATTTTGCCATTCTTGGCCGATAACGAAGGCGGCGCGATGAAAAACATTGCAAACACAAACAAGGCAAGGCATAAGATCGTTCCTGATTTCATTCCATCCCTACTCATTCTTCTCATCCTCGTTCCTCGCTCCAACCATGCAATCATCTCCTGTTGCTGTTGCAAGCGCATACCTGATCAATGACATTTTCCAGATTACGGAAAAACTTCAGAGCCCCTTCGTTGTCCGGATTATTCCGCAACTCATCTTCATAGATGGCGAACAACCTGGTTATAACATGCAGGGTTTCATTTTCCGGTAATTCACCGATATCGCCCCACAGCTCGTTTATCGATCTCATCGAAAAATCCCTTTGTCGGAGAATATTGAGATTGAAATCACCCGGACGGAATGATCTTATTTGACGCCATCCCCATGATACTGCCTGAAGTTATCCATATAGCTTCCCGCCACCTTCTCCGCGTCAAGAGACAGGTATTTGGCGTAGTTTAAAACAAAACCCCTGGTGTAAACCGCAACAGGCAACTCAGCAAAATTATCCGCTTCGATATTAGCCAGATGTTCCCGCTGAATCCGGGTCTCCATCGCCATGTCATCCAGGGAAATTTCGAGCCTTTGACGAATTTCCTTCAAAGCGGCGCCGTTAAACCCATCAATTCCGGCCACCAGGCTGTCGACCAGGGCGGAGACGGCACGCCTTTCCTCACTGACCATCTCGGACAAGGCCCGATAGGAATCCTCGATCCGTTGGAGAATACCCTCCTTATCTTCAGCGGAGATCTCTTCCGCCATTGCCGAGAGGGCCAGGGAGTCATTTAACAGGGAGTCGTTCAAATAGATATCCTTGAGCAGAAGATAGGCCTTGTTGATCTCAGCCGGACTCGCGTCAATATCCAATTCGAGGGTCTCGAAATGATGCCTGCGGGCTTCTCGATTCATCAGCTTACTATCCTCACCTGCTGGCCGGACACCAGGTTGTCGGCCAATTTATTGATGCTGCGGGCGCAGCGGGAATCGGCAAAGGCACTCATGTACGGCAGCCGCCGGTTAACACTATGGGAAACACTCTCGTCATACTCGACATATCCACTGTAAAGAGCATCGATCCCGAAGAACTTTCGGCAAACGCTTTTGACCGAATTACCGATCATAATATCCCGGTGCCCCTTCGCCTGATTAAGGACAATGTGAATCTTGAAGCCCCTCAATTCACAATCAACCAGCCCTCGCAGCTCCGGTGAAATATTCTTCAGGTGGGCCACCAGCTGCTGGAAATTCTTAATTCCGAGACCGCGCCTGTCATTCCAGACCGAGATGACCAGTTCCCGGTAGCCATGCTGCCCCAATGCACTGCCCAGCCTTCTGAAAAAAAGGTTACGAAGAAAATTATACATATTCTCAATGGAAAGGATTTCCGGGGTGACCACGATGATCTTCCGGTCAGCCAGCAACAAGGTGTCGATCGTATTGAAATGAGCGCCGGCGCCCAAATCGATCAGAATATAATCCGCCTCCAGACTGAGAATGTGGCTGAACAATTTCTTTTTCTGGACATATTTGATGTTTTCACCCCCGGTGGTGCCGACCATGCCGCTGATCAGACTGAGGTTCTCGATACCGCTGTCGACAATCAGTTCCGACAAAGGGACCTTTCGTTCAAAAAAATCAATCAGGGAGGTCTTTGGGGGCGATACGCCCAGGAAGTTGTGAAGATTGGCCCCGCCCAGGTCTCCGTCGATCATGACCACCTTGCCCTTTCTGGCAAGACTCATCCCGAGACTGCTGAGAATAAAACTCTTGCCGACGCCGCCCTTGCCGCCGCCCACCGCCAGAATTTCACCTTTATGTTTTCGATCTTCAGCCATCGGATATGTCCGTCAAATGCATTAAGGCTCAAAATGTATGTTTAATTTTTTTCTAACAACTTTTCAAGAAGTTAGCTTGGTTTACTTAAATTATTAGCAGTTTAAAAGGTGATAAACCCGCAAAAAGCCGGAAAACCCGACAAACTGTCCAATAGCCGTAACGGATTCAGGATCAAAAATAGAAGCGGTATTCGAGAAGAGCCAGGCGGGGTTGATTGCCGAATTCCGAACCTGGGGAGGTTGTGCTGGAGCTGTCGCCGGACGGAATCGAGATGATCAACGACAGCTCCGATTCATTGGAAAGTGAATAAAGCAGATTGCAGGATAACAGCCGGGAGTCATCGTCAAGGGCGGCCAGGCCTATGAGACTTCCGGTCAGCAGCGGCGAGAACTCCCAGCCGAAACCGAGGGCGGCATAATCACGGTTGCCGGCGGCAGCTCCCGGAACCTGGTTGAGATTTGCCAGGCCGCCGCCGCTGTTCCGCAAGTACTCCAGCCGCCAGCTGAAATTATTGGCATACAGTTTTTCCAGGCCTGCCGCCAATTTGTAATGGCTGTTGCCGCCGGAGGTTTCCGGCGCCGCATAATGGCCTTCGGCCCGCAAGCCGATCCCCTTGAAAATCTCACCTTGCAGGGAAGCGCCGCTGATCGTGCTGCCATCGACGCTCCCGGCAAGCACCGCCCAGCCGAAACCGGCTATTTCCCTAGATATTCTTAATAACAGTGCAGTCTCCGACCAGTCCGGCCCGCGGCTCCAGCCGTTGGCCGTTGAACTGTCCCGCTCGTAGACCAGAACCCCGATCATTGTCAGCTGCGACAACCCGGATAAGCGGTAATCGCCCCGCAGACTATCCACCCCTGGTTTGTAGTTCCGGAAAAAAGTCTGGGGCGCGAAAGGGGCGAAAAAGTCGTTCGGGGTGAAATAAAAGGTGGTCGCCAGATTGATCGGCTGCCGTCCGGCGGTCAGATCGAGACGGCGGCTCCTCAATTGCAGGTGGAAAGTGTCGGCCACAAGTTCCGAGCGGACTCGCCCGGAATCGTGCTGCTCCCAGGTCAACACGCTGCTGCGCTCCACATCAAGGGGAGTAAGGTGAGCGACCGGGGCCGTAAAGGGGATTTTCGAACGGCTGCTCTGGAGAAGATTAGCGCTCAGATGGCTATCCCCATGATCCGCATCCATCATAAGCCGCAGATCCCCGGACCAGGCCTGGTCATCCCGGTTTTCAAAGATAACACTATCAGCCGGATAGGTCAGCTGGCCGATCCCGGCCCCGAAAAAGCCGTACAACTCAACTGCGGAATCCCCTTGCCGATATTCATAGAAACAAAGGCCGTTGCCCGGCCGGGCGATAAGAATCAGCAAAAAGAGCAGCCCCACGGACCAGCGGATCATGGGCCGACCTTCTCGTCGCCGATCAGTACCCCGTCCTGTAAACTGATCAGCCGCCGGGCCCGGCTGATCACCCTTTGATCATGGGTCGAGAAGAGGAAAGTCATATTCTTCTCCCGGTTGAGCCGCTCCATCAAATCAAGGAGGCCGGCGGCGTTGGCCGAATCGACATTGGCGGTAGGTTCATCGGCCAGGATGACCACCGGCTCCGGGGCGATGGCCCGGGCAATCGCCACCCGCTGCTGCTGGCCGCCGGAAAGCTCGTCCGGGCGTCGATCGGCAAGCTCGGCGATCCCCACTTCCTCCAGCACCTTCATGGTCCGCTGGCGGCGCTCATCCTTCCCGACCCCCTGGAGAGCCAGGACGAATTCGGCGTTCTCGAAGGCGGTCAAGACCGGCACCAGGTTGTAGGCCTGGAAGACAAAGCCGATCCGATCCCGCCGCAAACGCGACAACTCGGTGCGGGAAAGATCGGCCAGATCAAGACCGTCGAGAATAATCCTTCCCCCTGTAGGTTCGTCCAGGGCGCCGATCATGTTCAGGAGGGTCGTCTTCCCCGATCCGGACGGCCCGCTCAAGGCGGTAAACTCGCCGCGCCGCAGCTCGAAACTAAGATCGCTTAAGGCCGTAGCCCCCACCTTGCCTTCCCGATAGACCTTGCTGAGATGCTCCGTTCTTACCACCACGTCGTCGGTCATATTCTCCCCATTTTAAACTCAGGTTCAAGGTTCAAGGTTCAAGACTCAAGGCTCAAGACTCAAGATTCAAGAAACAAACTGCGGATTAGCTTACATATTTAGAGCTTGCCGCCGTCCTTTATTTATTGCTTGCAGCTGTCTTTCATTTACTTGGGGTGGCTTTATATGGAACTCAGCTTCAACTTCTGGATTCCCGCTAAAAACTTGCGGGAATGACGGCCCCCGACGTATTAAATGTCATTCCGGCATGTTGTAAGCCGGAATCCAGTACCCATCAATAGAGCACCGGAAAAAATCGAATTTTAGCTGAGTCTGATTCATAGCCATATTTATCTTTAAGCTTTCCGCTTGTAGCTTGTAGCTTTAAGCTTGCAGCTACGCCCCACACTCTTCACCCATCCACTGGTCCCAATGCAACTTGCCCCTTGCCCCTTGCCCCTTGAATCTTGTCCCTTGTCCCTTGTCCCTTGAACCTTGTCCTTAAAGCGTGCGGATACTGTCCACCGGCGCCACCCGCCCGGCCTTATAGGCTGGGTAAATTCCGGCCAGCATGGTCAGGCCGAAGACCCCCGCCGCGATGGCGATGGCGCTCTCCCTGAAAAGCCGGAATTTGAGAACCGGATCGACCAGAACTCCGCTGGTACTGTATTCGACCCCGATCTGACTGCTTAAATCGATGCCGACCCGGACCATATAGAGATACCAGGGGGCGGTCAGGATAATCCCCATCAGCAGACCAAGCACCCCGATCAAAAAGGATTCGGCCACCACCATGGCCACCACCTGGGACGGCGCCATGCCGACCGCCATCATGATCCCGAACTCCCGGCTCCTCTCCATAACGCTCATCATCATGGTATTTAATATCCCGGCCGCGATCAACAGGCCGACCAGCCCCTGCATCAGGTAGTTACCGGCCCGGTCAATGGCGATCAATCCGGCCAGTTCGGCCTGGGTTTCGCGCCAGGTCAGAATTTCCAGGTCAGGGCCGCCGATCACTGTCTCAAGCCGGTCCCGAACCTCTTCGGTCCGGCGCTGATCCCTGATAAACACCGAGAGCAGTGAAGCGGCGGCGGGTTCGTAACCCAGAACCTTGCGCAGGGTGTCAATGGGCAGCAGGATCACCGAACTGTCGACATCATCGACCCCGGTATCGAAAATAGCGCTGACCCGGCTAATGCCGCTGACCATTTCGCCGGTTCGATCGGTCAGCGTATAAATCAGTTTTTTGCCGATCCCCAGTTTTAATTTTTCGGCCATCCGATCCCCGATCAAGACTCCCCCGGACGAACTTTCCCGAAAGAGTTCCCCCTCGACAATCGACTTGATGAAAATATTGTGTTCCGGGTTTTCAACGGCCGGATCAATACCGATCACCTGGCCGCCGATGCTCTTGGAGCCGGTGGCAAACATCGCCTGGCCCATGATCCGTGCATAAACGTTTTCCACCTCGGCAATCCGCAGCGCCCGCCTCCTGATTTGATCGACACCGTCAAGCCTTGCGACCAGAGTCGGCGCATCGTTAAACCCCGGCGGTTCGATGGCCAGATGGCCGAAACCAAGAGTGGCACTGGTGTTGATCATGTTGGTATAGGAATAGTCGCCGGAAGCGCTGAAGGTCACGGAGAGCAGAACCCCGAAAGCCACCGAAAAAGAGGTGATCAGGGTGCGCCGCCGGTTGCGGAGCAGGTTGCGCCAGGCTATGCGGAATGATTCGGGCAGATCCATCTTTCACCTGTGATGAATGGCCTGCAACGGCCTGATTAAAGCGGCCTTGGCAGCCGGGTAGATTATCGCGAGCATCGAGACGATGAACAGGACCAGGATCGGGTTGAACACCGAATCGACCGTTACCCGGCAATACCAGCGAGGATCGATGGCGATCCCGGCAATGGATGCCGAAGTTGAGGCCAGTGAACTCAGGTCGAGGGGATGGGTCTCGTAATAAAACGACAGCGGCACGGCGACAGCCACAGCCAGCAGCGAGGCGATTGCCACCTGGATGACGGCCTCCACGGTGATCAGGGAAAAGATCTGCCGGGGCGGCCCACCCAGGGCCTTGATAATGCCGAACTCGTGAATTCTTTCGAAAACCCCCATCAACATGCTGTTCAGGGTCAGGATGCCGACCGCCGTGTAGGTAATAAACAGCATCAGCACCATGGAATACCTCGAAATATCGAGAATCCTGGCCAGCACCGGTTGCAGCTGCCGCCAGTTCATCACCTCCAGGCCGGGGGCCAAATCGGCAAGCTGCCGGGTGCGTTTCTCAAGATCGACAGCTTCATCGACATGGCGGACCGCGATTTCATGGACCCCTTCCGGCAGAACCAAAAGATCCCGAAAAGCATCGGCAACCATGAAAAAACCGGAGCGGTCGACGCCGTCCCCGACCGATTTCAGAATGCCGCGGACCATATAGAGTTCATTGGCCATCGAACCGTCGGCCGCCTGGCTGACAATCACCACTTCACTGCCGGTTTGCACCCCGAGAATCACCGCCAGCCGCCGCCCGATTACCACCCCGGCCGGATCGCCGTCGTCCAGCCAGGAGCCGGAGAGAAGGTGACGATGGATCTCGGTCACCCGGCCTTCCCGGGGGATATCGACTCCCCTGAGCCTGACCCCGGCCGAGGAATCCCCCGCCGCCGCCAGGCCGGCGCCATACAACCGGGGCGCCCCCCTGAAACCTGCCGCTTCAAGATCGGCAAGGATTTTCTCCACATTGTCGACGCGGGTATAGAGATCGGGATCGTCCCGGTAGCCCTCGGGGTGGATCTGGAACTGGCCGGTTTCCATGGCGATGGCATTTTGTTCGGTGGTATGAAGAAGCCCTTCCACCAAGGCGGCATAAAAGATCATGATGGCGCCGGCAAAGGCCATGGCTCCGATAATAACCCCGCTGCGATGACGGGTCCGCCAGATATTGCGGCAGGCCCAGATAAAGATATTCATACATTACCCGCTGACGGTTAAACTGAAACCCACAAGCTTGAAACTGCAAGGTCCAAGGTTCAAGGTTCAAGGTTCAAGCGACAAGCGACAAGCGACAAGCTACAAGCCACAAGGCTTTAGGGACAAGCCTCACCCCTAACCCCTAACCCCTCACTTCCCTTGCTCCTGACTCCTGGCTCCTGACTCCTGGCTCCTGGCTCCTGGCTCCTGGCTCCTGGCTCCTGGCTCCTGGCTCCTGGCTCCTGGCTCCTGGCTCCTGGCTCCTGGCTCCTGGCTCCTGGCTCCTGTATTCTGGCTCCTGACTCCTGTATTCTGGCTCCTGAATTCTGGATTC
>JAWOIQ010000084.1:0-29631 GCA_046484585.1 Desulfurivibrionaceae bacterium
CCAGACTGATCAGGACCAGCGAAGGCAGCGGCGACACCCTGATCTATATCCGCATTCATACCTATAAACTGAGCGCGATCCATCATGCTCTGACCGAGGCCGGTTTTCAAGCGGTGGCGCCCCACGCAATATCCTGAATCCGTGAGCGTTCGAGAACGGTGCAGATGCAAGGCGGCAACGATGTTGATAATAATAATGGTATATCGACGAGTTGCCAACGCCGCAGATGCGCCGCTATCGGGCGCCCCGCAGAGCGGCGGGTGAACCATGGCAATCCAGGGGAAAACGATTATCTAATGCAATTACAAACGGATAAAGCTGAGTTGAGCAGCTTGTCTGCTCGTACGAAACTTATGCCCTGTGGGTATAAAGTGAAATTCCCCACGAAGCCGTCACGGATTCAGGAATATCCCTTGAATCTTCGGAACGGAATAAGCGAGAATAAATCCCATGCTTGAAGAACTTTTCTCCCCGGAAGAAATCGCCATAATCGGAGCCTCGCGCACCCCCGGCAAGGTTGGTCATGATATCGTCAAAAACCTGGTCGACGGCGGCTACGCCGGCCGAATCCTGCCGGTAAACCCGGGTGGTGCGAGCGTTGCCGGGCTGGATTGTCTGAAGAGTATCGGAGACTACGGGGCCAAGATCGACCTGGGTATAATCGCGGTTCCCAAGACGGTGATCATCGATGCGGCAACGGAGGCGCTCCGGGCCGGAGTCCGGGCCCTGATCGTGATCACCGCCGGATTCAAGGAAAGCGGCCCGGAAGGCGCGGCCCTCGAAGAAAAGCTGGCCGGGCTCTGCCGCGGCAAGGGGGTACGGCTGCTGGGTCCGAACTGTCTGGGCCTGATCAATACCGCCAAACGACTTAACGCTTCGTTTGCGGGGGGGATGCCGAAACGGGGCGGAATCTCGGTGGTCTCCCAATCCGGCGCCCTGCTTACCGCCATCCTCGATCTGGCCGGGGCTCGCCATCTGGGGATCGCCAAAATGGTAAGTATCGGCAACAAGGCAGATCTCAACGAAATCGACATCCTCAGTGCCCTGGCCAAAGACGAAGAGAGCCGGGTGATCATCGGCTATCTGGAGGACATCAGCTCCGGCGACTCTTTTATCAAGGTAGCCGAGGAGGTCTCGGCCCGAAAACCGCTGGTCATCTTGAAATCGGGCACCACCGCCGCCGGCCTGAAGGCGGCCTCCTCCCACACCGGGGTGCTGGCCGGGTCCGAGACCGCCTTCGGGGCCGCCTTCAAACGTTCGGGGGTGGTACGGGCCGATACCTTCGAAGCCCTCTTCGACTACGCCACCGCCTTGAGCATGCAGCCCCTGCCGAAGGGCGACCGGGTGCTGATCATCACCAACGCCGGCGGGCCAGGCACCATGGCCGCCGATAGCGTCGAAAAGGGTGGGATGCGGGTGGCGATGCTCGCCCGCAACACCGCCACCGCCCTGCGCCGGAAACTGCCGGAAGCCGCAAGCACCGGCAATCCGGTCGATGTGCTGGGCGATGCCGATCCGGAGCGTTACGTTACCGCCCTGCTTGCCGGCCAGGAGGACCAGGAAGTCGACGCAATCATCATCATCCTCACCCCCCAGGCGATGACCAAGCCGGCGGAAACCGCCCTGGCCATCGGCGCCAATCTGAAGGGAACCAAGCCGGTCCTGGTTTCCTTCATGGGCGGCTTAAACGTCATGCCCGGCCGGGAGCAGCTGGTCGCCCTGAACCTGCCCGATTATCCTTCGCCGGAACGGGCGGTTGGCGCCCTGAAGGCGATGTACGAATACTCGCTCTGGAAAAACCGGCCGGCCCGGGTGGTCACCCGTTTCCGGGTCAACCGGCGCCGGGTTGAACGGATCATCACCCGCCGGATGCGGAGCGGCCGCTACCAGATCGGCGAGGTCAAAGGGAAAAGCATTCTGCAGGCCTACGGCTTTCAGGTTCCCAGCGGTCATCTGGCCGTCACCGTTGATGACGCCATTGAGATCGCTGAGCGGATCGGCTATCCGGTGGCGATGAAAATCGTCTCGCCGGACATTGTCCACAAAAGTGATCTGGGCGGGGTACGCCTTAATATCTCAAACGGCGAGGCGGTCAGGGATTACTTCGATCTGATGATGCTGCGCATCCGCCAGCGGGCTCCGGAGGCGGTGATCGAAGGGGTCTACGTCGAAAAGATGCTCGATCCCGGCCTGGAGGTGATTATCGGCATGAGCCGCGACCGCCAGTTCGGCCCAATGCTGATGTTCGGCCTGGGCGGCATCTTCGTGGAGGTAATGAAGGACGTCACCTTCCATCTGGCCCCGATCACAGAAGGGGAGGCAATGCAGATGCTTAAATCAACCAGATCGTACGAAATCCTCAAGGGCAAGCGTGGCCAGCATGGCGTCGACTTGCAGGCCATCGCCAACGGCCTGCAGAGAATCAGCCAGCTGACCACCGACTTTCCGCAGATCACCGAACTGGACATCAACCCTTTTCTGGTCGGGGAAGCGGGCACCGACCCCTGGGTGGCCGATGCCAGAATAACCCTGCGCGGCGACGAGAGCGAAAAGCGATGACTAGTACGAAAATCAAGAAATCAACCGGGACGGACTGGCAGGACGCGTACTCCGACATGCTGGCCACCCCCGGGCAGGCCGCCAAGCTGATCAAGCCGGGCCAGCGGGTCTTTATCGGCACCGGCTGCGGGGAACCGGTCGCCCTGGTCGAAGCCCTTACCGAACGGGCCCACGAACTGGCCGATGTCGAGATCATCCAGCTGCTGGCCAAAGGGATGGCCCCCTACGCCGACCGCCGGTTCAGCGGGAGCTTCAAGGTCAACAGCTTCTTTATCGGCACCGCGATCCGCCAACACATCCAGGAAGGGCTGGGGGATTACACCCCGGTGCTGCTCTCCGATATCCCTCGTCTGTTCAGTTCCGGCCGGCTGCCCCTTGATGTCGTCCTGATCCAGGTGACGCCGCCGGACAGCCGGGGCCAGGTCAGCCTGGGTGTCTCGGTCGATATCGTCAAAAGCGCCGCCGAAAACGGCTCTCTGGTCATCGCCCAGGTCAATCCCCGGATGCCCCGCACCCTGGGGGAGAGCTTTATGGATATCTACGATCTCGACGTCCTGGTGCCGGTCGATATGGAGATCATCGAACGGCAGCAGTCCACCACCACCGAAGACACCCTGAAGATCGGCGAGTATATCGCCGCCCTGATCGAAGACGGCTCGACCATCGAGTTCGGCATCGGCCGCATTCCCCACGGGGTGATCGAATTCTTGAAGGATAAAAAAGATCTCGGCATCCACACCGAGCTGTTGACCGACTCGATCATCCCCCTGATCGAGTCGGGGGCGGTTACCGGCCGCCGCAAGACCCTCGACCGCAACAAGATCGTCGCCTCTTTCTGCATGGGCGGCAGGAAACTCTATGACTTCATCGATAATAATCCGCTCTTCAGCTTTCGCCCTACCGAATACGTCAATGACTCCCATGTGATCAGCCGCCATTTTAAAATGACGGCGATCAACATGGCCCTGGAAGTCGACCTGACCGGTCAGGTCTGCGCCGATTCCCTCGGTTCCCTGTTCTATTCGGGGGTCGGCGGCCAGGTCGATTTCAACCGCGGCGCCGCCCGGGCCAAGGACGGCAAGGCGATCATCGCCCTTGAATCGACGGCCAGGGACGGCGAGGTTTCGAGGATCGTCACCCGCCTGACTCCGGGGGCCGGGGTGGTAACGACCAGGGGGGAAGCCCATTACGTGGTCACCGAATACGGGGTCGCCTATCTGCACGGCAAAAGCATTCAGGAAAGGGTAATGGCCCTGATCAGTATCGCCCACCCGAAATTCCGCGAACAGCTTCTGGAGGAGGCGATCGTCGCCAAATACCTGCGCCAGGAGATGAGCGAAATCGGCGGCCGTTACTTTGTGGGCTCCCAGGAGATGCAGACCACCATGCTGCTCGACAACGGCTCCCAGGTGAGCTTCCGACCGGTCCACCCCACCGATGAACACAGCATGCGCGACCTGCTCTATGCCCTCTCCCGGGAGACCCTCTATTACCGGTTTATGACCCGCAATACAAGGTTCAGCCCCAGCCAGATTCAGAATTTCGTCTATATCGATCACCGCCGGGACGTGGCCATTGTCGGCACCGTCCCCGAGGCCCATGGCGAGGACATCGTGGCGGTGGGGCGCTACTACCTGAACAGCAAGACCAACCGGGCCGAAGTCGCCTTCGTGATCCGGGACGACTGGCAGAACCACGGCATCGGCAAATTCCTCTTCAAACATCTGGTCAATCTGGCCAAGGGCAGCGGTATCGCCGGCTTCGACGCGGAAGTTCTGCGGGACAACCGGCGCATGCAGACGATCTTCAACCACAGCGGCTATCGGGTCAGGAGCAAGCTGGAAGATGACGTTTACAGTTTTCAGATAGATTTTTAGTAACCGTTCATCGGGGCGGTCGCCAAAGTACCACAACCGCCGGACTGTAACCGTTCAGCAGTGGTGCAGATTTGGACAAGCGGACCGGCGCCGCGTACCTCGTGTACGTAAGCCGGGCCGATCGTCCGAAGATGTGGTGCTGCTGAACGGTTACGATTTTTAGGCTGGATTTGCGGAAACGGATCAGAATTGATCCGGATTGGCGGCCAGGAAACGATAAAGGGTGGCCCGACCCACTCCCAGCAGTTTCGCGGCCCGACTCCGGTTATTACCGGTTTCGGCAAGGGTCCGCCGGACCAGGTCGATCGTCAGCTTCTTGCGCTTGCGGGGCGGCGCGGCTTCCCCCGCCCGGCTCCGAGCCAGCCCGGCCTGAAGATTTTCCGGAAGATGACCGGGGCGGACCGTCTCCGCGCGACAGCGCACCATCAGATAGCGGATCACATTCTGCAGTTCCCGTATATTGCCGGGCCAAGCATGGCTCAGCAGGATATCCATGACCTCGGGGGAAATCTTCAGCTCTTCGCGCCCCTGCTCTCTGGCAACCCGTTTGATAAAGTGGCCGGCCAGAAGCGGAATATCGTGGGACCGCTCCCGCAGAGGCGGCAGGACAAGCGGCACCACACACAGGCGGTAGAAGAGGTCTTCCCGGAAACGGCCGGCTGCGATCTCCTCGCGCAAATCCTTGTTGGTCGCCGAGATCACCCGGACGTCGACCTGGATGGACTTTTCGCCGCCTACCCGGTGAAAGGTGTTATTCTGGAGGACCCGGAGGAGTTTGACCTGCATGGCCGGCGAGATTTCGCCGATTTCGTCAAGGAAGATGGTACCGCCGTCGGCCAGTTCGAAACGCCCTTTCTTATCGCGAATCGCGCCGGTAAAGGCGCCGCGCACATGGCCGAACAGCTCGCTTTCGAGGAGATTGTCCGGCAGGGCGCCGCAGTTGACCGGGACCAGGAGTTTGCCGGCCCGGTTTCCCTCATTGTGGATGGCGGCGGCGACCAGTTCCTTGCCGGTGCCGGATTCGCCGTTGATCAGGACCGGCACATCGCTGTCGGCCAGCTCCCTGATGGTCCGGAACAGTTCCTGAATTTTGGGATCGCGGCCGATGATCCCGGAAAACTGCTCAATTTCGCCAAGCCTTTCAGCCAGAGCCAGCTCCCTGGAAAAATCCCGGAATGAGGCGACCACCCCCTGGACCTTGCCGCCGGAATCGGTAATGCCGGTCACGCTCATCTCCAGCTGGCGCTCCTCGCCGTCAACAGTCTTGAAGAGCAGCGAATAGGGCTTATCCGGCAGTCCCGGAGGGCAGTCACGGTTGCAGAACGAGCACTTGCCCCCGCAGAAGTTGCCGGGAAAGACCTGGTGGCAGTCCCGGCCCAGCACTTCTTGTCGCCGGTAACCGGTGATCCGTTCGGCCGCCTTGTTGAAAAAGAAGATGCGCCGCTCAAGATCGTGGGCGATTATACCTTCCTGGAGATTGTCGAGGAGCATCTCCGAATTTCGGTGGGAGCGGAGCAGGGCGGTCAGATAACCCTGGTCCAGCAAGGCTGTTACCCTGGCCCGGACCGCCTTGAGCATTTCGGGGTAATTCGTGCCGGCAAATTCCTCGCCGCATTGCCAGACCAGAAGCGGCGGCATTCCCGGCAGGGGAGGATAGAAGTGGCATTCGCCGTCTTGCCGGCTGAAAAAGACGATAAGATCGAAATCGAACAGATCGATCGCGGCGGGTTCGATAATTTCCCGCACTTTCAGGCCCGCTTCGCCAAGGGTTTTCTGGAGCTTTTCCCGGTGTCCCTCCCCGCCGGGGACGGCGGCACTGGCCACTCCCGCCCCGCCCGCGCTATTATTGAAAAATGCCGCCGCAAGAACCGGGGCGGTCCTGAATTCATCACCGGCGAATAAAACTCTATTCATATGATTGGGTCCATCAAAAGTGAGTTCGCAAAAATCAGCCGCGCTTTTCTTTTTCGTAGCGGAGAAACTGTTTGCAAAAACCCCGGATCATCTTGACCTCTTTGGCCTGAAGTTCCTGGCGCCCGAAAAATTTGCGAATCGAATTCATCCAGTAATCATTCTCGCCGGCAGTCCGCTCCTCCTTTAAAAATTGCATCTGCCGAAGAAGTTGTTCCACATGGGCATACATGCCCTCCAGTTCGCGGGTCATGGCAAGTTTGGGCGAAGAGGCCGGGGCGGCTTGGCCGAAGAGCAGACCGTGATAAAGCTCGTAGCAATGAATCGACACGGCCTGGGCCAGGTTCAGTGAGGTGAATTCAGCGGTGGGAATGTTTGAGGTGAACTTGCAGAATTTGAGGTCGTCATTGGTCAAACCCCGGTGTTCCGGGCCGAAAAGGATCGCCACCCGGTTGTCGGCGAGCAGGGGGATCAGCTTCTCGACCATGACCCGGGGGGTGTTCGGCGGCCGGCGCTGCCGGCCCTGACGGGCGGTGGTGCCGACCACCACCGAAAAAGGGGCCAGGGCGGTTTCGAGATCCTGAAAAAGGGCGAGGTTGTCGATTAGCGAAACAGCGTGATGGGTCGCCATTCGCGCCATTTTCTCCCGGTCCGGCGCCTCCCGCCGGATCACGATCAGGTTCGATATCCCCATATTCATGGCGCTGCGGGCGGCCGCGCCGATATTCTCGGCATATTTGGGTTCGACCAGAACAATGGCGACCTTGGCAAGAGCCGCTTGCAGTTCTGCGGCTGATCTCGACTTCATCTCGCTTTTCACCCTTCGATCAGGGTGAAATCGATCCTGCGCCGGCGGGTATTGACCTCGCTGACCTTGACCCTGATCAGATCACCGATCTGAATGATCCGGCCGGAGGTTTTACCGAGGATCCGGTGATTTTTCTCGTCGACCTCGTAAAAATCACCGGGCAGTTCGGCCAGGGGGATCACCCCGCTGATAAAGGATTCCAGCAGCTCTACAAAGACCCCGAAAGAAGCGATTCCCGAGACAATTGCCGCGAATTCCTCGCCAAGGTGCTCGGCCATATAGCGGACCTGCAGCCTTTCGACCACCTGGCGCTCGGCATCGACCGCCACCCGTTCGCGGCCGGAAAGAAAGATGCCGGCCTCTTCCGCCGAGGAATATCCGGGTTTGCCACGCTCGGCTTTGCCCCCGCTGCCGACCAGCTGCTGCAGGGCCCGATGTACCATCAGATCCGGATAGCGGCGGATCGGGGAGGTAAAGTGGCAGTAATCCTGGGCCGCCAGCCCGAAATGGCCGGCATTTTCAGGGGAATAGCGGGCCTGTTGCATGGTGCGCAGCAGCAGGTTACTGACGATGTACTCCTTGGGCGTCTCCCTGACCTCCTCGACAACCTTGGCGAACCAGGCGGGGCCGGTGACCCCCTTGGGCAGTGTAATCCCGATGCTCCCGGCAAACTCGGCAAACTCCTCGACCTTGAGGGGATCGGGCTCTTCGTGGATTCGGAAGAGAAAATCATAACCCGCGGCATGGTCCAGGGCCGAAAAAGCCCGGGCCACGGCCTCATTGGCGGCCAGCATGCATTCCTCGATCAACTTATGGGCCTGGTTTCGATGGGAGCGGGCGATGTGGCTGATCCGGCCGGTTTCGTCAAGGTTGATTTCCGGTTCCGGAATCTCGAAGCCGATACTGCCCCGTCGCCGCCGTTGATCCCCAAGGGCGGCGGCGAGCTTGGCCATCATTTCCAGATCCGCGGTAAACTCTTTATATTCCTTGCGGATTGCGGCCTTGGGCGGGGCGGAGAGTATATCGTAAACCTTGTTGTAGGTGAAGCGCTGGTGGCTGCGAATCAGTGATTTACCGAATTTTTGCCCGACCGGCCGCCCTTTGGCATCGAAATCGAGAATGGCGGTAAAGGCATAACGGTCCTGGTCGGGGACCAGGCTGCACAGATCGTTGGAAAGCCGTTCCGGCAGCATCGGCACCACTCGGCCCGGGAAGTAGACACTGGTGCCGCGCCCGTAGGCGTCCTGGTCGAGGGGGGAACCGGTCGTTACATAATGGCTGACATCGGCGATCGAAACGTAGAGCCGGTAATTTTTGCCGACCTTTTCAATAGCCACCGCGTCGTCGAAATCCTTGGCGGTTTCGCCATCGATGGTGACGTGGCGGATATGGCGCAGATCTTCGCGACCCGATTCAGGTTTTATATCGGCATTAAGCTCCTTAACCTGCCGCAGGGTTTCCGAAGAGAACTCATGGGGCAGATCGAGCAGATGGATGACAATATCGGCCTGGACGGATGGATCGTTGCTGTCACCCAGAATCTTGACCACCTGGCCGGCCGGGCGCTGGACATCGCCGGTAAAATCGGTGATCTCGACAACCACCACTTCACCGGGCTTTGCCCCCCCGGCCCGATCGGGACTGATCCGGACACTGTAGTTTAAGCGGTCGTCCTCGGGAATCACCAGGCCCCCGGACTGCCAGGTGCCGACGATCCGGTTTGTCGAACGGTGCAGAACCGTGACGACCCTGCCCTCCCGTTTGTCCCGGCGGATCTTGGTCAGACGCACAAGTGCCCGGTCGCCGTGGTTGGCAGTGCCGGTAGCCCCGGGGGGGATGAAAATGTCGTTTTCCCTGGTATCGGCAAGTTCGCTGACCGGCCGGGCAAAGGCGAACCCCCGGGGATGGGCGCTGATCTGCGCTTCGATCAAATCCTTTATATTTTTATTGCGGTAGATTTCTCCCTTGCAGGCCAGGGTTTTCTCGCGACAGAGAGTTTCCAGGGCATCGTCGATGATTTTACGCTCGGCCCGCGAAGAGGGCTGCAAGCCGGCAAAGATTTCTTCGCGGCTTGCCTCGCCGCCCTGCCGGTAGATGAAACCGACGATTTCATCTTCGAGCTGCAAAAGCTGCTGATTCCGGGACTTGTCCCGGTCAGGCTGCCTGCGCCTGGCACTGGGTGCCTTGGTACTTTTGGTTGTACGGCCATGTTCGGGGGCCGCGCTTTTTTTCGGACGGCGGTTTCTTGCCATGTATTTTGTTCTCGACTGGTTATGTTTTGAATTTTAAGGTGCCGGAATTATCAGGCAGATGATTTCCGGACAGCCTAATTTCCGGATAAGATAGAATTTTAATGATGCCACTTTTTGGCCAAAATGTAATAGTATTTTTTATCCTGGCGGGATATTTAAAACCTGAATCCGTGAGCGTTCGAGAACGGTGCAGATGCAAGGCGGCAACGATGTCGATAATACTAATGTATATCAACGAGTTGCCAACGCCGCAGATGCGCCGTTATCGGGCGCCCCTTAGGGCGGCGGGGTGAACCCTGGCAATCCGGGGAAAAACGATTATCTAATCTAATTACAGATTGATAATTGAAATTCACCATGAAGCCGTCACGGATTCAGGTAGGAGTCACCGGCGAATGACCCGCGCAATCACGGCGCTTCCCATAAGTCGAACGCCCAAAAGGCAGCTGAACCAATTCATCAATACAAACAAAGAGAGCTTTTGCATACCAACAATTTTGACATAACCGCCTTCTGTGCGCAAATGGAAAAAATTTTGGGCGACCAGCACGGCCCCGCCCATCTGTTCTGGAAAGCTTTTTCTTTTTCGGTGGACGCCCACCAGGATCAGCGCCGCAAATCCGGCGAGGCCTATGTCAGCCACCCCTGCGAAGTCACCAGAATCCTGGTCGAGGAACTTGGCGTCACGGATCCCGAAACCCTCGCCGCTTCGGTTCTGCACGACACGGTCGAAGACGTCGCCGAGGTGACCAGCGAGATGATCGGCGAGATGTTCGGTCCGGCGGTGGAGGCCATCGTCGACGGAGTCACCAAAATCGACGATTTCGAGGGGGACCGCCAGGCCTTTATAAAACAGGTCCATCGAAAGATTTTCTCCGGAGCCGCCTCCCGGATCGAAGTAATGATGATCAAGCTGGCGGACCGGCTCCACAATCTGCGCACCATGGCCTCGATGCCCAAGCACAAGCAGCAGAAAATCGCCGATGAAACCCTGGATATCTATGCGCCGATGGCGGGGGTGATCGGCCTTTACAACCTCAAACGGGAACTCTACGATCTGGCCCTGCGTTACAAGTTTCCGCGCCAGGCCCATAAACTGGAAAACCGCCTCAACCATTTCAAGGACCGTGAGGATATCCAGAAAATCATCGAGCAACTCAGGGAAGAGTTCGAGAAATACTGGATCACCGCCCGGGTCTCCCTGCGGGTCAAAGGGTTGTGGGCCTATTACGATCAAGCGACTCGCCAGCTCCAGAAGGAGATCGAGACACCCCTGGAAATTCTGATCAAAGTCGATGACGTCCAGTCCTGTTATCGGGCTTTGGGCATCGTCAATCAGAATTTTCCGCCGATCCCCAGAACCATCCGAGACTTTATAGCCAACCCAAAAGCGACCGGCTACCAGTGTATCCATACCCGGGCCAATATCCGCGGCGAAAAATTCCTCTTCAAGTTCCGTACCGAGGAAATGATTCGCAGCGGCCGTTCCGGAATCATCGGGGAGTGGTCCGCCAACCGGCAGCTGCCCAGCGATTTTGCCAGGGAAATCAAGGAATTCTTCGATATTCTGGCCGCGGACGACGGCCTTTCCTATCGGGAGATGATCGCCACTTCAGGAAAAAAAGAGATCTATACTTACACCCCCAAGGGAGACGAGATCTGCCTGCCGATAAACAGCAATGTTCTCGACTTCGCCTTCAAGGTCCATACCGAAGTCGGTCATCGCTGCCTGTATGCCATAGTCGGCGGCCACAAACTTAAGCCGGAAGACAAACTCAAGGATGGCGACCGGGTCAAGATCATCACCCGGGCCGAACCGATTGATTTCGATCCGGATATTCAGAACAAATGCCAGACTCCGAAAGCCCGTTCCGAATTGAACAAAATGTTCAGGAGCCGCCGTCAACTTCTGGCCCGCAAGATCGGGCGCTCGATCCTTGAACAGGAATTAAAAAGGTACGGAATTCCGGTCGAGTTACTCGATAAAGCGGAGATGGGCTTCGTCTTCGAACAATGCGAAGTCGAAGAACTCGATGATTTCCTGCTCCATATCGGCGAGGGGAAACTATCCCTCAAGGAAGCGGTCCAGGCCATCCGCGACATTCTCTATCAAGATCGGGAGATATTAGCGCCGCCGACCGGGACCTTAAACCGGATCTATCTGAAAAGCCTCGATCCGGCGGTCATCAAATTTTCCCAGTGTTGCCACCCGATCCCGGTCGACAAGGGGCTCCTCGGCCTCATGAGCGAACGGGGCATTTCGATTCACGGTCAAAACTGCGCGCGAATCGCCGGCCTTAAACTGCAGCGGGAAGATGTAATGGAAGTACGGTGGCGGGCCAAGGAAACACAGGTCAACAAATTGCAGAGCCTGCTGTTCCTGCAGGTCCCGAATCGCAACCGTTTGCTGATGATGCTCGGGGTGGCGCCGGAGGAGATGACCATCTCGGAGATCATCCGCCTGACCCCGCGCAATATAGCAAAATCGGCCTGGGAGGTCAGATTCCGGGTCGAAACCCTCCAGGGCCTGAAAAACGCCCTGAACCATTTCAAGAAATCGGGGCTGGAATTTGAGTTTGCCCTGGAGTATTGAACCAGATTATTCCCCATTGCCCCCCTGGTTGCCGATGAGTACCAGCCGATTCGGTTCTTCGACGGTAAGCTGCAAATTGTCGCCGCATAAGGTGTTGACCCGGATTTCGACCGGGCCGTAATAATCACCCAGCCCGAAGTGGGCGGTCAGACTGTCCTGGCTGCCGGTGCCCCGCCCGGCCGTGATTTCCCGGACCTTCCTTTGTCCGTCATAATCGATCAGCACCTGACTCCCCACTCCGTAACGATTGCAGCGGGAGTCGTCAATTTTAATGGCCAGCCAGTTGTTTGCCCCGCCTTCGTTATGCAGCAAACGCACGCCGTCGGGGCTTGCCACCAGAAGATCGAGGTAACCGTCGCCGTCGTAGTCGGCCGCGGCGGCGCCCCAGCCATTCTCCACGCCGGCCCCTGCCAGCCAGGTCCGGTCGCTGAACTTGCCCCGGCCGTCGTTCAGGTAGAGATGCGACGAGCGGCTCCGGTATACCGAGGTTATATACAGATCCAGGTCGCCGTCGTTGTCGGCGTCGAACAGGAGCGGATCGGCGCTGGTCTCGTCGAAGGCGAGGCCCGATTCCGGGTAAAGATCGTTAAACTTCAAGGTGCGGTCACCGCGGTTCAAGAGGACCATGCTCCGGTCGGAAAACTCTATATAGCGGGGATGGGCAAGATTCGAAATAAACAGGTCCAAAGCCAGGTCGCCGTCCAGATCGCCGGCGGCGCTGCCGATCGAATGGCCGTAAGCGCCCTCTACCTCATGGCCCCGGACCCCGGCCGCTTCGGCCACGTCGCGCAACTTTCCCCCGCCCCGGTTATACCAGAGAAAATTGGGGTCGAGCCGGTAATTGGCGACGACGATTTCCTGCCTGCCGTCGCCGTTCAGATCGGTCCAGAGGACCCCGCGGCCGCACATATCCTCGTCGCTGATCGCCCCGGCCGCGACGGTCACATCCCTGAAACCGCGGCCGCCTTGATTGACCAGCAAGCGGTCCCGGCCGCACTGGCCACGCAGGACCCGGCCGTGTTCGTAGTTGGCCAGATAGAGATCGAGATAGCCGTCGTTGTTCAGCTCACCCCAGGCCGCCGCCTCCGGGTTTACGGGAAAGAGAGTTGCCGGCGGCGGCAGCTCGACCCTGGTGAAACGCTCCCCGGCCTCGTTGTGGAGCAGAAAACTCCCCCCCGGGGCGGTAACGGCTATATCGAGGAAGCGGTCATTGTCGTAATCGCCCCAGACCCCCCCGGAGGCCGGGCCGAGGCCGGAGGGAATCAGCCGGTCGCTTTCGACAAAGCCGGCCGCGCCCATATTGGTGAAAAGCCGGAGGCCGTCCAGGAGCAGGTCGTCGTCGCCGTCATTGTCGTAATCGCCCCAGGCCACCCGATGGGCCTTGACGCCATCAAGACCCATCGGTCCGGTAACATCGCGGAACCTTACGGCGCTCTCCCGGTTCTGGAAATAGGCCAGGGGTTCGCCGCTGAAGCCGTAACGATCGCGGAGCAGGTCGCTTAAGTAGCTTTCGGTCTCGGGCCGCTCCGAACCCATGGCCAGGGCCATCCGCAAAAAATCGACCGCCTGATCGATTTGCCCCTGCCGGATGGCGCTCAACCCCCGGAAGTGATAGACCCCGGGCCAATCCCGGCGGTCACCAAGAACCTCATCGAGGAGAGCAGCCGCTTTGCCTGTCTCACCCAGTCCCAGCCAGGCCCGGCCGAGCAGATAACGGTATAAGGCACGTTTTTCCTCGACCTGCTCCTCCCAGAGGGCGGGACTGAAATGAGGGGGACGTGTCGCCTTGTAATCTTGCAAGGCCCTGAGGTTTTCCTCCAGGAGTTCGGCCGCGTAGGCATACCCGCTTTCCTGTTCAAGCAGCCAGTGGGCCGCCGCGCCCCTGATCAATAAACTCTCTTGGCGGTTCTCCAGAAAGTTCCGGACCAATTGGCGATGGTCAATTTCGTCACCATCCCGGCTGGTCGATAAGCTGCCGAGGACCACCAGGGCGGCTTTGTCGGCCATCTTTTCTTCGGGGAAGTTATCGAGATAACTTCCCGCCAGTTTCACCCTGATCTCGCTGCCGGGCGCGGCGCCAACAAGCTCCTCGAAGAGGGAACCGGCGATGCTGCCGGCCAGGGAAGAGTCCGTATCCATTGCCGCCAGGCGCAGGAGCAGCTGCCGCCCCTTTTCACGCTCTTTCAGATAATAGTAACCTTTATAGAGGCTGTAGAGCAGTTCCGGCGACGGGGCGGGATCGTCGAGAAAGCCGGCCAGCTCCCGCGCCACTTCCTCCTTGACCTCCGGCCCCGCCCCGCCGATTTCCAGTCGGGCGCCCCAGCAGAAACCGAGCGCCTCGTAATTATCGGCCGGTGCGGCGCCAATCTCCGCGCAGGCCGCCAGGGTTTCGGCAAAGCGGTTCATGTAAAAAAGGGCTCTGGCCCGGCCGTAAACCGGCTCAATTCGGCCGGGTGCCATGGTCCGGGCCTCGGTGAACTCGGCCAGGGCCAGACGATGCTGCCTTTTATTGAGGAGCTGCCAGGCCCGGCTCAGCCGGCTTTGATAATCACTATCGACGGGAGGAGAGTCCCCGGAGGTCTTCAGGGTCGCGCAGGAGAACAGGAGCAAGGATAAAAAGAGTCCTGCAACCATATGCCGGCGGGCGATATTTTTCCAAAAGTGGTTGATCATTTAGCCGAATCCGTCAGTGGCCGATTTATTGGTTTTCTGATTAGACAGTACCATAGCCGGCTCGATACCGGGCCGCAATATGATGGCGTCGCAAAAAGTCGTAAATCTAGTCATTGCGAGCGTAGCGAAGCAATCCAGAAAAATGTCACTAGCTGAAAATACTGGATTGCTTCGTCGCTTTGCTCCTCGCAATGACATGGCAAAAAGTCACAGGATGGCTAAACAAAAAATTCGATATACCAGGAGTATCGTGTTTTTGCGACGCCATCAATATTTGCGAATAATCGCAGACCATTGATAAGCGTTCAGGGATGTTCCAGAAATCTGCTCTTCTGGTAGTGGTTTTTCAAGAGATCCAGGGGGACCGCGGAATGCCAGTGGCCACTCAACTGCGCCCAGCCCCAAAGGAGAAAGAAGATCGCCAATACCCCCAAGGGCAGGGTCAAGGTCGGCAAACGCTTCCTGCCGTAAGCCGAAACGGTCAGGCAGTCATCGACCGGGCAGGCCGAGACGCATTCCAGGCAGCCCAGGCATTCGGGGCTGTTGACCGATTCCTTGGCGGCGACCCGGATCGCACCGGGGCAGACCTTCTCGCACTTATGGCAGTCGATGCAAAGCTCTTTATCCCGCCTGATCCGGGTGGGGCCGGCCAGGGCGAGGAGGCCGAGCAGGGCTCCGTAGGGGCAGAGATAGCGGCACCAGAAATTTCTCGAAACAAAGGAGATCATTACCAGAAAGCCCATCACCCAGAGGGTCAGGCGGCCCGGCTCGATAAAGAAGAGCAGCATCTTGGCGTCGACCACCAGGTTGTAGGGGGTCCGATTAAAGGCCTCGATGGCGGCAAGATCCATTTTCAGGACGATCAGGTAGACGAAGAAGCCGAGGAGCAGGTATTTCAGGGAGAGCAGCGGCCAGTCCAGCCATTTCGGGGCGCGGCGGATAGTCTTCATCTTCAGGCCAAGCTTTTCGACCAGATTCGAGGTGAAGCCGACCGGGCAGATCCAGCCGCAGAGCCCCTTGCGGAAAAAAAGGCCGATCAGCAGAGCGGCGATAAAGATGGTCAGCCCGGCCGGGTGGATCGGATCGTAGACCCCGGTCAGGACCAGGCGTTTCAGGCTGACCAGGGCGCTGATCGGCAGAAAGGCCTCGACTGAAGGGGGTCTGGCAACATAGCTCTCGGCCCCACCCATCGCCCAGCGGTAAAACAGGTAAAACAGATAGCCGCAGTAAAGGCAGAAGAGGGCGAAGGCGGCCTGGACCGCGAGCCGGAGGTGGTGCAGATTTTTCCGCCGCAGGAAAATAGCTGGGATCTGTTTTAGTGAAAGCATTGGATCTCCCTGAAGGTTTTGTTCACAATACCCGAAATATGCCGGCGTCGCATGAAGGCGCCACGATTAAATGGAGCGCACTTCGACAAGCGCGGCACAAACGTTAAATCAACTCATCCTGAGCTTGGCGAAGGAAGGGTATTTGACTATTTGCGAGATCAATTATAAGACGAACCAAAAAAATGAACATTGACCTAAGTCATGGTGACCTCGCAAAACCCGATTTGCTTTCTTTGCGAGGAGCGCTGCGGCGAAGCAAGCGAGTATTTTCAACTAGATACATTTTTCTGGATTGCTTCATTGAGCTCGCAATGACTGAATTTTCACCTTTTTGCGAATTTATCAACTTTGGCAAGTTCGCAAAACTATAAAACCCTTCGCGAGGCTTGGGGGAGGAGCAACTTGTTGAAGTAATCGAGAATAAGTGGTAATAAGGCCGTTCAATTGTCTATTTGGGACCGGCTGCCTTTTCCAGGCCACCGCCCGAAAACCCATCCTTATTACCACACAGGAGTGAAAAGTGACGAAACCAGCCACATCACTTGAAAATCTCTGGCTTTCCGGCAACGAGGCCCTTGCCATGGGCGCGAAAGAGGCGGCGGTCACCGTCGCCTCGGGCTATCCCGGCACCCCGTCCACCGAAATTCTGGAAAACCTGAGCAGATATGAAGGGGTCTACACCGAGTGGGCCCCCAACGAGAAAGTCGGCCTGGAAGTGGCGATCGGCGCCTCCTTCGCCGGGGCCAGGGCGCTGGCCACCATGAAGCATGTCGGCCTGAACGTGGCGGCCGATCCGCTCTTTACCGCTTCCTATACCGGGGTGCGGGGCGGGCTGGTCATCGTCGTCGCCGACGACCCGAGCATGCACAGCTCCCAGAACGAGCAGGACAGCCGCAACTATGCCGATGCCGCCAAACTGCCGATGCTCGAACCCTCCGATCCGGCCGAGGCCAAGGAGTTTCTGAAGATCGCCTACGACTTGAGCGAGGAATTCGATACCCCGGTCCTCCTGAAAAGCTGCACCCGGGTGGCCCACGTCAAGGGCATCGTCACGCCGGGCAAGACCGCGGTATCCAAAGTAAAAGTCGGCATCGAAAAGGCACCGGCCAAGTTCGTCATGCTGCCGGGCAACGCCAGACAGCGGCGGCTGGCCGTGGCCGCACGCCAGGACAGGCTGGGCGAGTTCGCCGAGACCTTTGCCGAAAACAAAATCGAGTGGGGCGACAAAAAACGCGGCTTCATCACCGCCGGCGTCGCCTATCTGTACGTCAAGGAGGCCTTTCCGGAGGCCACGGTCCTCAAACTCGGCCTGGTCAATCCCCTGCCGGAAAAGATGATCCGGGAGCTGGCCGAGGGAGTCGAGGAGCTGATCGTGGTCGAGGAGCTCGATCCCTATCTCGAAACCCGGATCAAGGCGATGGGCATCGCTTGCCGCGGCAAGGAGCTGATCCCGGCCATCGGCGAGCTTAGTACCGCCTTGGTCCGTAAAGCGGTGAGCGGCGAGGCCGGCCCGGCCGAATTCGCCCCGGTCGAGCTGATCCCCCGGCCGCCCAATATGTGCGCCGGCTGTCCGCACCGGGGGCTGTTCTACAATCTGAACCGCCTCAAGGTTTTTGTCTCCGGCGATATCGGCTGCTATACCCTGGGCTTTCTGCCGCCGCTGTCGGCCATGGACTCCTGCGTCTGCATGGGGGCGAGCATCGGCATCGCCCACGGGATGAGCAAGGCCCTGGGCGACGAAGGCAAGGGCAAGGTGGTGTCGGTGATCGGCGATTCGACCTTCATCCATTCCGGCCTGAACAGCCTGATCAACACGGTCTACAACAAGGATAACGCGACGGTGATCATCCTCGACAACCGGATCACCGCGATGACCGGCCATCAGCCGAACCCCGCTTCCGGCTCGACCCTGATGGGGGAGCCGGCCAACTCGATCGACTTCGAGGAACTCTGCCGGGCCGTGGGCGTGAAAAACGTCCGGACCGTCAATCCCCATGAGATCGAGGAGACTTACAAGGTCTTGAAGGAAGAGATCGACCGGGACGAGGTTTCGGTAGTGATCACCCGATTCCCCTGTGTCCTGATCCCCGAGGAGAAGAAAAGGGTCAAATATCCCTTCTTCACCGACACCGATGAGTGTACCGGCTGCACCGCCTGCCTCAAGTTGGGCTGTCCGGCCATCCAGTGGGAGCCGCTAAGCCCGGAGGAGGCCGAGGCCCAGGGAAGGAAAAAATCCCAGAAGGGCGTGGCCCGAATCGATGAAGTGACCTGTGTCGGCTGCGGCCAGTGCCTGCCGCTCTGCAAGTTCGACGCGATCAAGAAAGGGGAGGAGAAATAATGGAGAGCAGCGGTAATATCCTTTTCTGCGGCGTCGGCGGCCAGGGCATCCTCCTGGCCAGCGAGTTGACCGCCTATGCCCTCCTGGCCTCCGGGATGGACGCCAAAAAAAGCGAAGTGCACGGCATGGCTCAGCGGGGCGGCTCGGTGGAGGCCCATCTCCGCTACGGCAGGAAGGTCTATTCCCCCCTGATCGAACCGGGCGCCGCCGACCTGCTTCTCGCCTTCGAAATCATGGAGGCCATGCGCTACCTGCCTTATCTGCACAAGGGCAGCAAGGTGATCGTCAATACCCAGAGGATTCTGCCGCCGGCGGTGGCGACCGGCAAGGCTGCTTATCCGGAAAATATTATCGAAGAGTTGACCGGGCGCGGCTTGGAAGTTATGCCGGTCGACGCTTTCGAAATCGCCAAAAAGGCCGGCAACGTCAAGGCCGCCAACGTCGCCCTGGTCGGAGCCCTGTCGAGTCTCTTGCCGATTCCGCAAGAGACCTTCATCGAAGTGATCAAAGAACGGATTCCGGCCCGTTTCCTGGAGGTCAATCTCACCGTTTTCCAGGAAGGCAGAAAAGCCGGTCTGAGTTGATATTTATCTAAGGGAGCCATATATGATCTGGAACGAGAAAAACGAGACCATGCCCCGGGAAGAGCTGGAGGTTGTTCAGCTTGGAAGGTTGCAGGCCCAGGTTGAGCGGGTTTACGCGACCGTCCCCTATTACCGGCAAAAGATGGATGCAGCCGGAGTGGCGCCGGGCGATATCAAAACTCTTCAGGACATCAAACACCTGCCCTTTACCACCAAGGAGGATCTGCGCAGGAACTACCCCTTCGGGCTGTTCACCGTGCCCCTCGACCGGGTGGTCCGGATCCACGCCTCGTCCGGCACCACCGGCCAACCCACCGTGGTCGGTTATACCAAGCGCGACATCAAAATGTGGGCCGAAATGATGGCCCGCAGCCTGGCCGCGGCCGGAGTCACCAGAAAGGACGTGGTCCATAACGCTTACGGCTACGGCCTGTTTACCGGCGGCCTCGGCGCCCATTACGGGGCGGAGGAGATGGGCTGCGCGGTGATCCCGATCTCCGGCGGCAACTCCAAGCGCCAGATCACCCTCATGCGGGATTTCGGTTCGACCGTCCTTTTGGCCACCCCATCCTATACCCTTAATCTGGCCGACACCATGGCCGAGATGGGGATCGATCCCGGCGAACTGAAACTGCGGGTCGGCATCTTCGGGGCCGAGCCGTGGAGCGAACAGATGCGGGCCGAACTGGAGAACCGCCTCAAGATCAAGGCCATCGATATCTACGGCCTGAGCGAGGTCCTCGGTCCCGGCGTCGCCGTCGAGTGCATCGAGGAGCAGCGGGGTCTCCACATCATGGAGGACCACTTCCTGCCCGAAATCGTCGACCGCGACACCTTCGAGCCCTTGGCCCCCGGCGAAAAAGGCGAACTGGTCTTCACCACCCTGACCAAGGAAGCCTTCCCGGTGATCCGGTACCGGACCAAGGATGTCTGCCAGCTGATCACCAAAGTCTGCACCTGCGGCCGGACCTTTCACCGGATGCCCAAGGTGACCGGCCGGACCGACGATATGCTGATCATCCGCGGGGTCAACGTCTTCCCCTCCCAGATCGAGGAAGTCCTGGTCGGCACCGAAGGAGTCGAACCCCACTACCAGTTGGTCGTTGAAAGGGAAGGCTCCCTCGATACCATCGAGGCCCAGGTCGAGGTCAGCGAGGAGTTCTTCTCCGACGAAGTGAGGGTTCTCGAAGGTCTGACCCGGAAACTGCAGGGCAACATCAAGGATCTCCTCGGCATCTCCTGTAAGATCAAACTGGTGGAGCCGAAGACCATTCAGCGCAGCGAAGGCAAGGCGCAGCGGGTTATCGACAAACGTAATATATGATGGCGCTGTAAAAAGCTCGATCTACTGCGCCGTAACCATTACACTTATTGCGAGACCACCACATCACATACAGGGAGGTGAGCAAGATGAATGTTCAACAGGTCGCCGTTTTTCTGGAACACAAGCCGGGCCGCCTGGCCGATATCAGCCACTGTCTGGCGGAAAGCAATATAAACATCCGTGCCCTCTCCCTGGCCGACACCACCGATTTCGGCATCCTGCGCCTGGTCGCAGACGACACCGACAAGGCCAGAAAAGTCCTCAAGGAACACGGCTTCACGGTGGGGGTCACCGAGGTTATCGCGGTCGGGGCCGAAGACCGGCCGGGCGGGATGGACAAGATCCTCCAGGTGGTCAGCAAGGCCGGCCTGAACGTTGAATACATGTACGCCTTCACCAAGAAAAGCGGCGAATCGGGCATTCTGCTCTTCAAGTTCGACGAGCCCGCCCGGGCTCTTGCCGCCTTTAAAGAGGCGGGAATCAAGATTTTAAGTGGCGAAGAAGTTCACTCCATGTAATTATGGAACTCCGTCAGCCCCGCTGATTCTGTCGTCCGAATACTCCGGAGCGAATAAATGGTGAAAGTTAAAGCTGAGTTGAGCAGCTTGGCTGCGCATACGAAATTTATGCACCATGTGGATATAATGCTGAGTTGAGCATGCCCTTCAGGGTGCAAACGAAATTCATGTGCCGCGAAGCAAATGCCCTTGGGATGCCCTGTGGGTAAAATATCAAAGATTGAAGGAAAAGGAGGAAAAGTGAAAAAACTACTGAGTACATCACTGACGATTGTAGCGGTATTGCTGGCCGCTGTTTCCTTTCTGCCGCCGGCAGCCGCCCAGGCCGAGACCGTCAAGATCGGCGCCATCCTGGCCGTCACCGGTCCCGCTTCCTTCCTGGGCGGCCCCGAGGCCCGCACCCTGGAAATGCTGGTCGAGGAGGCCAATGCCAAGGGCGGCATCGACGGCAATAAGGTCGAGCTGATTATCAAGGACTCCGGCGCCAGCCCGGAAAAGGCCATTTCCTTCGCCAAGCAGCTGATCGAGGAGGAGAAGGTTTTCGCCATCATCGGTCCCTCGACCAGCGGCGAGACCATGAAGATCAAGAATATCGCCGAAGAAGGCAAGACCATCCTCCTCTCCTGCGCGGCGGCCCAGGTTATCGTCAATCCGGTGGCCAAATACGTCTTCAAGACCCCCCAGAAGGACAGCGACGCGGTCAGGAAAATCTACGGCGCCATGAAGGACAAGGGGATCAGCAAGATCGCCGTCCTGGCCGGCAACACCGGTTTCGGCAAGGCGGGCAAGGGCCAGCTGACCGAGATCGCCCCCGAGTACGGCATCAAGGTGGTCGAGGCGGAGGTATACGACAGCAAGGCCACCGATCTGAGCGCCGTGGTCGCCAAGCTGATGGCCAACAAGGAGATTGAGGCCGTGGTCAACTGGTCGATCGTCCCTGCCCAGGGCATTCTGGCCAAGAACATGCGGCAGGCCGGCTGGGAGGTTCCCCTTTACCAGAGTCATGGCTTCGGCAACATCAAATACGTTAAGGCGGGCGGCGCCGCCGCCGAAGGGATCATCTTTCCGGCCGGCCGTCTCCTGGCCCCAGAAATGCTTGCGGATGGCCATCCCCAGAAAGAACTGCTGATCGAGTACACCAAGACCTATGAAGGTAAATTCAATGAGCCGGTTTCCACCTTCGGCGGCCATGCCTATGACGCCTTCAAGATCTTGAGCGCGGCAATTGCCGAGGCCGGCACCGACCGGGAAAAAGCCCGGGACGCCATTGAAAATCTCAAGAACTTTCCCGGCACCGGCGGAGTATTCAACTTCACCCCGGCAGACCACAACGGTCTTGATATCGATGCCTTCGCCATGTGGACGGTCAAGGACGGAAAATTCGTTCCCTACGAGCAGTAAATCAGGCGAAAGCCTTACCGTTTAATAAAAACCGCGCCGCCATTTCTCCATTCCGGAAATGGCGGCGCTCCAGTATCGATGACTTAACAAAAAGTCCAAAATGGGATGGCTAAGCAAAAATCGTCAGATCCAAGGCGCGCGAATTTCGAGGAATGAAGCGTACTTCAGTACGCTGCAATGACGAGACAATTTGCAGCAACGCAGGAGCCGGCGATTTATGCCCTTCAGGGTGCTTTTTGCGACGCCATCAGTATTCAACCTGGCGACCGCCGATGACCAGCGAGCTTTTTCTTCAATATATCTTTGCCGGGCTGACCTATGGGATCATCTATGCCATTGTCGCCATCGGCTTCAATATCATCTACAACACCACCGGGATCATTAATTTCGCCCAGGGCGAATTTGTCATGCTCGGCGGGATGATCGCCATCTCTCTTAATCCGCTGATGCCGCTGCCCCTGGCCATCGGTCTGGCGGTGCTGATCACCATGGTGGTCGGCGCCCTGATCGAAATCGTCTTTATCCGCTGGCTGGAAAAGCCCTCGGTCCTGCGTTTGATCATTATCACCATCGGCATTTCGATCCTGATCCGCGAAGCGGCCCTGCATATCTGGGGCGAAGGGGTCCGCTCCCTGCCTTATTTTATCGGCAACGAGGTGACCTCGGTGTCGATATTCGGCACGCGGATATCGCCCCAGGTCCTCTGGGTCATGGGGGTCTGCACGATAATGGTCATCCTGCTGAGCCTTTTTTTCCGCTATACCCTGATGGGCCAGAAGATGCAGGCCTGCGCCGCCAACCGGACCGCCGCCACCCTCTGCGGGATCAACACCCGGAACATGGTGACCCTCTCCTTCATGCTCTCGGCCGGAATCGGCGCCCTGGCCGGCTGCGTAATGTCGCCGATTACCTATACCGAGTACGGCGGCGGCACCGGTCTGGCCATCAAGGGCTTTACGGTGGCGATCATGGGCGGGCTCGGCAACAGCATGGGCGCGGTGGCGGCCGGACTGCTTCTGGGTCTCCTCGAAGCCTTCAGCATCAGCGTGGTGCCCCTGGCCTTCCAGGATGCCATTTCGATTGCCATTCTCCTGATCATTCTTTTCGTCCGGCCCCAGGGTCTCTTCGGCCGCAGCGAAACGGCCGCCCTCAGGGAGTTTTAAAAAGATGAAACAGTTTATGCCCCTGGCCGGGCTGGCGGTCCTGCTCGTCTGCGTCCAGCTTCTCACCCAGTGGACCGGGACCACCTACTACCTGACCCAGTTGACCATGAGCGCCTATTATTCGGTGGTGATCATCGGCCTCTGCCTGCTGATGGGCTATGCCGGGCAGATTTCCCTGGGACACGCCGGTTTTTTCGCGATCGGCGGTTATATGTCGGCGATGCTCACCACCCGGAACCTGATCACCTTCCAGGATCAGGACTGGATGGTGCTGCTCGATAAAATCGGTTTCCTGGCCGCCCGGCAAGACCTCTACGGGGAGGCGATCCTCTCTTTCCAGCCCTGGGCCGCCGCGATTATCGCCGTTAGCCTGGCCGGAGTCATCGCCTTGATCATCGGCATCCCGGTCCTGAAACTGAAGGGCCACTACCTGGCTATGGCCACATTGGGCTTTGGGATCATTGTTTACCGGGTCTTTCTCGCCTCGGAAATCTTCGGCGAGGCCGACGGCATTTCCGAAGTTCCCGGCTTCACCCTGCTGCCGGGCTTAATCGTCACCGGCAGCTTCGGGGCCAGGGTCAGCAATTATTACATCGCCTGGGGCCTGGTCGTCGTCGCCATGGTTATGCTGATAAATCTGATCAATTCCCGGGTCGGCCGGGCTCTGCGGGCCATCCACGGCGCCGAGGAAGCCGCCAACGCCACCGGTATCGACACGGCGGGCTACAAGCTGAAGACCTTCGTGCTGAGCGCCGTTATGGCCGCCGTCGCCGGGGTCTTTCTGACCCACTACAACGGCGGCATCGGCCCCTCCGAGGCCGGGGTGATGAAGTCGGTACGCTATGTCGCCCTGGTCGCCGTCGGCGGCATGGCCAACCTCTGGGGCGCCCTGATTATGGGGGTGATCCTCAACTTTCTGTCCCTGCGGGGGTTTTTCGGCTCTTACGACGACGCAGTCTTCGGGGCAATCCTGATCGTCATCATGCTCTTTGCCCCGGAAGGGCTGCTCAGGCTTAACCTGGTCGCGAAATTTAAAAAATTGTTTTCGGGAGGCAGCCGCAAATGACCATCCTGGAAATCAACAGTCTGAACAAAAGTTTCGGCGGCCTGCAGGCGGTCCAGGATGTCGGCTTCGGGGTCGAGGAGCACCGGATCAAGGCGGTGATCGGCCCGAACGGAGCCGGCAAGACCACCCTGTTCAACCTGATCTCCGGCACCCTGCCGCTTGATTCGGGCAGCGTCGTTTTCAGAGGTGAAGAGATCCAGGGCATGGAGCCATACCGGATCGCCGGGCGCGGTCTGGCCCGGACCTACCAGAATATCAAACTGTTTCCCGGGATGACCGCCCTGGAAAACGTCATGGTCGGCCGCCACACCCGGAGCAAGGCCGGATTTGTGGCCGGGATGCTCAACCTGCCCGGAACCAGGGGGGAAGAGAAGCGGATCAGGGAAAAATCCCTGGAGTTTCTGGAGCTTCTCGAGATCGGGCAACTCGCCGAAATCGAGGCCGGGAGCCTGGCCTTCGGGCAGCAGCGGGCCGTGGAGTTCGCCCGGGCCCTGGCCGCCGAACCGGCCATGCTTCTCCTCGACGAACCGGCCGCCGGTCTCAACATGAAGGAAACCGCCGAAGTGGCCCGCCTGATCAGCAAGATCCGCGATTTCGGCATCACCGTCCTGCTGGTCGAGCACGACATGTCGCTGGTCATGGACATCTCCGATGAAATCGTGGTCTTGAGTTTCGGCCAGAAGATCGCCGAGGACCTGCCCGCCGCCATTCAACAGAATCCGGAAGTTATCCGGATCTACCTGGGGGATGAAAATGCTTAAGGTAAAAAACCTGGAGGCCGGCTACGGCAAACTGCGGGTTCTGAAAAAAATCTCCATGCATGTGGCCACCGGCGAGATCGTCACCCTGATCGGCGCCAACGGGGCCGGCAAGACCACCCTGCTCAGAACCATAACCGGTCTGGTCCGGGCTGCCGGCGGCGAGATTGTTTTGCAGGGAAAAAATATTGAAAAAACCGCCGCCGATAAAATTGTCTATCAGGGCTGTTCGCTGGTCCCGGAAGGCCGTCAGGTCTTCGCCACCATGACGGTCCGGGAAAATCTGGTCCTGGGCGGCTACGTTCAGCACCGCAAGGGCAACAAGAATTTTAGGGACAGCCTCGACCATGTCTACGAACTGTTCCCGGTCTTAAAAGAGCGCAGCGGCCAGCTGGCCGGAACCCTGTCCGGCGGCGAGCAGCAGATGCTGGCCATGGGCCGCGCCATGATGGCCAGACCGGCCCTGATCATGATGGACGAACCGTCCACCGGCCTCGCCCCCCTGGTGGTCAGGGCGATCTTCCGGGTAATAAAAAAACTTAGGGAAGAGGGCAACACCGTCCTCCTGATTGAGCAGAACGCCAGGGCGGCGCTGGCCATCGCCGATCGCGGCTACGTCCTGGAAACCGGCAAGATCATTCTCCAGGGACCGGCCGAGGACTTGCTCTCCAATAACGACGTGCAGCGCGCCTATCTGGGCCGGGATGTGGCGTAAGCGATCACAGGGTACCGAATCTGCTGTGTTATCGGCCTGCTCATGTATACGCCAATACACATCGCAGGCCGATGCCTCGAAGGTCTCGCAAACTCGCTATCTGCATCTCCGGCACCCTGTGATCGCTTACCGGATGGTTGATTGGCCAATCCTGGTGATCGGTTACACTTTCGGCTGTTCTCATTTCGTCCGGCCGGGCTGTTCGTGATGACAAAATTGGCCAGCGGGTTTTTATGCTGTTAGATATCTTTTCGTAAATGAGGAGGAATCATGTACTGGGAAGAAGACAAGGAGTGCATCAGCCGCGCCGATCTCGAACAGCTCCAACTTGAACGGCTCCAGGCCACGCTTTACCGGGTGGCGACCCATGTGCCGTTCTACCGGAAAAAATTCAGGGAACTGGGGATCGATCCCGAAAACTTTTCCTCCCTGGACGATCTGGGTCAACTGCCCTTCACCACCAAGCAGGATCTGCGCGACAACTACCCCTACGATCTCTTCGCGGTGCCGCTGCGGGAGGTCGTCCGGATCCACGCCTCTTCAGGCACCACCGGCCAGGCCACCGTGGTCGGCTATACCGAAAACGATATCAAAAACTGGTCAAAACTGATCGCCAGGATCCTGACCGCGGCCGGGGTCACCAAGGACGACGTGGTCCAGATCGCCTTCGGCTACGGCCTGTTCACCGGCGGCTTCGGCCTCCATTACGGGGCAGAGCGGGTCGGCGCCTCGGTGATCCCGATCTCCAGCGGCAACACCAAACGGCAGATCCAGATCATGCAGGATTTCCGCACCACCGCTTTAGTCTGCACCCCGAGCTACGCCCTGCTCCTGGCCGACGTCATCGAGGAACAGGGGATCAACCTTGCCTCCATGTCCCTGAAGTACGGCCTGTTCGGCGGCGAGCCCTGGTCGGAGGCGATGCGCAACGAGATCCAGAACAAGCTATCCATTATCGCCACCGACAACTACGGCCTCAGCGAGGTGATGGGCCCGGGGGTCGCCGGCGAATGCCAGGAAAGAAAAGGGCTCCATCTCAACGAGGACCACTTTCTGTTCGAGGTGATCGATCCCGACACCCTGGAGCCGGTCGCCCCCGGCGAAATCGGCGAACTGGTGGTTACCACCCTCACCAAGGAGGCCTTCCCGGTAATCCGCTACCGGACCCGGGACCTGACCCGGCTGATCACCGAACCCTGCCCCTGCGGGCGCACCCTGACCCGGATGGAACGGGTCCTCGGCCGGACCGACGACATGCTGATCATCAAGGGGGTCAACGTCTATCCCTCCCAGATCGAGGAGATTCTCTTCGAGGTCGAGGGCACCAAGCCCCACTACCAGATCGTGGTCGAGCGGGAAGGGCGCCTCGACAAGGCCACCGTTCTGGTCGAGGTTGTCGAATCGCTCTTCTTCGACCGAATCGCCAAACAGAACGAACTGATCGATCTGATTAAAAAAAGGCTGGCCACCGAACTGGGCATCGGAGTCGAGGTCAAGCTGGTCGAGGAAAAGAGTCTGGAGAGGAGCGAGGGCAAGGCGAAGCGGATTATCGATAAGAGAGAGTTATGAGTTTTAAGTTATAAGTTGGAAGTTATAAGTTTTAAGTTGGGGTGAAGATCGGGATTAAATGGTTTTCGGATGGCGGTTTTCGGGTAACGGCATAGATGCTTAACCTTTGCATTTCATGGAAATGGAACAGATCATGAAGCGGAGTAACGAAGAATTTGCCCGGGAGCTTGAGCGCCGCACACGCCAGTTCGCGGTAGGGATTATTCGTCTTTCCGGTATGTTGCCAATGAGCCCCGAAGGTAAAGTACTCCGCAATCAGATCACCAAGTCGGGGACGTCAATCGGCGCCAATTATCGTGAACTGAGTCCGTGGGCGTTTGAGAACGGTGCAGATGCAAGGCGGCAACGATGTTGATAATACTAATGGTATATAAACGAGTTGCCAACGCGGCAGATGCGCCGTTATCGGGCGCCCCGCAGGGCGGCGGGGTGAATCGAGGCGATTAAGTGAAAAAATCATTATTTTACGTAACAACAAACGGATAAAGCAAAATCCCCCCTAAGCCGTCACGGATTCAAGGTCAAGTTAATCGAGCCCTCAGCCGGGCTGAATTTAATAGCCGGATCAAAATCTGCGAAAGCGAAGCCAGTGAAACTCAATACTGGCTGGAAGTGATCAGAGAGGCTGCCATTCTGACGGAAAGTGATGTTAATATTTGCTATCGCGAATGCACGGAGCTGCTGGCCATTTTCACCGCCATAGCCAAGCAGAAGCAATAAGATAATCGCAATTACCGAAACCCAAAACTTTCAACTTATAACTTTCAACTTCCAACTGTACTCAAGGAGGCACCACATATGGCCTTATCCAAAAAAATGCTGGAGTTCGCCGAACGCTCGTCATGGATCCGGAAGATGTTCGAGGAGGGCGCCAAGCTTAAAGCCCAGTTCGGGGCGGAGAACGTCTTCGATTTCAGTCTCGGCAACCCGGACCTGCCGCCTCCGCCCCGGTTTATCCCGGCCCTGCAGGAGATTATCGAGGAAGAGGCGCCCGGCATCCACGGCTATATGCCGAATCCCGGCTATCCGGCGGTGCGCGACGCCATCGCCGCCCAGATCTCAAAAGAACAGAACTTTACCGTCCACGGCGCCGAGATGCTGATGACCTGCGGCGCGGCCGGCGGGCTCAACGTGGTATTGAAGGCCCTGCTCGATCCCGGCGACGAGGTGGTCATCCTGGCGCCTTTCTTCGTGGAGTACAACTTCTATGTCGACAACCACGGCGGCGTCACCAGAATCGTCAATACCGCCGAGGATTTCAGCCTCGATCTGCCGGCCATCGAAGAAGCCCTGACCGCAAAGACCAAGGCGATCATCATCAACAGCCCGAACAACCCGACCGGCCAGGTCTATTCGGCCGAAGAACTTGCCGCGCTGGGGGAAATCCTCGCCAGGGCCGGAAAGAAATTCGCCACCACGATCTACCTGATCGGAGACGAACCCTACCGGAAAATCGTCTTCGACGATCTGGAAGTACCGTCGATCTTCAAGGCGGGCAAGGACACCATCCTGGTCTCCTCCTATTCCAAGGATCTCTCCCTGCCCGGCGAACGGATCGGCTATATCGTGGTCCACCCGGAGATCACCGACAAGGCGCCGCTCCTGGGTTCGATGGCCCTGGCCAACCGGATCCTCGGTTTCGTCAACGCCCCGGCCCTGATGCAGAGGGTGGTCGCCAAACTGCAAGGGGCCGCGGTAGACAACGGGATTTACGCCCGGCGCCGGGAGGTGTTCTGCAGGATCTTAAAAGAGGCCGGCTACGAATTCGTCCCGCCCAAGGGGGCCTTTTACCTATTTCCCAAGGCGCCGATCGAGGACGATGTCAAATTCATCGCCCTGCTCCAGGAAGAGAAGATCCTGGCCGTGCCCGGCCGCGGTTTCGGGATGCCCGGTTATTTCCGACTCGCCTTCTGTGTCGATGACGCGGTGATTGCCGGTTCGGCCGAGGGCTTCAGGTCGGCAATGGCCGCCGCCAGGGCATTATAAGCCGTGTCCATCCGCTGATGTCTACGACTTCCGGCAACCCTTCCGGGATCCATTACGGCTGGCATATCGTCTGGAGCAGCACCCTCGGCATCTTTTCCTGCCTGGGCCTCGGCCGCTTCGCCCTCGGCATGCTGCTGCCGGCGATGGGCGCCTCCCTCGGCTTAAGCTACAGCCAGATGGGGCTGATCTCCACCGCCAACTTCAGCGG
>JAWOIQ010000112.1:0-53774 GCA_046484585.1 Desulfurivibrionaceae bacterium
TCTGCCGGGAAAGTCAACACATTCAAGGAAAAGCCGCGAGGCGATGGCGCAATGGTCAACGGTGGTTTCTTCGTAATCTCTCCGAAGGTAATCGATTATATCGAAAATGATGCCACCAGCTGGGAGCAAAAGCCGATGGAAACGCTGGCCCAGCAGGGTGAAATCTCTGCTTACCAGCATGACGGTTTCTGGCAACCCATGGACACCCTGCGGGACAAGCGTCATCTGGAAGAGTTGTGGGCATCAGGCAAGGCACCATGGAAGATGTGGAAATGACCAGCGGATTCTGGCAAGGCAAGAAGGTTCTGATTACAGGACACACCGGCTTCAAGGGCAGTTGGCTTTCCCTGTGGCTGCAACAGCTTGGTGCACATGTAATTGGTGTGTCACTGGATCCGCCGACAATTCCAAACCTCTTTCAACAGGCACGAATTGGCGAAGATATGGTCAGCCTGCATGCCGATATTCGTGATGGCCAGGCGCTCAAAAAAATCTTTCATGACTATCAACCGGAAATCCTCTTCCACCTCGCGGCTCAGCCGCTGGTTCGTTACTCCTATCGCGAGCCCGTCGAGACCTATGAAACAAATGTCATGGGCACCATGCATGTCCTCGAAGCAATACGCAGCGTCGGCATCGGCACTATCCGCGCCGCAGTGATGGTCACCACCGACAAATGCTACGAAAACCGGGAATGGGATTGGGGCTATCGGGAAAACGAAGCTATGGGTGGCTATGATCCATACAGCAGCAGCAAGGGCGCAGCGGAACTGCTCATCGCCTCCTACCGCAACTCCTTTTTCTCACCGGCAAGTTACAATGATCATATGACTGCAGTTGCTTCGGCACGGGCCGGAAACGTTATTGGCGGCGGCGATTGGGCCGAAGACCGGCTGATACCTGACATCCTTCGGGCCTTCCAGAAAGACGAGACCGTTCACATCCGAACCCCCCATGCCATCCGTCCTTGGCAGCATGTACTTGAACCTCTGTCTGGTTACCTGAATCTGGCGGAACGACTTTATACAGATGGCGTGGAGTTTGCCGAACCGTGGAATTTCGGCCCGTTGGAAGAAGATGCGAAGCCGGTTAAATGGATCGTGGAACAGATGGCGAATCTTTGGGGAGAAAACGCCACATGGCAAATTGACGTGGGCGACTACCCCCATGAAGCCCATTACTTAAAACTCGATTGCTCCAAGGCACATGCGCGCTTGGGCTGGTGGCCGAAATGGCCACTTGAAACAGCTCTCGGTAAAATCATCGATTGGCACCAGTCGCACATGCACAAAACAGATTCAAGACAGTCATGCCTGCAGCAGATTGATGAATATACAAAACTGATGAGAAAAGAATGAACAAGGACGAGTTGAGATCGCAGATATTGACGCTGGTTGGACAATATAGCGATTTGTTTATTCAGCAGGCCGAATTTGAACCTGGTAAAACGCCAGTGCCGCCATCCGGCAAGGTGATCGGTGCGAAAGAATTGCAAAACATGGTTGAAGCTTCGCTTGATGGCTGGCTGACCACCGGGCGTTTCAATGATGCCTTCGAAAAGAGACTGAAAAAATTTCTCGGTGTCAAACACGCCCTGACCGTAAATTCCGGGTCATCGGCCAATCTGCTAGCATTTTCGGCGCTGACCTCCCCAAAACTGGGGAATCGCGCCTTGAAGCCCGGTGATGAAGTAATCGCGGTGGCGGCAGGATTTCCAACCACGGTCAATCCCATTATTCAGCATGGCTGCGTACCGGTGTTCGTCGATGTGCAGATCCCAACCTACAATATCGATCCGGACAAAATTGAAGCAGCCATATCAGACAAAACCAAAGCCATCATAATTGCCCACACATTGGGGAACCCCTTCGACCTCTCCAGAGTCCAGGCAATCGCCAAAAAATATCACCTATGGCTTATCGAAGATTGCTGCGATGCGCTGGGTTCTACTTATGATGGCAAAATGGTCGGCACCTGGGGCGATATCGCCACACTCAGCTTTTATCCGGCACATCACATCACCATGGGGGAAGGCGGTGCAGTTTTCACTAACAGCGACAAAATGAAGGTGATTCTCGAATCGATTCGCGATTGGGGCCGTGATTGCTCCTGCCCACCAGGGCATGATAACACCTGCGGCAAGCGTTTCTCCTGGAAGCTGGGTGATCTGCCGGAAGGATACGACCACAAATACATCTATTCTCACCTTGGCTACAACCTGAAGATCAGCGACATGCAGGCGGCGGTGGGACTTGCCCAGATGGATCGCCTCGAGGGATTCATCGAGGCTCGTAAAAAGAACTTCACCTTCCTGAAAGAGGCGCTGGCATCCCAGGAGAAGTACCTGATTCTCCCTGAAGCAACCCCCAAGAGTGATCCATCCTGGTTCGGTTTCCCCATCACCATCAAACAGAGTGCCGGCATCAAACGTGTCGAATTACTGCAATATATGGATAAAAGCAAGATCGGCACGCGCCTGTTGTTCGGTGGCAACCTTACCCGCCAGCCCTACATGATCGGGCGCAATTACCGCGTGAGCGGTGACCTGACTAATACCGACATCGTGATGAACAGTACCTTCTGGATCGGAGTGCAGCCGGCTCTGACGAAAGAGATGCTGGAATTCTCGGCAAGCAAAATAAAAGAGTTTTTTTCTAAAACTCCTTAGGGGCATAAGTCATGCTGGAAAAGCTTCTCAATGTTCTAAATGAGGATATTGAGACGATTATAGATCGAGATCTTCCCTGGGAGCATTTGCAAGGTTGCCGAATCCTTGTTACTGGCGCTGGTGGTTTTCTTGGGGGTTATCTTACTCGCACTCTGCTTGCACTGCATCGCCTCGGCAAGGTGTCGATCCCGGTCAAGGTAGTCGCGATGGTTCGCAACCTTGGTCGAGAACGCGAACTGTTTCCGGACCTGATGGAAAACCCAGATTTCGAACTTCTGGAATGGGATTTAAACACCATCGGGATCCCAGATATTGGTCAAGTAAATTACATTATTCACGCTGCGAGCCATGCAAGTCCCCGCTTCTACGGTGGCGACCCCGTGGGGACTTTGTTGCCAAATGCAGTAGGAACTGCAGCACTTCTCGAAGCATTACGACGTTCGGAAGATCCTCGTGGTCTGCTGTTTGTCAGCAGCAGTGAAATTTATGGTGCAGTAACCGTTGATTTATCCCTGTCAGAAACCCAGTATGGTGTAGTTGACCCTGCGACAGTGCGGGCCTGTTATTCGGAGAGCAAGCGGATCGGCGAGACAATGTGCGTCGCATGGCATGAACAGTATGCTATCCCCACTTTCATTGTGCGGCCCTTTCATACTTATGGGCCTGGTCTACAACCAGAGGATGGTCGAGTCTTTGCCGATTTTGCTTTTAATATTATAAGAAACGAAAATATTGCAATGAACAGCGACGGTATGGCTAGCCGGGCATTCTGCTACGTGACGGATGCGGTGGCTGGTTTGTTTTATGTACTTCTGAAAGGTTCTCCGACTCTCCCCTATAATGTTGCAAATCCAGCCGGGGAGTTATCGGTGATGGAACTTGCCCAGATGTTAGTTGGCTTGTTTCCAGAAAAAGGACTTACCGTGGAGCAACATTTTAATATCACCGAAAAGGACTACATGCCAAGCAACTACAGCAGATTGATTCCAGATGTAACTCGTCTTGAGTCTTTAGGATGGCGCGCAAAGGTTGAGCCGGTTCAAGGATTCAAACGAATGATCGAGGCATACAAATCATGAATATTACCCAACTTAAGGCGAAGTTTAAGAAAGGCAAATTTACCAAATCTGAATTTATCAGGAAAGCTCTTGATTGCCATCGAGAACTCTTCAACTATGTAGATATTGTGCGCACCACTGACGTCAAGGAAATTTGCATATCAGACGATGGCATTTTATTCGCCATGGAAGGAGGGATCAGTCTTTTCTGCCCACCCGACGAGTCACGGGTAGTACCTTTAGAAGTGATGAATTTCGACAAATATGAACATGAAGAGACCCGCGTGATCGATATGCTTTCCGAGAATGCTCGCCATATTCTCGATATAGGTGGGAATATCGGTTGGTATTCGGTTCGATTTGCCAAACGTTTACCCGAAGCGAAGATTTTTTCTTTTGAACCAATGCCCTCCAGTTACGAGTATCTACAACGCAATGTCGCCATAAACCACGTTGGAACGCAAGTCTTCACCTACAACTTTGGACTATCAGATAGCAGTGGTGTGGTCGAGTTTTTTGTACCCCTGACCAATGGAACAAACGCATCACTTAAAAATGTTGCAGGCGAGCCGGATGCTATGGCTGTGACAGCTTTGACACTCACTCTTGATCAATGGGTCGCCAATCAGAATGTGGCGCCGGATTTCATCAAATGTGACGTAGAAGGTGCGGAATTGCTGGTTTTCCGCGGTGGCCGTGATACTTTAGCAAAATATAGACCCGTGGTTTTCACGGAACTATTACGTAAATGGTCAAAGCCGTTCGGGTACCACCCTAATGACCTGATTGGTTTTTTCGCCGAATTAGGCTACCTGTGCTTTGCGGTCGGTTTTTCGGGAGCGCGACGGACCGATGAAATAACGGAACAAACTGTCGAGACAAACTATTGCTTCCTACATAGCAAAGATCACGCAAGCCTGATTCTTGAGTTGGAGAGAAAATCGTGAGCCTTTCCGAATCAGTGGTAAGCAATTCTAATAAATTCACTTTGAATGCCGCACTGCGTTGCATCCCTAACCCAGATGGTGCGCTGACCTGTTTATTGGCAACTCAGCACATAAAGTTTCTCTCTTATCAATATTCACTCGGAAACAAATCATGAAAGCTTCCGACGCGGTCACTAAATTTCTCGCCACTCATCATGTTCGTCATTGTTTTGAACTGGTCGGAGGGATGATCACACATCTTCTGGACAGTCTTGCGCAATATCCTCGCTTCAGCATCATATCAATGCACCACGAGCAATCCGCAGCTTTCGCGGCAGAAGGCGTCGCACGCCAAACAATGGGCAAGAATATTGCCGTTGCACTGGGTACTAGTGGCCCAGGCGCGACCAATCTGATCACCGGTATCGGAAGTTGCTGGTTTGATTCCGTGCCGTGCCTGTTCGTTACCGGTCAGGTTAATACGAATGAGTTAAAAGCAGGTCGTGCCATCCGCCAGCAAGGTTTCCAAGAGCTGGACATTATCCCAATGGTGTCCCCAATTACGAAATATGCAGCGCAAGTAACCGACCCGCTCAAGCTACTGCCGGAGTTGCACGCCGCTCTGTCTGCGGCCCTTTCCGGCAGGCAAGGCCCTGTGTTGCTCGATATCCCGAACGACGTGCAACGCGGGGAAATACCGGATGCGGTCGTCGAAGAATGGCTGTGTAAACCGTTGCAATTGCCTGAACAGCCTCAGGTCGATGAAACAGCAATGAGGACATTGGCTGGGCTTTGCTGTTCTGCTGAACGGCCATTGATCTACTTCGGGGGCGGCGCGCGTTGGGCGCCTTCTTTGCAAGGATGGATCGACGGTTTGGAAACGAACGGAATTCCTTATGTCTCGACGCTGATGGGGCATGAACGGGTTGTCGCAGGAGCCAACTATTTTAATTTGATCGGTAGCTACGGTAACCGGGAAGCAAATTGGGCCGTGCAGAACTGCGACCTGCTCATCGTCATTGGGGCAAGATTAGATGTGCGGCAAACCGGGTCTGATACCGCAGACTTTGGGCGAAAGGCTAAAATTGTACAGATTGATATCGACCCATCCCAATTGAACAACCGCATTACGGCAGATCTATCAATCTGCTGCAATGCCGAAACTTTTTTTAACCACACCAAGATTGCTGGCAACACTTTCCGCAACATTCGCCCCGACTGGCTTGCTCAACTGCTTGTCCAAAGAGCACGATTTACCGCGGATGAATATGACGACTGGGAAATAAGCCCAAGTGAGATGTTCAAATTGCTCAACAAGGCAATGTCAGGCCGACCGGTGGATTATGTATGCGATGTTGGCAACCACCAGATGTGGGCGGCCCAGAGTCTGCGCCTGGAGAGAGACCAAGCGGCACACTACAGTGGGGGCATGGGTGCGATGGGGTTCGCATTGCCGGCAGCACTGGGAATCGCCCTCAGTTCTGGTCGTAAAACCATTGTCATTACTGGAGATGGCAGCTTGCAGATCAACATTCAGGAATTGGATACCTTGAATCGTCTGCAATTGAATGTCGCCATCATTGTGATGAACAATCATTCACTAGGCATGGTGAAAAACTTTCAGGATATGTATTTCAATGGCAGGAATCAATCGACCAAGACTGGATATAGCTGCCCATCTTTTACCGAATTGGCAACTGCTTACGGAATTACTAGCCTCTATGTTTCCAGTCAAATCGGACTAAAAAAGGCCATAGAAAAGATTACCTCAACGACAGCCCCAATATTGTTGGAGATAGAAATGCCGTACGCAACTGAATGCCGACCGCGACTAGCTTTCGGCAAGCCTCTGGATGATCAGTACCCCTGCAAATGACAGACTGTTTTCTGTTAAATTACACAAGTAATGAGTTATAAATATTATTCAAGGAGCCGATCATTGAAACCTTCCGTTTGTCATATCATTAATATTTTGTTAGCAAGGAAACTTGGAGATGCAATCTTTAATTGAATGAGATCACACAAAATAATTTGATTGAAAAAAAGCAGGAGTACTTCTCAAGAATGCGAACCAACACTTTGTACGGATACAACACGTTGGACAACCTTGATACTAGGTTCTTATTTCTACATATACCCAAAACAGCAGGTACAATGCTGAATAAAATATTGCGTAATAATTTTGGGAAGAATCTGTATCACGATAACTTGTTCTATGCAGATATCTCATACGAGCCTTGGCATATCGAGGAAGCATTTAAAATACTGCCGCATCGGTGTTTTTCTTCTCATGCGTTGCGAGGAACAAGTTTACCAAGCAACGCAAAAGATCAATTTGTCTCCATTTCCATTGTGCGGGATCCGAAGCAACAAGCAATATCGTGTTATTTTGATCTAAGAAACAGAGTTGCTAGCCCTCACCACTATACGAAAACAATGTCTATTACGGAGTTGACCAACGCATGGGAGAAGACGGGATTCAAAAGGGAATTCGCCTATGCTGTGCCACAATTGAGGTGGCTTTACCCTGACACTAATAACGCGATGAAAAAAGTGAACAAAGACATTAATGACCTGAGACTTTTATTGTTCCCACAGGATAGATTTAATGATGCAATGATCTGCCTGGAGAAAATGTTTTCACAATCTTTTCACGATTGTAGTTACGGTAGAAAGGCCAACGTTTCAACACGGGACTATGAATTGACCGAAGAGGACAAGACAGCTGTGGAGCGACTACCATGGCTATCGGATGACGACGAACTGGTCGCTGCATCGCATGAATTCATAGATGGTCTGACAAGGGATCTTTTTCCGAGTAAATCCAGTCTGGAAACAGCACGAGAAGATTTCAGGAAGCGTTGTCATAAAAAGTATGAGCAACTCAATCAGCTATCGAAGGTGTCTTTCCCATCGAGAGTCCGTTTGGCCTTGAGAGTTTTGGCGGGTCACAAGTGAACTGTTTAAAAATTTTATTTTATTTCAATTGACGCAATTTCAAAAAAGGAAGGGGAAACTTTTGATAAATAATGAGGCTTTTTTGAATATTACATGCAATTCAAAATATTTTGAAAATCCAGATACAAAGAGAAGAACGTATTTCAATATACATGTGCCCAAAACAGCAGGTTGGTTGCTTTGGGACATCCTAAAGATTAATTTTGGAAAAGACCTTAAAAATGCCTACACTCCTACAAGTTACGAATATTTTCGCCCAGAATCAGTTGAATGGCTGCTTCGTCAATATCGGTTTCGTTGTTATACATCGCATGGTTATCGACTCAGCAGTTTGCCAACCATACCAGGGCATGAATTAATTGCTTTTTCATTCATTCGAGATCCTGTCAATAAATTTTTGTCCAGCTATTTTTATTGTCGGGGCATACCTGAAACAGGAGAATGGCATCCATCCAAACAATTATTCTTGCCGGAGTTTTTAGACCGACTGATCAACGATCCAGAATTTAGTCGTTTACCATTGGATGTATCTCAAGAAGAGTTTATTCGTGGCAGCCTCAAACCCTTGCCATTCAAAGATCTACTTAAACTGGATTTTGGGACTTTCCACATCTTTCCTACAGAACGTTTTGATGATGCTATGTTGTGTTTGGAGGCGCTGTATCCGGAGGACTTCCGAGATTGCAGCTACGGCAAAAGGGCCAATGCATCAAAAAAGGACCAAGAAGTAACTTCGCAAGATATAGAGATGATCGAACGGCTCCCATGGATAGAAAAGGATAGAGAACTCCATAAATTCGCTTTTGAGTACCTCGACAATTTATTGAAAACAATTTACATGTCCGATGATGCTCTTGAGCAGGCTCGGAACGATTTTAAGTTCCGGTGCGAAATGAAAAAGAAGAAGGAAATGAAAGAGGGATCTACAAGACTTCCACTGATGAAGCGGATAAAATCCGCAGCACGTATTCTTCTTTTAAAGGGTTGATGTGATTTATGCCCCCTAAACTATCTATTTGTATCCCGACATATAATCGGGCCGGATTGCTTAAAAGGCAACTAAGGACATTGGAGCTTGCATTGTCCCGGATTCCGATATGCAGCTATGAAATTGTTTTTCGTGACAATGCAAGCATTGACGAAACCCCACAAGTAATTCAGACTTTTGCGCAGAGATTACCTGTAAAGTATGTACGAAATAGCGAAAATATTGGAGCAATCAGTAATGTTCTCTCTGTGCCGCGTGAAGCTACCGGTGAGTTTGTCTGGCTTTTAGGAGATGATGATCTGGTGCTTCCTTATGCTTTTGAGAAGATCTTCAAATCCTTTGAAAATTTTCCTGAAGTAGAAGGACATGTAGTTTCTCATGCTATTGAGAGGGAGGATAGGCGGGAGATCTTGGAGTCATCTATTCTAACGGACGAGGCCATTTCATGCCACATGTGCTTAATAAGAAACGGAACAAAAGAAAAATACCTACCCCGTTTTGAGGAAGTTTTTAAATTAACCGATATTGGAGCGGCACTAAATTTCCTCTCAAATGTTATATTCCTTCGTAAAGACTGGATTGAAAAGGTTGGTCCGTACCTTGCCCACTGTGAATCTCACGATGCTTTGTCAGATGTCATTACCGTGGGAGGACATACCTGTATATGGGCAGAAATATTGGTCGGGAAACCGATAGCTGTTATAAATACTCCTTTGGTTATTGGCTTCGTGGGTCAACAAAAGTTTCTTGCTCAATGGGATGTCATCTGTTGGGTGTTCTTTCTTGATCTCAGCAAAAGGTTCCTGGAGTTTGGTGCAGACCCGGATTGTATCCGGATTTACCAGAGGAATATCTACCGCAGTAGTACCGTACTAGGCCGCCTTGTTGTATCAAATGATGAATATACTAAGAAGTATTTTTCCTTAAAAGCACTTATCAGCAACTTTGGCGATGATGAGGTTTTATGGCAAAGCCTTATGCAGGCGTTGCATTCGGTGCATGGGGGGTATTCAAAACTGAAATTTGTCACGAAACTTGGATTTGCTATTATTAAGTCCAACAGACGATGGTTCTACGTGGTCAGGATGTTATTGCGCAAATTAAAGAAAATGATTCGGAGTGCTTTTCGCAAGGAAACGGTATCCAGAAAAACTGATTACTCTGCCAGATTCGAAAGCCTAAATTGCGAAGCAACTGATTTTTTCAAAATGACCGTTGCAGGTGCATCAGATGCAAACATCAAACATCCCCTCTATTTAAAGAATCAAAAATATTTGTCAGTTGGACAAGGGTTTTATTCTGGACCTGGCCTGAGAATCGAGGCTTGGGACCAATATCGCGGGCAAACATTTTCTCCAAAAATCAAAATTGGTGAACGGGTAATCTTCAATTCAAATTGTCACATCGGTGCTATTGACTCAATTGAAATAGGCAATGACGTTCTGGTCGGAAGCAACATTCTTATAACTGATCATCAGCACGGAAATCCGCATGATTACTTTCCCAGCAAAACTTATGCCGATCAGCCACTTTACTCAAAAGGCCCGGTAATTATTGGTGACAATGTACTGATTGGCGAGAATGTTTGTATCATGCCCGGGGTAGCCATCGGTACGAATTGTGTGATTGGGGCTAATGCCGTTGTGACAAGAGATGTTCCAGACAATTCAATTTCGGCAGGAAACCCTGCGAAAGTAATCAGAAATATTTGGCAGAAAATATGAAAGCACGTGCCATAGCATTCTATCTTCCTCAATTTCATCCAATCCCCGAGAATGACCTCTGGTGGGGAAAAGGGTTTATGGAATGGACGAATGTTACCAAAGCGAAGCCTCTTTTTCGGGGCCATCTTCAGCCCAAGCTCCCTGCCGATCTTGGCTTCTATGATCTGCGCGTTCCCGAAACACGTATCGCTCAAGCAGACCTGGCCAGGGAAAACGGCATTGAAGGCTTTTGCTATTGGCATTACTGGTTTGGCAACGGCAAGATGTTGTTGGAGCGCCCATTCCAGGAGGTTTTGCGCAGCGGTGAACCAGATTTTCCCTTCTGCCTTGCCTGGGCCAACCAAACCTGGACAGGGGTCTGGCATGGTGCTCCGAATCGTGTTCTGGTAGAACAGACCTATCCTGGCATGGAAGATTATAAACAGCATTTTTACAAGATGCTCCCCGCCTTCGAAGACCCAAGATATATCCGGGTAGATGGCTTGCCCCTATTTCTTGTTTATGCACCAGGAGAATTGCCGGATGCCAGGCAATTTACCGATTGTTGGCGTGAGCTTGCCCTCAAAGAGGGTTTGGGCGGAATACACTTGATGGCTGTTGCCCACAAAGGATGGCAGCCCGAAGATCACGGTTTCGACTCGGCAACCTTTCACCCCCCGCTGGCCTTGAAGAGAAAAAACAAGGCTACCGGACTACTAAGCAATCTACTTGGCCACAAAAAGCCCGAAATCATTAGGTACGAGGAATTTATTGCTGAGTTCAGGTATGACATCAACTTGGAAGAATGTTATTTCCCGACAGTCTTGCCCAACTGGGATAACACTCCCAGAAGCGGCAGCAATGGCGTCGTCCTGAAGGATTCAACCCCGGAACTCTTTGGCAAACATCTTGAGAATGCGATTAAGGCGGTAGATAACAGACCATCGGAAAGGCGAATAGTATTCATTAAATCGTGGAATGAATGGGCAGAAGGCAACTATCTTGAACCAGATACCAATTTCGGACATGAATACCTCGATGTGATCAAATCCCTTGCAATAGGATAATTAATAAAATGCTCTTGATTAATTCGGCGTTCAAATGCGATCCATATGGTCACGGTGGGGAAAAGCGATCCGCGCAGATCTCATCCATTCTCCGCAGACATGGATTGATTCACCTAAATCTTCAAGACCAGGAGAGAGGGGAAAGAGGGCATCTCCTTGCAGAATATTATGCAGTCCTATCGCTTATCAGGAAGCTCAGGGTACCATTGACCAATCGTTCTTATATCTCATTTCTTCGTCATGAATCATTTCGTCTCAGAAATTTTTTTAAGGATAATGCCCCAGGGATATTTCTATGGGAATATGCCGCGTCGCAGTCTTACCACATGCCATTATTGGCAAAGGCCGCCGGTTGGAAAGTGATTGCCATGCCTCATAATCTGGAATCCTTGGTTCCCAATCAGTTTTCTAGAATTTCCAAAAAACGATCTCCTTTATGGTTTAATGAGGAGCTTAAGGTTCTGTCGACTTGTGATCATATTGTTACTATTTCGCGAGAGGAACAGTGGCTGCTCCGATTGTATGGGATAAATGCCGATTTCTTACCCTACTATCCACCTGAAGCGACAGAAACAGCCTTATTAAGCGTGCGCAAGCATCGCCATGACAATAGTTCTTGTGGTGATATGAAAAAATTTCTGTTACTTGGCACTTTCTATAATCCCCCGACACGTTTGGGAATGCTCAAGTTAGTTCGTCATTTTGCCCAAAAACAGAATCAGCGGGACCTGCCCTATGAGATTCACATTGCCGGATATGGAACTGAAAAATTAAGAGAAGCTATAGATATTCCCAAGGGTGTCCAGTTGCATGGAGAAATTGAGCAGAGTAAACTTGAAATGCTATTAAGTGATATCAATGGTGTGATCGCCCACCAACCCGCCACAACAGGCTGCCTGACCAAAATCCCAGAAATGCTCATTGCGGGAATACCGCTGTTGCTAAATGCCAATTCGGCGCGCTCATGGCATGGTTGGCCTGGAATCCATATTTACGAAAACCTCACTGAGCTATTTGATCTGATGGGCAAAAAACTACACAGTCCCCTGTGTCCTGAACCTCCTCTTGTACAAGAAATACGCTTTTCGAAAAAACTTAAGGCCGGAAAAGATGAATAATCAGGATTCGGTCAGATTGCCAATGATCAACAACTCATTTCCAGCGTGTACTTCATCCGGTAAACCGTGGCCAAAAATCAGCATCGTCACCCCCTCATACAACCAGGGGGAATTTCTTGAACAAACCATCTGTTCGATTCTTGGGCAAGGATATCCCAATCTTGAATACATAATCATCGATGGCGGCAGTACAGACAACAGTCTTGAAATCATTAAAAAATATGAAAGCCATTTGGCTTATTGGGTAAGCGAAAAAGATGGGGGCCAATATGATGCGATCAACAAGGGCTTTGCCAAAGCTACTGGGGAAATCATGGCATGGCTCAATAGCGATGATATGTATTGTCCATGGGCCTTACAAACAGTAGCTGATGTATTCACTACGTTGCCGGAAGTGAAATGGTTAACAACTTTAGACCAAGGGTTAATTGACTCTTTGGGCAATTGGGTTCTTTTTTCGAAGGTGCCGGGATTTTCATTGGAATTTTTCCTTGATGGGGCAAACCTTCCTTTAAACGGAAAAGGAGGTCACTGGATTCAACAAGAATCGACATTCTGGCGGCGTTCTTTATGGGAAAAATCTGGCGGGATTGATTGCAACGTCAGTCTGGCCGGGGACTTTGACCTGTGGTGTAAATTTTATGCCCTTAACGAAAATTTACACGGAATAAACCTTCCTTTAGCTGGCTTCAGGTGCCATCAAAATCAGAAATCAAAAAACATTGAGAAATATGGGGATCAAGCACTAAAATCGCTTGACCGTTTGCGCGAGATTTCAGGATACCAAAAAAAAATTCTCAGGCTATGGTTACTGAAAGCTAACTGGAATATGCCGCTATTTAAAATAGTACTATCCCGGCTGTATCCGTATAAATCGAACAACGTGACGAGAGTTGATTGTGCCACAACGAAATCCAGATGGGAGATTTTTACTTCCACTTTTTAGATCGTCTGGACAAGTCTTTGTGGCTGATTTTTTAACAGGATTCCAAATGCACGCATTCCTGCTGATTTCAAATTTCACTGATGTGAAGTTGTAGATTAAACCCAAGTAATTGCCTTTCTGAGAGGAATTAATCAAAAAAAATGACACAGATTCTAAACATTATAACTGTAACTAAAAATGATCTTGCAGGCGTAACGCATACGATCGAAAGCACCAAAAAAATCCGAACTCATCCTGGTGTAAAACAGATAATCATCGACAGCAGTACCGATGAAACAAAAACTAGTGTGAAAACCCTTGCAGAATCAAATAACAATGTCGAATATTTCTGGCAGGATCCTTCTGGTATTTCTGCGGCATTTAATAAGGGTCTTAGCCTTGCTGAATCAGAATGGGTCTGGTTTCTTAACGGTGGAGATGAAATAAATAATAAATTGGATCCAGACATCTTTCTGTACATTCTTGCTAAAAGCAGTGCCAATGCAATTATATTCCAAATCAAGGGGGTAGGGTCCGATCAGATCACAAGACATCCTCCTATGTGGGCTATGTGGCCACCTTTTTTCGCATGGATACCGCACCCATCAACAATCACCCGTAAGAGCCTCTACGAAAAATATGGCAATTTCAACACAAGCTTTGAAATAGCTATGGATTATGAATTCTGGCTCCGCTGTTTTGCAAAAGAGACGGTTGTCGACACCATTTCAATCCAGATAACCGACTATGACAATACCGGGATCTCTTCTACACAAACTTCAAAAGTGGCAAAAGAGGCAATTCGTGCAATAAAGATGCATGTTTATGAAATTATTAAAATATGGTTTAAAAATGGATTGAGAATGTTGAAAGCATATCTTTTTTATAAGAAAAGAATTTAAGTGTATTCTCAAAAACATCTAAATATCGGGAAAAATGAATCATTCAGCAAACATTATTAGCTTTAATCGAAAAGAGCATGATCGTCTGGCTGATGCTTACGATTCAAGCCATTCCGAGATATACAATCCTTTTGAGCAAAGAAGGATCGCTCAAGCACTCAAAGAGACAGTTTCTCAGATCAGAACAAATTCAGACAATCCCTTAGTTCTGGATTTTGGATCAGGAACAGGTAATCTAACTTCACATTTACTAAATTTAAATGTGAACGTATTAGCTGCCGACGTCTCTGAGAAATCTCTCGAACACCTGAAAGAAAAAGTCAATTTCGGCAATCAATTACAGACAACCATATTGAATGGCGTAGATCTCTCGCAATTTCCAGACAACTCGTTTGATATGATTGCGACGTATTCTGTTTTGCACCATGTCCCTGATTATTTGCAAATAATTAAAGAATTTTTGCGAGTAGTGAAACCTGGCGGCATCATATATATCGATCATGAAGTCTGTCTTTCGTATTGGTGCAAAGACAAAAACTATCAACGGTACCTGGATGAGTTAGGGGAAGATTTTAGCGAAAACCATTTAGTTGAGCTGGAGGTCAGTTGGCATTTCAAGCTCTTGCGTAAAAGCTTTGATAATTTATTTTCAAAGGTTACCTCACGCAAATCATGGAAAAATCTGCTTAAGAAATTAACCGGCGTCAAAAACGTGCCGGTACAAATCTCAGACATCCATGTATTCAAACATGATCATATTGAATGGGACGACATCAAAAAGATCCTCTTGCCACAGTGTAAAATTATAAAGGATAGTGAATATCTTGTTTGCAGAGAAAGATCGGCACAAGCCCCTGTCTGGCATCGCTGGAATAGCAAATGTGCAGATATGCGAATGCTGATTGTGAGGAAGATATGAATCCAAGACAGACAGAAAAAGATATGAAAATAGCAATAGTTTCCGACTCATTCCCTCCATCCCGCGGAGGTGGTGTTGCGACAAGTCACTACAATCTCTTTAGTGTCTTTAAAAATAGGGGCTACTGTGGCAAAGCCTTTACCTATCGGGATGGCGGGGTCCTTCTTTCAACAAATGAAGAGGATGTTTCCCGAGCAGGACTGCCAACCCTCCTGATAAAATTTCTGACCATGACCATTCTAGTCGGCTTCAGGGTGGTTAGCCAGCGGAGAGGGGGCTGGCAGTTCGCCGGTGCCATTACAGGCGCTATTGGCGGTTTTTTGTTGCGGCGGAAAATCAGACGATTTAATCCTGATATCCTCGTGTTGCCAGACCATGGCGCTTGCGGGGTTTTTTTGCCAAAATCAAGCTCTTACAAGACAGTTTTAATCTCACATCACAATCCGGCGCGTTTTGTTGATGAACCGCTGACCGGCAACCATTCCAAGAGAGATGCTGATTGGACGCTTAAACTAGAAGAGATCGTCTTAGCGAAGGTTGATGGGGTTATCTGTCCATCTCATTATATGAAAGATACCTTTTTAAGAACCTATTCATTTTCCGGGCCGGTTGCGGTTATTCCCAATCTTGTCGATATCGCGATGATTGAGCAGGTTCCCAAGTCTTTGTTGCATGAGAAAATTGGGCTGTCTGAAGAGACTCCGATTGTTTACATCCCGTCAGCGGGCAGTATTTTTAAAGGAAGTAAATTTGTCTTTGAGATAATCAGGAGACTTGCCACCAATTACGAAAAGGATGTCGGCTTTTATATGTCTGGTGATATTGGGGATGAATTGTCTCGAATGCTTGATTTCGTGCCCTCCAATGTCCATCTGATTACTCCAGGCCAGATTCCCTATAATGAAAATATCGCTAATATAAAATCATGCTCATTATGCGTGAGTCCCACCCTTTCTGAAAGCTTTGGGATGGCAATACTAGAGGCCCAGTTGTGCTGTCTACCGGTTGTGTCGTTTGATGTCGGAGGCAACCGAGACATTATACGGGAAGGTGCAACAGGATATCTGGTGCCTTTTATGGATATAGAAAAACTAATTAATTTGGCGAACAAACTGCTCTGTGACCGTGAGATGTGTTTAAAGATGGGCGATGAGGCAAAAGAACATTCATTAGAGGATTTCGACCCAAACTTATTGTGTGATAAATATGTCAGTTTTTTTGAAGATTTGTAATGGTTATAGTCAAAACAAGCCATCATTTATAATAAAAAAAAACTTATTAACTAGATTGTGTTCATGAAATCATCCAAGAAATTCGTAAATAATATGGTCAAGAAGATCCTCATCGCAGGCTTTCGATATGTGAAATTTAAGTGGCTTAACTTCCGTTTGCGTCTGGCCGTGAACCGTCGACCTCTGAAAATCACAGTAGGCGCGGGAGGTACCTCCCAGAAAGGATGGGTTTCGACAGACATTGAGCATTTAAATCTTTTAGATGAGCTTACATGGGCAAGATATTTCAAAGAAAGTTCTGTTGATGCAATTATTGCAGAACATGTATGGGAGCATTTGGCTGCAGATGAAGCTGTGGTGGCAATCAAACATTGCTTTAGTTATTTGAAACGTGATGGATATATCAGAATAGCCGTGCCTGATGGTTTTCATCCTTCCCCGCAATACATTGATGCCGTTAAACCAGGCGGATCTGGGGATGGCTCGGATGACCATAAGGCCTTGTACAACTACAAGACAATAACCGAATTAATCAGGAAAGCTGGATTCGAGGTGAAATTGCTGGAGTGGTATGATCAAAAGGGGAAGTTTCATTTTGTTGATTGGTCTCCAGAAACAGGGATGATCTGGAGATCTTCTCGTTTCGACCAAAGAAATAAAGACAATAAACTTAACTATACATCTCTAATAGTTGATGCCATTAAACTTTAACAGAGCACACTTAGCTCACTCTGAGAAGGCAAGGGCATGGTAAAACAGCGTGTGCTTCATTACAGTCCCATCGCACTATTCACCTATAATAGGCCGTGGCATACCCAGGAGACGGTCGAAGCATTGCTTAAGAATGAAGAAGCGTCGGAAAGCGATCTGATTGTTTTCTCAGATGGTGCGAAAGACGAGGCTTCCAGGGACAAAGTTAATGAAGTCAGAAGCTATTTGCGAACTGTTCATGGTTTTAAATCGATCCGTGTTGTTGAGAGGGAGGAAAACCTCGGCCTTGCCAGCTCAATTATCCAGGGTGTCACTGAAGTTGTGAATGAATTTGGCAGCATCATCGTACTGGAAGATGATTTGGTGACAAGCCCTTACTTCTTAAGGTTTATGAATGATGCTTTAAGTTTTTATGCAAACAAATCCAAGGTTATGCATATTAGTGGCTGGAATTATCCGATAGAACAAATTTGTCTTAATGATATGTTTTTTTGGGGTGTAATGAATTGCTGGGGCTGGGCAACATGGGCGGATCGTTGGCAGTACTATGAAAGAGATGTGGATAAAGTTATCTCGAATTTCAGCTCAGAGATGATTGAAAAATTTGATCTGGGTCATAGTGGTATTTTTTGGAGTCAAGTTGTAGGCAATCAGCAAGGTAAACTGAATACTTGGGCTATCTTCTGGTATGCCGCAATTTTTATTAGAAGCGGTTTATGCTTAAATCCTTCTCAAAGTTATGTGGTAAATATCGGGCATGATGGCAGCGGTATCCATTGCGGCAAAACTGAAAATCAAAATTTCTATTCACTTAACATGAAACAAACTCTCAATTTTGAAAGAAAAATTCTGGAATCGATCGAGGCCGTTGAGAAAATAAAAGAGTATTTCAAAAATCAAAAAAAACCTTTTTGGATTCGCACAATTAATAAAGTTAGTCGTAATGTAATTGGCAGAAATATTATAGAATGAAAATTCTCATCGTAAATACTTCAGACACTCAAGGCGGAGCAGCACGGGCGGCTTATCGGCTACATAGGTCTTTACTTGGTGCAGATGTTGATAGCCAGATGTTGGTTCAGTCAAAGACAAGTGATGATTTTACAGTTACAGGTTCGCATTCGATAATTCAAAAAGGTTTGGCTATTATCCGTCCTACGCTTGATTCTATCCCTGTTCAACTTTATAAGCATCGGACCAAAACCAGGTTTTCGCCATCATGGTTGCCGTTTACGGGGATGGTTGATCGGATCAATGCACTAAATCCCGATATTGTCCATCTCCATTGGATCTGTGCCGGGATGATGCGGATTGAGGATATTGCCAAGATCAACGTACCGATTGTGTGGAGTTTGCACGATATGTGGGCGTTCACAGGTGGTTGTCATTGTGATGAAGGATGTGGTGCGTATAAGGAATCCTGTGGAGGCTGTAAAGTTCTTGGTTCCACCAGAGCTGGTGATTTAAGCAGTAGCGTTTTAAAAAGAAAGCATAAGGCTTTTAGAGTTGTTAAGAACCTAACTATCATAGGCTTGAGTCAGTGGATGGCAAGGTGTGCGGCTGAAAGTTCGTTGTTTAAAAACAACAAAGTCGTAAATCTCCCTAATCCATTGGATTCTCATGTTTTTTCTCCGGTTGCGCAACGAACAGCTCGTGACCTCTTAAATCTACCTAAAGATAAAAAAATAATCTTGTTTGGTGCTATGATTGCAACCAGTGATCCTAATAAGGGTTTTAAGGAGCTTAGTGAATCTCTTAATAAACTGCAACGTGATGATATTGAGTTTGTAGTGTTTGGTAGCAGTGAGCCAATAGAATCCCAGAGGTTTAAATTCAAAACCCATTATTTAGGGCAGTTGTATGATGATATTTCTTTGCGTGTGCTGTATAGCGCGGCCGATGTGATGGTGGTACCGAGTTTACAAGAAGCTTTTTGCCAAACGGCCGCAGAGGCAATGAGTTGCGGAACACCTGTTGTTGCTTTTGGAGCAACCGGGTTATTAGATGTTGTGGATCACCTTACCAATGGTTACCTCGCGAAACCTTTTGATATTGACGATCTTGCAAATGGCATTGAGTGGGTGCTATCAGCAAAAAACTACATCGAACTCTCTCAAAATGCCCGCGACAAAGTCATGCGCAAATTTGATAGTCAAGTAGTAGCTGAACAATACTTAGAACTATATAAAGATATATTGAGTTAATATCCAGCATTTTGGAAAACAAGATTAAGAAAAAAGAAGACCAGATTTTGATCTTGAGGACTAGAGAGTTTGCTCTTGCTTAATGAACATGACCGCCCTACCCTGGTTAACGTCTGAAGCATGAAAAGTTTACGAAATCATTGTTGTTAATTCGAGTTATAGTCAAATCTGGTGTTTGAGAAATCACCATCAAATGCTGACTCCTGATTCCCTGGTGGGACCGGGGCGGTTTTCGATATCTTGATGGTCCGAGCCGAACCGGAGCCGCAAAACAATAAAAGGATTGCCCGGCAGGCCCGAAACTGGTTAAGGAAAGAGTTCGGCACTTGGGATGATTGCGCCACACGTTATCTGAACATCTATAAGAAATTAATTTCCAAGGGACGCACATGAAATCATCCAGTTATTCTCCGATATTTAACGGACTCCAAAAATACTTTATATATGAAGATATCCATTATAACCCCCTCCTATAACCAGGTCGGTTTTCTGGAAAAAGCCATTCTGTCGGTCTGGAACCAAAAAGGCGATTTCGATCTAGAGCACATTGTCGCGGACGGAGGATCGACCGACGGCAGCTTGGAAATACTTCGCAAATACGATGACCTTTATCGAAAAGGCCAATTCAAACATTCGTGCCGGTCTTTTTCCTTCAGCTGGTGGCACGGGAGAGACAACGGCCAGTCTGATGCGATCAATACGGGGTTTGCCGCTTCGAAAGGAGAAATCCTAGGCTGGCTGAACAGCGACGACATATATCTGAGCCCCGGCAGCCTTGCCGCCCTGCAGCAGCCATTTTTAGACGACCGGGCCGATATTGCCGTAGGTAATGGATATCACATCGGCGAGCATGACAATATTCTCAAAAAGCCGTGCCTTATCAATCTCTTGACCGATCAGGACTTACAACAAAGACTTAATTCTCTAATCTGCTACGATTTCATCCTCCAACCAGCGACCCTTTTCCGCCGCGAAGTCTGGCTTAGATGCCCACTTGATGAAAGTTGCCACTTCACAATGGACTGGGTTTTCTGGATCGAAGCTAACCGAAAAGAATTCCGTTTTTCCAAGATCGATTTCTATGCAGCCGGTAACCGGTTGCACGAGGAAGCCAAAACCGTGAAGGGAGGGATCGGCAAATATCGGGAGGCTCTCAAATTGTTCCGCCGCTATGATGTTTGGTGTATGAATCGAATCTACTATTTTCTCTATCTGATTCTTCTTTGCGGCAAAAAAGTTCCCCTTCTGAATCATCTAATTAGTCCCCTGATACATCTGGGTAAAAAAGTCAGGAACTTCATTGTTAATCGATTCAGGTTGTATTAGGATCGATTTTTTTCGAAACATCTATTCTTCACAGATAAGGGGATATTCCTCCCATCGTCAAAACAAAAGCCGCATGAAGATCACAATAGTCACCCCTTCATTCAACCAAAGCCGTTTTATCGAAAAAACCCTGTTGTCGATCTGGCAACAGAAAGGAGACTTCGATCTCGAACATATCGTCATCGACGCCGGCTCCAACGACGGCTCCCTGGAAATCCTACAGCGCTATGAAAAATTGTACAGGGAGCAAGAGTTCCATTTCAAGTGCCGCTCTTTTTCCTTCCATTGGAAAAGCGAACCAGACGAAGGACAATCCCACGCTCTGAACAAGGGTTTTTCCTTATCTACCGGAGATATAATCGGTTGGTTGAACAGCGACGATACCTTCGTGGATGACGAATGTCTGGATGCGGTCCATGACGCTTTTTTATCCTCGGAAGCAGACTTGGTGGTAGGAAATTTTTACTGCATAGACGAAGATGGAAAGCGGCTCGACTGTCCATCCGAGATCAACAAGCTGGACAACGACTCATTTCAGAAAAAACTGCACATCCTACCGGAGCATGACCTGATCACCCAGCCTTCCTGCCTTTTCACAAGACGTGTATGGGAAAAGTATGGAATCGACCAAAGCTATCACTATGCGATGGATTGGAAATTGTGGATCAACGCATACAACGATGGTTGCCGGTTTTATAAAATAACAAAGTTTATCGCAAACAACAGACTACACAGCGACACGAAAACCTTTTCCGACAATCCGGATCGTTTCCGGGAGATATTGAGGATTTTCCGCGAATTCGATACTTATTGTCCCAATAGGGTTTTCTTTGCATTTTATTATCGTCTGCTTGAAATATCCGAAATCGGATGGCTGCAGCCGCTTATTCACCCTTTGATCTTGACTGGCAAACTGCTTAGAAGAAGACTGATTCGTCTTTTTAAAACCTACTGAGTCCTGGCAGATAGGCAGGAAACGATAGTGAATAGTACGGCTAGCCGGAAAGTCTTTTCCAAATCCACGACGGCGACCATCGGTAAAATCACCTTTATCTATTTATTTCATTACTAAAAAGCTGATCAAGTATGGTAACCGGCAAAACAGTCATAATCCTGGTCGAACCCCAGGGCGCCCTGAATATCGGCTCGGTCTGCCGGACCATGTTGAACTTCGGCTGCGAAGAGCTGCGCCTAGTCAATCCCCTTACCGACCATCTCGGCGAAGCGGCGCAGCTTATGGCGGTGAAGGCCGGCCATATCCTCGAAAAGGCCCGGGTTTTCCCGGATCTGGATAGCGCCGTGGCCGATCTCAATCTGTTGTTCGGCACCACCAGGCGTTTCGGCAAGCGCTACCGGGAGACCTTTATGACTCCCGATCAAGCGGCCGGGCGCGTATCTTCGTGCAATCCCGAATGCCGCTGCGGCCTGCTTTTCGGCCGCGAGGACAAGGGGCTGACCAACGAGGAGCTCGACCGCTGCCACCATTTCATCACCATCCCGACCTCCAGCCACCTCGCCTCGCTGAACCTGGCCCAGGCGGTCAATATCTGTCTCTACGAGATCTACCGCATCTCCTCCGGGAAAAGCGAGAGGCCGCCCGCCGACCGGCTGCCGGCTCCGGCCGCGGAGGTGGAGTCCATGCTGGACCATATGCGCGCGGCCCTTTCGGAACTCAACTTTTTCAAGGAAAATAATCCCGATCACATCCTCCACACCTTCCGGAGGATCTTCGGCCGCACCGAACTGGACAGCCGCGAAGTCCGCATTCTCCACGGTCTGTGGAATTGTCTGCGAAAGCGGAAATGATTCTTGATGCATTCGCGAAAAGGACAAAAAAATAGTCATTGCGAGCGCAGCGAAGCAATCCAGGAGCACCTAACCAGTTGAAAATACTGGATTGCTTCGTCGCTTCGCTCCTCGCAATGACGTGGCAAGTAACTTCCCGACTCAGGGGAAGCGAATTCCCAGGTCCAGTGTAGCGGCTTCAGCCGCGAAATCCCCCTGTTTCGCGGCCGCGACCATTCGCGGCTAAAGCCGCTCCTACGGTAGGGGGCTGCGTTTGCACCCTGAAGGGCATAAAAGCAGACGAGCTGCTCAACTCAGCTTTAAAAAACTCTGCATCGACAAACCTGAAATTACTTTTTTTACGTAACCGATCACGGAATAAGCCGCCCAGGATTGGCCGATCTCACAACCGGTAAGCGATCACAGGGTGCCGGAGATGCAAGGCATCGGCCTGCGATGTATACTGATGTACATGAGCAGGCCGATAACACAGCAGATTCGGTACCCTGTAATCGCTTACTTTTTTACCTGTGCACCCCAACCAAAATAGGTTATATTGTCGACCCTTCGCCAGTTATCGACACCGAATCTATAATAAAATATATCAGGAGGTTTATCATGAAACTCATACTTCTCGGCGCGCCGGGCGCCGGCAAAGGCACCGTGGCAAAAAGATTGACCGAAATCGACGGTTCCGTCCAGATCTCAACCGGCGACATCCTGCGCGGCGCGGTCAAGGCCGGCAGCGAGCTGGGCAAAGAAGCCCAGGGCTATATGGATCGCGGCGACCTGGTCCCCGACGCCCTGATCATGGGAATTATGGAAAACCGCCTCCAGGAGCCCGACTGCGCCAAGGGCTTCCTGCTGGACGGATTTCCGCGCACCATTCCCCAAGCCGAGGCCCTTGACGAGATCCTGACCAAACTGGGAATCAAACTCGACATGGTCGTCGATATCGACGTGCCCCGGGACGTGATCTTCGACCGGCTCTGCACCAGACGGACCTGCGAGAATTCGGACTGCCAGGCGATTTACAATGTCAAGAGCATGCCCCCCAAGGTCGAAGGCAAGTGCGACAAATGCGGCAGCGCCGTCATCCAGCGGGCCGACGAGACCGAAACGGCCATCGGCCACCGGCTCGACACCTATAACGAGAAAACCGCACCCCTGGCCGGTTATTACAAAAACTCCGGCCTGCTGAAGACCGTCACCGGCACTTCAAGCGACGCGGTGGTCGCTGCGATCAAGGCGGAGCTGAAAATCTGAAATCAGCGGAACCAGGGGAATGAATTTCCTTTAACCCGGCCGACGTTCAAGAAAACCGGTCTTGCCTTCTATCGGGTAAGACCGGTTTTTTTATGGTTAAACTCATCCGATGATTATAGTAGTATGAGCTATTGCGATTAATCACCCTGGAGCCGGCAAATTGCCCTTAGCCATCCCAGGTTTTTTTTGCGAATTGTCAAGTTTGCCCCAGCTGGAATCTAAACATAATCCGAGAATTTACTGAATTGACATCCGACAATGAAATAACCGTGATCGGCGGCGGCCTGGCCGGATGCGAAGCGGCCTGGCAGGCCGCCCGTTCAGGCTGCAAGGTCACCCTTTACGAGATGAAGCCCCGCAAATTCAGTCCAGCCCATTCCTCCCCGGATCTGGCCGAGCTGGTCTGCAGCAATTCCCTGCGCTCGGATGACCCTGGTTCGGCGGTGGGACTCTTAAAAGAGGAAATGGCGGGCTTTAACTCCCTGGTAATCGAGGCGGCCCGTGCGACCCAGGTTCCGGCCGGCCGAGCCCTGGCCGTCGACCGTGAAAAATTCGCCGAATTCATCACCGGCCGCGTTAACGAGAATCCGCAAATCACCATCCGCCGCGAAGAATTGCCGGCCCTGCCCCCGGCCGGTGAACACCCGGTTATTCTCGCCACCGGCCCGCTGACCTCGGGCGAGATGGCCGCTTCCCTGGCCGAACTTACCGGCCGGGAACATCTCGCCTTTTACGATGCCATCGCCCCGATCGTCGCCGCCGACTCCCTCGATATGAATATCGTTTACCGGGCCTCCCGCTACGACGAAGGCCCGGGAGATTATCTGAACTGCCCGATGGACCGGGAACAGTACCACGCCTTTATCACCGCCCTGGCCGAAGGTGACAAGGTCCCCCTTAAAGCCTTCGAGGAACAAAAATACTTCGAGGGTTGTCTGCCCATCGAGATCATGCTGGAACGGGGCGAAGACACCCTGCGGTTCGGACCGATGAAACCGGTCGGCCTGCCCGACCCCCGCACCGGCCGGGACCCCCATGCCGTGGTCCAGCTCCGCCTGGAAAACCGGGAAGGCACGACCTACAACATGGTCGGCTTCCAGACCAAACTGACCTATGCGGCCCAGCGCGAAGTCTTCAGGCTGATCCCCGGCCTGGACCGGGTCGAATTCACCAGGATGGGCAGCATCCACCGAAACACCTTTGTCTGCGGCCCGAAAGTCCTGCGCCCCACCCTCCAGACTCGAAAGCGGCCCGACCTGCTCCTGGCCGGACAACTTACCGGGGTGGAGGGCTATGTGGAATCGACCGCCATGGGGCTGCTGGCCGGACTCAACGCGGCCAGAATGGCAGCCGGCCTCGAACTGCTGATACCGCCGGCCGACACCGCCCTGGGGGCCTTGATCCGTCATCTGACCGACGGCGAGCCGAAACGATTTCAACCTTCAAATATTAATTTCGGACTATTCCCGGCCGTCAAACTGCGAATGCCGAAAAAACAAAGAGGACAATACCGTGCCGAACAAGCCCGCAAATCCCTTGAAGAGTGGCGCCATCAGGAAAACACTTAGAACCGTGCTTGCCGTGTGTGCCGCAACTCTCCTGAGCGCCGCCATGGCCCACGCCTCGACCAGGCCGCCGGTCCACAAACTCCATATTTCCTTCGACCTCGACCAGGCAGTCATGCTGGGCACCTCCGTCCTGGAAATTCCGGCCGACGGCGAGGCGATTTATCACACTCCGGGTCTGATCGTCACCGGGATCTGGATTAACGATCAGGAGGTCGAGCTCAACGACCGGGACCAGGCCTATTTCGCCGATCCCGATCATGAACTGACCCTCGCGGCAAGCCCTCTTCCCAGAACGGTGAAGGTCACCTACAAACTGGACCTCTCCGGCGCCGGCAATTCGCCGGTCGGCGACATGATCACCCCCGCGGGCATCTCCCTTACCAATCTCTGGCATCCCTACCTGCACCAGGACCAGATTTTCCAGCTTACCGCCGTAATCCCGCAAAATTTCGAGGCGATTTCCGAGGCGGAAGAAATCTCCACCACGGAAAACAACGGGAACAAGTCCGTGGCTTTTTCCTTCGGGCATCCCCTGGCGGGGATCAATTTCATCGCCGCCCCCTTTATCGTCGAAAAAACCGCTTTTGGCGACAACCGTGAGCTCTACACCTATTTCCTCGCCGAGGACCGGGAGCTCGCGCCCGAATACCGCCGCAAAACCCTCGAATATCTGGACCGCTACGAAAAACTGATCGGCCCTTTTCCCTACAAGCGGTTCAGCGTGGTTGAGAATCTTCTGCCCACCGGCTATTCGATGCCGACCTTTACCGTTCTCGGCCAATCGGTAATCAGGCTGCCGTTTATAACCGAGACCTCTCTGGGCCATGAAACCCTGCATCAGTGGTTCGGCAACTCGGTCCGCACCGCCCCCGTCGGCGGCAACTGGTCGGAAGGGCTGGTCACCCTGCTGGCCGATGCCGAGTACATGCGGGAAGAAGGCAAGGGCGCTGAATTCAGGAAGGACCAGCTGATCAAATATCTCAGCTATGTGCACGCCGACAACGAGATAACACTGGAGGATTTCGCCGGGGCCCAAAGCCATCTGCTCCGAGGTCAGGAGACCATGCGGGCGGTCGGCTATACCCGCTCCGCCATGATCTTTCATATGCTGAGAAACCGAATCGGCGAAGAGAAATTCATCAAAGGCCTCCGCGATTTTCACCGTCGTTTCAAGCACCGTGCAGCGGACTGGCAAAATCTGATCGACAGCTTTGAACAGGCAGACGCCGCCAGCCTGGACGATTTCTTCAGCCAATGGCTGACCAGGGCCGATCTGCCGATCCTGCAGATCAAGAATTTCAAGCTGGACCGGCATGAGGGCCGGCCGATTATGCGCTTCAACCTGCATCAGGCAAACGGGGCTGACAATCCCTACCGGCTCGAAGTTCCCCTGACCGTGGTCACCGATCTCGAAACGATTACCCGGACCATCAAGACCGAGGCCGGGGATACCGAGGTGGAAATTCCCCTGACCTCCAATCCGCGCCAATTGATCATCGACGAAAACTATGATCTGATGCGGAGCCTCGCCGACTCGGAATATCCCCATGTCTGGTCGCGCTTTGCCGGCGCCGCCAGGAAACTGGCGGTTATCGATCCGAATCAGGATCGGGAAATCTTCGCCCCCCTCCTGGCCCTGCTGGAACAGATGGGTTGTGAATTTGTCCCGGCGGATGAAGTCAGCAACCAGAAGATCGCCGAGTCCGCCGTCATCTTCCTCGGCCTCTCCTCGTCGGCCTCGCGGAACCTGTTCGCCCGGCCCGACCACCCCGACTCCGGCATGACCGTCGACATCAGGGCAAACCCGCTTAACCCGTCGTTAAGCGCGGTTCTGGTCTCGGCCGCCGATCAGGAGGAAGTCCTCGCGGCGGCCCGGAAGATCAGCCATTACGGCAAGTACAGCTATCTGCACTTCGAACAGGGGCGGCCCGTCGCCAAAAAGATCAATCCGACCGAGGAGGGTCAGCGCTTCACCATCGACCCGCCCCCCGGTGGCATCAGGATCGAAGACAAATTGTCCTTTGACGGGATCATCGAACAACTGGAAAAATTGCGGGTGGTCTACCTCGGCGAAAGCCACACCCGTTACGAAGATCATCTCCTGCAGGTCAGGGTGATCCGGGCCATGTACGATCAGAATCCCGAACTGGCCATCGGCATGGAGATGTTCTCCCGGGAGGACCAGGACGTCCTGGACAGATACGTTATCGAGCAGAGCATCGATGAAGAGGAATTTTTGCGGCAAAGCCGTTACCTGGTCAAGTGGAGTTTTGATTACCGCCTGTACCAACCGATCATCAACTTCGCCCGCCTGAACCGAATTCCGGTGATCGCCCTCAACCAGGACAAGGAAATTGTCAGCAAAGTTTACCGGGAAACGGGCCTGGAAGGTCTTAGCGAGGAGGAGCTCGCCACGATCCCCGAGGATCTCGACCTTTCCATGCCCGACTACCGGAACCGGATCAGCTCGGTTTTCAGGATGCATAACGGCCACAACAACCAGGCCGACCGGCTCAACCAGTTCCTCCATGCTCAATCCATATGGGACGAAACCATGGCCGATACAATCGCCGGCTACCTCGCCGACAACCCCGACCGCCGGATGGCGGTAATCGCCGGTCGCGGCCACGTCAGCAAGAAAAACGCCATTCCCCCCAGAGTCGCCCGGCGCCTTGAAGTCGAACAGGCGGTCATCCTGAATGTCGAACAATTTGAAGTGGATGCCGAGACCGCCGATTATCTGCTCTTTTCGGCGCCGGCCACACTGCCGCCCCCGGCACTCATGGGCGTCGTCCTCAAAGAGGAGGAGGGCCGGGTCCTGGTCGACAAAGTCTCACCCCACGGCATGGCCGGCAAATCCGGAATAAAACCGGGTGATATAATCCTCAATCTGGACGGTAAGCCCGTCGACAGTATTGAAGAACTGAAAATAATCATGTTCTACAAGGAAAAAGGCGAAAAGGTTGTGGTCGGATTGAAAAGAGGACGCCGCTTCTGGCCCGATACCGAACTGGAAGTCGAAGTGCCGTTGTAAACTCAACTTTCTGGCTTGTCTTATGGTATGTTTGCTGTCATGACAAGAAAAGCCAGGAGCCAGGAGCCGGGAGCCGGGAGTTAGAAGCCGGGAGTTAGGAGCCGGGAGCCGGGAGCCGGGAGCCGGGAGCCGGGAGCCGGGAGCCGGAATGACTGATTTTAAAGCTTTTCTCTTGGATTCTGACTACTGGCTTCTGGATTCTTGTGAAACACAGTCAGGAAAGGACCTTGCGAACAACATCCTTAAGATCCTTCAATTTGAAGGGCTTGTTCATTGCCGCGCTGAATCCGTAATTACGGTAACCGGCCATGACCGGATCGTTGGAATAACCGCTGGCCACGATAAGCTTGGCATCGGGATCGATCTTGTGGATCTCCCGGGCCGCATCCTTGCCCCCCATGCCGCCGGGGATGGTCAGATCCATGATAACGAGCGAAATCGGTTCGGCCTGGGTCATCTCCTGCCGATATAAGCGGACGGCTTCCTCCCCATCCCGGACGGCGACAACCTCATAACCGAAGCTGCTAAGCATGTTGATGACAAGCTCCCTGATCATGTCGTCGTCGTCCATGATCATTATCCGACCTTTTCCCCCGGCGGGTCCAGCTTCCACCGGCTCACGATGTTCAAAAGGGATGGGGGTCTCCACCGAGGCGGGCAGATAGAAGGTGAAGAGGGCTCCCTCTCCCGGTTTCGAATCGACCTCGATATGGCCGCCGTGATTATTGATGATAGAATGGGTAATGGCCAGGCCGAGTCCGCTGCCCGTCGTTTTGGTGGTATAAAACGGATCGAATATCTTATCCTGCTGGTCGTCGGGAATTCCGGCGCCCTGATCCCTGATACTGACCTCCACATAGGATCCGGCCTTGAGAACGGCGGTGTCCCTGGGGTTGTAATGATTGGCACACATAACGGTGATCGTGCCGCCGCCGGACATCGCGGCCAATGCGTTCAGGATAATATTCTGGACGACCTGGCTGATCTGGCCTTTATCTACTTCAACGCTCCAGAGATCTTCAGCAAAGATGTAATCGCACTGGACATTACTGCCGCGCAGGACGAAGTCGGCGGAGTCCTCGATTATCTCCTTGATTGTCGCAATATTCTTGATCGGCTCGCCGCCCTTGGAAAAGGTAAGGAGCTGGTGGGTTAAATTCTTGGCGCGTCCGCAGGCCTTCTCGGCGGAAGAGAGCAGTTGATGTTTTTCATCGCTGCTGTCCGTCCGGAGTAAGGCCAGACTGATATTACCCATTATGGCGGTCAGTATGTTGTTGAAATCATGGGCAATCCCGCCGGCCAAAACCCCAAGGGATTCAAGTTTTTTGATTTTGGCCAACTCTTCCTCGGTCTTGCTCTTCTCGGTAACATCCCGAAAGACCAGGACCGCGCCGATAACCTCGCTTTCCATGTTCCTGATGAACGAACCGTTTTCGGAAACGAGCCTTATCGAACCGTCTTTCTTCTTCAATCTTTTGGGGGCGCCCGCGGAGGCGGAATCCTGGTAACAGATTTCCTTCAGCCAATTTTCGGCGCTGACGGCGGAATCCCTGTCGATAAAGTTTAAGACCTCGTCGAATTTTCGGCCCACCGCCACGGACTGCGTCCATCCGGTAATCTCTCCGGCGGCCTTGTTGATCAAGACGATATTTCCGTCGGTATCGGTGGTGATGACCCCGTCGCCGATGCTCCGCAAGGTCACCCTGAGCTGCTCCCGCTCGGCAAGCAGCTGCTTGGTCGCGTCGGTCTGGATGGTAATATCCTGAAAACTTTCGACAATTCCGACCAGATTGCCGCCCGCATCGTGAAACGGCCTGGCGGTGACGATGAACTCTCCGGACCTGCCGCTGGGCAGTTCCTTGGAAAACTGATTCACCACCTCTTTCCTGCCGGCGGCAATCTGGTCAACCGGACAGGCCGGGGTGTGGCACGACGGGCCGGGTCGAGACTCAAAACATTTCAAATACCTTCCCCGACCGGCGGTTTTAGGCCAGATCTCGTAATATGCCTTGTTGGCCTTGAGCATCTCGCAATCGAGATTCATCATGCATATCGGGTTGGCGCTGTTCAGTACGGTCTCCAGGCTGACATTGGCCTCCGCCAGTTGTCTGGTTCTCTCCTCGACAAGATCCTCGAGACCGGTTTTATACTTCTCCACTTCATTATGAACCCTCTGCAGACGATTGAAATAGAGGCTGAAGGAGGCGATGATCACGAAAGTCATCGTATTAACGGCCCCGCTGAAGGGAGAAATCGTCAACCAGAGATCGTTACGCGCGGTTAATTGCAGAATACCCCTGAGCAGGTGGCCAACCGAACGCGACACGGCAAACAGCACAAAGGTAACGGTCAGCAGGTAAACATAATGGCGGAAGATATCGTTGGATTGAGCCCTATGCCATTTAAAGGAATAATAAGCGCAAAACAGGGCAAGGAGGAAGGTGGTCAATGAACCGGCCATATCCACGAAAAGAACCGGCGTCCAGGAAATGATCATGGTTGCCGCCTCCATTTCCGCAGGGCCAGGAACAACAGCAAAAAAGCGGGCACCAGCAGGAGATGATCGAGCCGGGTCAGGTAGAAAAGAAGATCCCAGGCCCCGTCGATGGTCATCCCGACAGTCAGGCCTTCATCCTTTATCAATTTGCCCGGCTCTAGAAATTCTCGCATCCAATGGCCGGTGAAAGTCAGCAGATTCCAGCAAATCAGCAGCCAGAGAAAGGATTTGAATTCGATCCAGCCGCGATCGTGGAAGCGGCTCCTGTAGATTTTATAGAGAAGATAGCCGATCCCCAGGACAAAAAACAAATGGCCGCCCTGATGAGCGACCAAACCCTCGGCGCCGCCATGTCCCTGCACGGCCAGGACGTAAGTCGGCCATAAAAGGATAATGACGGTCGCCAAAAGACCGTAAAGCATGGTTGCTCCCCTCTTCACTTGCACCAGGTACACCCCCCGCTAAAAGGCGGTTATCCGGCTAGACAAATAACAAAAAATTGATGGAGTCGCAAAAACCCGATCGATTAAATGGGCAAGGCAAACCCATGAATTAAAGCTGAGTTGAGCAGCTTGTCTGCTCAAAACGAAACTTATGCCCTGTGGGTACAAAGCTGAGTTGAACAGCCTGTCTGTTTTTATGCCCTTCAGGGTACAAACAAAACTTATGCCCTGTGGATACAAGTAGCTCTGCCCGTTCGTTTCGCGGCTTTTTTGGGGATAAAAACGGCAAAATGATCGAAACGACTATAATAAAATTTCATAAACTGAAAAATCAAAAAGTGCTCGTAAATTGTTATTAATTTTCGGTTACGCACCCTATCCCGTGACTCTTTGCGAGTTCAGCGATCTTGACAAACACAGTTATTGCGGCGAGACCGATTGCCGATTATTATCAGTATAAGATGATGAGCCATGAAATCAAAAAACTCCTGAGAAAGGCCCGGAACACCCTGCATTTTCACGAAAGAATGGGTTTAGGCGAAATCCCCCTGACCGCCGGGATCGAGAAATTCTTAACCGATCGCCCCGCCCCGCCCTCTCCGCCGCGGATCGCCCCCCCCGTCACCAAAAAATCGGCGGCCGGCGGCCGGAGTGGATCGCTATACGTTCCGGCCCCCGCCTCGGCCGTTAACCAGCCCCTGGCCGAGATATATCAGGATATAAAAGATTGCAGCCGCTGCCAGTTGCACGAAAATCGCCGAGGACTCGTACCCGGTTGCGGCTCCGCCGAGGCCAGGCTATTGATCATCGAAGACCATCCGACCGCGGCCGAGGAGGCAAGCGGTCTGCCCTTCGCCGGAGAGGCGGGTGAACTTCTGGATAAAATGTTGAAAGCGATTAATCTTGACCGCTCCCAGGTCTACCTGACCTCCATCGTCAAATGCAGACCACCAACGAACCAAGAGCCGAATCCCGAGGCGATCAGGACCTGCCTGAATTTCCTGGCCCGGCAGATTGCCGCCGTCAACCCTTTAATCATCTGCACGATGGGCCCCCTGGCCGCGAGGACCCTTACCGGCAACAATCAATCACTGTTCCGGTTCAGGGGCAAGCTCCATGATTTCCACGGTATCCCGTTAATCCCTTCCTTTCATCCCGGCTTTCTGTTAAAGAACCCCGAAATGAAAAAGGGCAGCTGGGCGGATCTGCAATTAATCCAAAAAAAAATCGATTAAACCAACGGTCAGGCGGATGAAAAAATATCGGTTGTTAATGCACGGCCAGAATTTCCTGTTGAAACGCGACGGCGAAATCGCCCGTTACGGTTTCTATCAGAATTTTTTCCTGGAGTCGCCCGACCTGAATCAGGCGAAGAGACTGGTGACCAGTATGATCCGGCTCGACAAAAAGCTGACCGAAGTGACTCTTAACAAGGTGAACGATCCTCCCCGGATCAACCTCGAAACTTACTGGGAACTCGATAGTTTCGATTATGTCGGTAATCACCTCAACACGGACCGGACCCTTTATAAAGAAAAAAAATGGTGGCAGTTCTGGAAATAACCGGACAGCCGTTTTTCTCCCCGATCGCTTCCTCCTGAATCCGTAACATCCCGAGCCAAGAGAAATCAGCAAATGAATCGCAATATTTTCGTCCTGGCCCTGAGCCAGGCCCTAGGCATGTCGGCCGCGCCGATGATCATTCTGATAGGCGGCATCATCGGCGCCGAGCTGGCTCCGGATAAATCATGGGCCACCCTGCCGCTGGCCTTGATGGTCATCGGCGGCGCGTCATTCACCGTTCCGGCCGCCCTCCTGATGGGCAGAATCGGCAGACGATCCGGATTTATACTAGGAATGACCATCGCCCTTCTTGCCTCCCTTACCGGGGTCTATGCGATCCACCAAGAAAGTTTCCAGCTGTTTTGCCTGGCAACTCTCGGGATCGGCGCCAATATGGCCTTCGTTCAGCAATATCGGTTCGCCGCAGCCGAAAGTGTCGCCCAATCATACCTCGGTCGGGCCGTTTCCCTGGTTCTGGTCGGCGGGATCGTCGCCGCCTTTCTGGGTCCGGAACTGGCCAAGAATTCCAGGGACTGGCTGCCGTTTGGGCCCTATAGCGGTTCCTTCGCCGCTCTGGCCGGCTTCTATCTGCTTAACATCGCGATAATGTCATTTTTAATCACTCCGCGGCCCCTCGAGGCCGCCGCTGCCGGAAGCAGGCGGCCGCTGAAGGGTGTCATCCTGCAGCCCCTGTACCTGACCGCCGTCCTGGCCGCACTCTCGGCTTACTGGTGCATGACCTTTATCATGACCGCCACCCCGGTCAGCATGCATGTGATTGATGGCTTTTCCTTGGCGGATACCGCCTGGGTAGTCCAGAGCCATGTTCTGGCCATGTTTGTTCCCTCTTTTTTCAGCGGCTGGCTGATCGATCGTTTCGGGCTGAGCAAAACCATGATCAGCGGCATTATTCTGATGGGATTATGCGTGGTTGTCGCCCTGATCGACCGTCATCTCGCCCATTACTGGTTTGCCCTGGTCGCATTGGGAGTCGGCTGGAATTTCCTCTTTGTCGGCGGAACCACCTTATTGACCAAAACCTACCGCCCGTCGGAACGTTTCAAGGCCCAGGCCGTCAACGATCTTACCGTTTACGGCTTTCAGGCCACCGCCTCCCTGTCCGCCGGGGCGTTAATCTTTTATGTCGGCTGGGAAGCGGTTAACCTGATCACCCTGCCCTGGCTGCTCGGCATCCTTCTGATCATCCTCAAAATGAGCCCTGATCTGAAAACCGCGTCGCACCCGGCGGATCGTCCCTTATCGGAGCCCTGAAAGTCCGGGCAAACCGACAGGTTGACAACGACTGATAATTCAGACTAGGATAAGATTAATGACTCTACGCAGCCGGTTTTCAAGGAAGCCGAAAATGTAGCAGATCAACGGGATAAGCCGCCTATGATTGGCCAATCTCCCAGCCGGTAGGCGATTACAGGGTGGTGGAGATGCAAGGCATCACCCTGCGATGTGTACCGATGTACATGAGCTGCCGATAACACTTATCCGTTCACCGGGGCCGTCGCCAAAGTAACCAAAAACCGCCGGACTGTAACCGTTTAGCAGTAACCGCAGATTTGGACAAGCTGACCGGCGCCGCGTACCTCATGTACGGAAGCCGGGCCGATCGTCCGAAGATGTGGTGCTGCTGAACGGTTAACACAGCAGATTCGGTACCCTGTGATCGCTTACCCGAAAATTCCTCCAACCCATGACCCAGGGGTCGGCCACTGCCGTTTTCCTATGATCGAACGACTCAGCGAACATTTTCAATCACTGCGTTTTAAAATATCCGCGGCGCTCTTCCTGGTCCTGACAGTCTCTATTGGCGCGGCCATGTACGGCACCTGGACCTATGAGCGCGATCAGTTCATCGACATGGCCAACGACGAGGCCGCCAGTGGCGGCCGCATCATTGAAAAATCCCTGCGCAACTCGATGATGACAAACAACCAGAGCGCCATCCAAACCGCGGTTAACGAGATCGCCGCCATCCACAAGCCCCCCTCACGGATCAGCATCATCAACCCCGCCGGCAGAGTGACGGTGAGCAGCGACCCAGCCATGCGCGGAAAGATCTTCGATCCTTTAACCTCGCCGAATTGCATCGCCTGTCACCGCGCCGGGGACATGGCTCCCCCCAAAAAAACCGATCTTCTCATGGAAGGAGAAAACGGACCGCTCTTGCGCAATGTCATCAAGATCAACAATGAACCGAAATGTCAGCAATGCCATCCGGAGTCCATAAAAATTCTCGGCGTCCTGATCTATGATATTTATTTATCGCGCACCTTTGCCATTCTGAAGACCGTATCCTTCCGCATTTTCCTCACCGGTATGCTGACCTTCCTGGCAATCGGCGTGGTGCTCTGGCTGACCATCGACAAATTCATCCACAAGCCGATCAAAAGACTGATGGAGGGCTTCACCCAGGCGGGATCGGGCAATTTCGATTTCTGGGTGGAAGAGTCAAGCAGCATTGAATTCGGCTACATGGCCGACCAGTTCAATGTCATGAGCCGGGCGATCAACCGTTTCATTCAGGAGATCAAGGGGAAAAACCAGGAAACCGCCATTCTCTACTCCATCGTTCGCGAGGTAAGCGAAACCCTCGAGTGGGAGCGACTGCTAAAGATTATAGTCGAACTGGTGCGTGAAATCTTCGAGGCCGAACAGGGCGGTCTCGTGGTGCCGCACAGGAAGAAAAAAGATTGTTTTGATATTATCTGGCGGGTCAAGGACGAAAAAAGGCTGGCACATCTCGTCTATTGCCTGGAGGCCGCCGATCTGTCGTTAAGTACCGTCGTCAAAAGGAAGGAACTCCTGGAATGGCAGCGGGGCGAGTACCTCACCCACCAATTCAAGGACGACTTTCAACGATTACTGATTCCGCTCCTTTACAACAAAAGGGCCATGGGACTGATCTGCATCAAGAAAGTCTCGGGCCAGAGTTTTTCCAAGCATGAACGGGCGATTATTCCGGCCCTGGCCAATCACGTCGCCATTTCACTGGCCAACTCCCACCTGTATCACATGGCCATTACCGACGGCCTGACCGACCTGTACTCCAAACGTCATCTGCTCAACAAGCTGGATATACTGACGGTCCGGCACGAAAAATATGCCAGCGAATCGTTTTTTCTGCTGATCCTGGATATCGACAACTTCAAGGAGCTGAACGATACCCACGGCCACGAAGCGGGTGACCAGGTGCTGGTCCAACTGGGAGAAGTTCTGCAGAAAAACATCCGCTTCGAGGACATGCCCTTCCGATACGGCGGCGAGGAATTCGTGATCCTGGCGCCGGCATCCAAGGATGACACCGAGCTGGGAATGGAAATCGCCGAACGTTTAAGAGCGGCGGTGGAAAACCATGTTTTTGAGTGCTCCGAAGCGCCGGCCATTCGGCAAACGGTCAGTATCGGCGTAGCCCTGTTTCCCCTGCACGGCAAGACCCCCCACGAGATCATCAAGGCAGCCGACCGGGCCATGTATCAAGCCAAGAACAGCGGCAGGAACATGGTGCGCGGCGCAGCCAGGCCCCAAGACGACGGCTGATCCACCGCCCCTGACGACCATATCATGCCCCCTCCCCTGAAACGAAAAAGGATCTGGAGCCATTTATTACCACCTACCTTCCTAACAAATATAGTGTTCCCCAAACTCCTTCAAAAACAAGTATGAAATTGCAATAGCGTTCCCGCAAAAACAAAATTAATACTTATCGTTGGGTTTCATTTTTCAAGCCAACCTACGGGCTGGTTTTTCACGGTAAAAACAACGCGTCAACTATCCCTAATTCACACAGTGTGTGATAATCCGGACTAAACCGAATTCAAAATGTCTCATAATTCGCTTTTCTCGTATGAGAAGTAGGGTTTTCACTTATTCTGTCAGTTTTTCTGACATTTTCATTGCGTTTCAACAGAAAACTCCTTTATAATGCAAGGAACATATGCAACAAACTTATTTATCTTATGAAATCTAGACAATAAACAGATTGCTCAGGTGTATGAAATGGAGACCCAATGCCACGATTTCTTTGGATGCACTAAGCAAAATTGTGCCATGTTCGAAAATGAAGAAAAATACTGTTGGGAGCTCGAACCGGAATTAACTTTGTGTACCAGCGTTTTCGTCAGAGGTGAAGTTAAGCTGGAGAACAAACTGGTTTTTTGTAAAAACTGTTTATTTTATCAGCTGGCGAATGAATCCAAACTTGTGGAGCCCAATATAAAGTTTCATAGTTTTTGCTAATTTTTTGATTTACCAAGACATCGCCTCCCATCAGACAAACCATTGGTCGAGCATCGCATTCACCACCTTGACGCGGTAATTCCAGGAATTCCGGGAACCATTCCCCTATTACCTACTTTCCTAATAAGTGTGGTGTCCACGGAACTCGATCCTGACGAATGGCGCTATTAAATCAACTGAAAAACAGGCCGCTATCCTGAAGGCGTTCGGCTACAAAATCGATAATGGGGTCTACAGAAACGGCCGGACTAACACGCTGTTTTTTGCGCCTTTTGTTTGAGGCTTTGGGCTTGGTGCGGTTAAACTACTGTCTAACAGTAGTTTAACCGCACCAAGCCCAAGCATTCACATAAAGCACGCAAAGACAGCGTGTTAACTCCTTGTTTCCTGTAAGACCCCTTTGTCGATTTTGTAGCCGAACGCCTTCAGGATAGCGGCCTGTTTTTCAGTCGGCTCTTCAATGATCCTTTCGGGCTTTCTCACTCCCTTTTTCCAGACCAGGCATGAGTGCAGCCGGTGCATTTCGTCCATTACCTGCTTGGCGCTCATTTTTTCTCCCGCCCGCAGCAGCTGTAACTCGATTCTGCGCAGATAGGTCAGGGCGACGATGCAGGCGAAGATGTGGCACCTGATCTTGCTGTCGGTCCAATGGCGGACCGGCATCAGATTGACGAGATCGTCATCCTTGCTTTGCCGGAAGCTGTTTTCTACCGCGTATCGGTCCAGGCTTGCCCTGACGATCTCGTCGGTTGTCCAGGTCGTGTGGTCGGTAATGATAATGTTTTTCCCCAAACGATCGAGATAGCGCTCGATCCGATAATAATTTTTACGAAAAGTCATGCGCAGCCTGCCTTTGTCGTGATACAGCTCCACGGCATACAGGTCGGCCGGCAAATGAATTTCCGCACAAAGATCGGCATATCTCTGCCGGATTTGCGTTTCATTCTTCCAGTTGCGCTCCTGGGCGTTGATCTTCCCGCGCATCACATACAGCTCTTCCTGGACTCGCAGCAGTTTTTTCTCAAAACCATAACGCTGCTTGGTGGCGGTTCTGGGATTGTAGGTGACGACCACCGTTCTCTCCCTCCCCCAATGCTCCCCTGTGGTCCTCCAGGCCAGCAGTTGGTCGTCGCCACGCCCCTTCTCTCGCAGGCGTTGATTAGCGGCGGTTTCGACCGCCTGAAAGTCCTGCAAAGCCACATGGATTAATTTTTCGGCGTAATAGGTGGAATAGGTGGTGATGAAGTGGATGCGCGGATGGGCATCGATAACGGCAAAATTATCTTCGGCGTTCATGCCCTTGTCAAAGACCAGAGTGAGCTCCGCCTGGTCGTCACCAACCGCTTCCATGGCGGAAAACAACTCCTCCATGACCCTGGCAAAGACTTTTGAGTCGTGCCGGTTGCCTTCATATTCCCGGTAGTAAAGGGGGAGCCTGGTGTCTCTCGATACCAGCAAGGCCACCCCCACCTGGCGCAGCCAGTTCCTACCTTCTTTGTTTTTGCCGCGTTTGGCCAGATCCGACTCGGTATCACTGGCCATGAAGGTGTAGTAGTTCGTGGTGTCGAACATAAAGCAGTCGGACGTGTCGGGCTCTAGTGCCGCGATCCGCCGAAAGAAAAGGGCCGCAATCTCTTCCAGCTGGCCGGCCTCGACCCGATCCCATTTCTTCCAGAAACGCTGCGAGGACAAGGCGCTAACCTTAACGGGCCGGATCTGCTGGATGCCGGTTGAGGAAAACCATTCGGGCAAGGCCCTTTTGGAGCGCGAATCCACCATCCGATTCATTATTTCATAAAGAAAATATTCACCGATCGAGGGCCCGGTTTCCTGTTTAGACCTTGGGATGACGGAATCAATAAGGCCGGCAATATCGATGTCGGCATCAATCAGATCGGCAAGCCAGAGCGCCCCGAACTCCTGGGCCTGAATTTTGGCCACCTCTTTCTGCTTGCCGCCCGCCGCCATTTGCGCCATGCGCTCAGGTGAGCCCAGATAGATTTGATTGACCACCTTGGGCTTGCCATCAACCCTGGCGATTTCCCGCACGTAGTAATAGGGTCTTCCTTTTTTCATTTTCTTGTGTAAGTGCGCCATGGTATAATTATACAAACAGGGTCTTACAAATGCAAATAAAAATGCGTATCATTTGAAAATTTCGACGAAAAATATGGGATGGGTTGTGGGGAGGTCGGGGTCTTACGGGTAATAAATTGGTAACTAGCTGAAATTACTCATGATTCTTGATGGAAAAATCTCTAGCGGTTAAACTCCTGTCTAACTTGTATCTTTCTTAGTGAAACTAGGAGGAAATATGGGAAGTGTCCCTGATTGTTTTATTTCACCAATTTAGGGTAAAGTTTTTTTGCACATTCAGGGCATATACTATGGCTGAATGTTGTTCCTGAATGCTTTGTTATATAAGACTCAATTTGGTTCCAATACCCTTTATCATCTCTTATTTGTTTACAAGATGCGCAGATTGGAAGGCACTTTTCCAAAATTTTTATGTTAGCTAAAGCTTCTTGGAGTTCTGAAATTAGCGTTTCTCTTTCAACTTCAAGTTTTTTCCGAGCAGTAATATCGCGAAAGATACCTAAAAGTTCCACTGCATTTCCTTCCTCTATTTTAGGATTGCAGCGCCCTTCAACAAAGATTTTCTGCCCATCTTTTGTGATAAATATTGTTTCTGTTGGCTCTAATATTTCTCCTCTCATTAAACACTTGAAAATTGATTCGCATTTCCCTTGGCAATTTGGATGAATAATTTCAAATATTTTCATATTTGTTGCTTCTTTTGTAGAATAACCAAGAGTCTCTCGCCATAGTTTATTTACATAAAGAATTTTTCCGTCATAGTCCAATGAATGAATAAGATCATTTGCATGTTCAAGAATATCTCTATATCGCTTTTCACTCTTGCGTAAATCAGATACCTCTTTTTTGTGTAAGTAGATTTCCTTCTTCAGCAAAGAAAGTTGTTTATTAGGGGCTTTACCTATGTTTTTTTTCAAGAAACAATCTCCAATATTGAGGATTAATTCCGGGAAGCCTTACCAATTAAGCCCCACCCCTACGAAACAAAAAAGGATCAATCCCTCTCATTTTTTTAATGCTCGACAGCTTGTCGTCTCTAACTTGTATCTTTCTTGGGTTGCTTCATATTTAAGATAACAAACCTGACCGATCTTTACCAATTGAAATCGGTGGGGTTTTTCCCTGCTTCTGCCCAAAACAGGGTTAAGTCTGAGGTTTCTTTTGGGCGTTCTGGATATTATCAGTATGTCACTTTGAGTCAAAGCATCATCCGCGATAGTGACTTTCGGTTTCTTTAATATCCGGGAAATTGCCGCTTCCAGCTCGGCTTTTGTTTCTCCGGAAGCATTGTCAATAACTGCTGCCGACTCATGCCGGATACCCAACGAGCTACAGGCAGACAGTGAAAAAACGGCGGCAAATGCAAATATTAGAGGACTGATTTTCACTTTTATTACCCCTTCGCTATTATATTTACCGACTTGGAGATATTATTCGTCCTATCAGAGGGCGGCGACGATACAAATCTGATTGGAACAAAGAGGCGGATCGAGCCATCATGCTGACTGAATAAGCCGAAACCGCGCTGCCCGTCGGCGCAGGGCATAACGACGTATCCCGGTAATTCAATGCAGCGGCCAGCTGACCTTCGTCATTATCTCCAAGCAAATGCAGGAAGTCATCGGCTACGGAACAACCGGGCACCGCTTCTCCAATTGTCCCAACGGTATTGTAAGGTTTGAATCCATCGGTATAATCGCCATAGCCTTTGTTGTTTTCCCCTTTGAGCTGAATGGTGAAATAAGTGGTGCCGCAATTAGGTGTCGGGTAAAAGCCATAGGGCTTGCCGCAGGTTGTTGAGCCGATCAATACCACTTCAACGTCGATTCCACGAAGACCATTAATTATCGCTTCACTCGCTGAACAGGTACCCCCCTGGGACAGAATGAAGACCCTGTTAAGGTTTAATGTCGGCAGGGCTTGACCTTCCGGTACCGAGAAACCTACGGATGTATCATAAAAAGGGGTCGGGGAAAGGGGGCTGCCTGTTACCGGGTCAGATGCGGGATGTTTATCGTTAAACACCATGTTTTCAAAGGTCTTGCCGGAAGTGGCAGTCGGCCCGGCGATCATGTAGGCGAGCTGGCTGGCAATTGCCAGAAGGCCGCCACCGTTGTACCGTAAATCCAGAACCAGATCGCTTATCCCCGCGACAGACAGTTCGGTGACCGCGGCGATCAAACCTTCTTCTGCTGTTGCGATATGTGAATTAAACAGGATATAACCTACTGTTCCGGCAGCTGTGGCTATGGTCCTTACATTTTGCACCGGCGTGGAAGTAATCAATGTCGAGGTCATTGTTACAGTACGCGTTACATCACTGCCAAGGTCCCGTACCACAAAAGTATGAGTTTCGTTTGCTTCGGCCGGAAAAAACGCGGCATTGAGCATGTCAATGCTTGCCTGATCGTTGGCATTAACTACATCAACATTGTCTACCTTAAGGATTTCGGTACCACGGGCTATGGAGACAGACGTTGCCGGTGAGCCGGGTTCGGTGAACGCTACCCGAACTTCTCTTGGAGGAATGGCCTTAATGATTGCCCACTCCGCACCGTAGCCTGCCGAGACGCCGGATTGGCTTAATTGTTCCCATTCTTCAGTTGGATATGTAAAGTGAAATTGATCTTTAGGGGTTCCTGAAGAGGTTGTTGCGAAGGTTTTCAACAAATCGAAATATGTTGCAGTTGTATATAGGGCAGGATCTCGGTCGAATATTTCGTCATACCATAAATAGGTATTATTACTCCACGAGCGCAGCCAATTGTTTTCTGTCAATGCTGTCCCCTGCATATCAGGGTAAGAAATACCGGTCACCGGATCTGTCCCGCTTCGGGGTGCCGCGCAATAATTTAAATAGTTTGCTTCATCTTCGTAAACACCTGCGGCCCACCCCACTTCCTCTTCCTGGGTAACTTTCTCATTAACAGTGTTATTAACCGTGGCGATTTTATTATCACCACCGCCGCACCCAGGTAAGGCCAGAGCGAATAACCCGACCAATAACATCACAAGTTTTCTGATATTTTTCACAATCTCCCCCTTTAGCTTATACTTCCAATATCCTCTGAGTATCTAACGGCATGGAACAGTGCATTACACAAACTACTTTTTTAGCCAGGCAACGCTTGGCCGAGCCAAGGAAAGCTTAAGTTCCTGTAAGCAACCATAACCGATAGAGTATTTAACTCAAAATCATTTGTCAGGGATTATATGGAGATAAAAACGGGAGTGATTGAAGTACCCTTGAGAACAAGCTCAGGAACATGACTGGATCCTGTATTTTCGAGCAAAGTCTTCGCCACGCCATAAAACGAAAAAAGGACTTACGGAATAAACCGTAAGTCCTTGATATCTGCTGGTGACCCCTACGGGACTCGAACCCGTGTTACCGGCGTGAGAGGCCGGTTTTTTTATTCCCTCCAAACTCCCACCCCTAAAGGGACTCTTCAAAAAACCACGATATATAAACCAGATACATCTTGCCTTTAGTGATATTGACTTTCTTTTGTTTTCCCCTTATTATAATCTCAAGGTTGGATAACAGGTTGGATAAAACTCTCGAAGGGGTACACCATGGGCCAGGAAAGAATTAAGACGAAATATCCCGGCGTTTTTTTTCGGGACAGAAAAAGAATCGGCGGTCCCGGTACCGAGCGGGTCTTTTATGCGGTGTTCAAGAAAGACGGCAAGCTGATTGAGGCTTTTGTCGGTCGGCAGTACCGCGACAATATGACAGCGGCCAAGGCAAACACGATCAGAGGCGAGTATCTTTCAGGTAAGCGCCGAACCCCGGCGCAGGAAAGAGAAAAGGACCGTGAAAAAGTATGGACCCTCTCCGCCCTTTGGGCAGAGTACAAAAGCCACCGGCCCAAAACCAAAACCCTGGACATCGACGATAACCGATTCAAGAACTACATCTCCCCCGCCCTAGGTAAAAAGGAACCCTCCGCCCTGGTGCCGATGGATATAACCCGGCTGCGGATCAAGCTACTGAAAACCAAATCACCCCAAACCGTCAAGCATGTAATCGGCCTTGTCAAGAGGGTCTGCAACTTCGGGCAGAATCAAGGCTTATGCCCCGGCCTGAGTTTTCGCCCACAAATGCCTGAAGTGGATAACAAAGTCACCGAGGATCTGGACCCGGATCAACTGGTCCGGCTGATGGAGGCTATTGAGACCGACGAAAACAAGATCGTCTCAGCCATGATGAAAATGGCTTTGTTTACCGGTATGAGGCGCGGGGAGTTATTCCGGCTGCAATGGCAGCACATCGACTTTCACAAAGGCTTTCTGCGTATCATCACACCCAAAGGCGGCAAAGAACAATCCATCCCCCTGAACGACGCCGCCCGGCAACTGTTGGAGGGCCTGCCCCGGACATCCGAGTATATTTTTCCTGGCAACAATGGCGGGCAACGAGTGTCCGCGCAAAAAGCGTCAAGGCGAATCAGGGAGCGGGCAGGACTCCCTAAGAGCTTCCGGCCGCTCCATGGCCTCCGACATGTTTTCGCTTCCATGCTGGCCTCAAGCGGCTCGGTAGACATGTACGTCCTGCAAAAGCTACTCACCCACAAGTCGCCGGTTATGACGCAAAGATATGCCCATCTCCGCGACCAGGCACTCCGGGACGCCTCCAGCTTGGCCGGGGACATTATTAATCAGATCAGCATCACCCCTAAGATGAAGGTGGCAAAATGATAAATAGGTACAAGATCAGATATAAAGGGACAGCACTCACCGGCGTGCACATTAAGGGGAAATTGAGCGACAACCCCAGCCCGGAAGAAGTGGCGGAATTTGAACAGGGCCTCAAGGACGCGGTAAAGGCGGCTACCCCGCAAGCACAAATAGCAAATTGGCGGAACATGGCCGAAGAGTTGGGAGTGGGCGGCGACCTACTAGATGAGGCTGAAAAGTGGATAGGCACGGACCACCAGCGATTTGAGCTGTTTCTACTAAGGGCAACAACCGAGATTGTAGGAGCCGCAAATGAGCGGGATCTCATTCCACCCGCACGGGATGGCCTTAAAGCGGCAGAGGAGCGCAGAAGGGGCGGACTTGATAGTCACGGCCTCACCGAAGAAAAACGCAGAGAGCGGGATAAGATCATCCAAAATGAGGTTGTCCGGCTCTGTCTGGAGCGAGAGCGCATGGGCTACAAAGAAGCCTGTAAGCGGGCCGGTAAAGACGTGATAAAAATATGCGCGGCGGCAGGGCTAGAGCACGAAAACATAAAACCGCTATCCGGCGACCACGTCCGGAAAATCACAGTGAATCCCGGCCACTCCCTCACAAAGTAGGGGTATCGCTCTCGATAACCACCCCACCCCCCACTTAATATGGTCTCCAATAGCCGACCAATCCCGCGTCGGCACGGTACAAATGGAGACAGCCATGTCAAAGTATCTCACCGAAAGACAAGTTGCAGAAATCACCGGCCGATCCTTGCACACCTTACGCAAGGATCGGCACTATCACAAGGGAATAGCCTATCACAAATTTGGGCGGCTGGTACGCTACACGGTCGAGGACGTGGAAAAATTCATGTCATCGTGTCGGGTGGAAACCACCGTCCCTATGCAGCGATAGGAGGGCCGGGCCATGACCACAAAAAAGAATGGCCTGGCCGGAGCTACAACTCCGAACCAGGCCCAAAGCAAAACAATCAAGCAAACTCACTTTAATTCAAAATTCGCACAACAGCAACGCCTTTTGGCCGCCCTCCACCTTGGCCCGGTAGATACCGTTACCGCACGCCGGGAGCTTGACATCCTCCATCCTGCTGGAAGGGTCAGAGAGCTTCGTCATCAAGGACACATCATCGACACTCTGATGGTTGAGCGCCCCACCGAGTGCGGTAGATTTCATCTTGTCGGCGAGTACGTTCTCCAGCCTGGGGTCGGCAATGAGTAGGCGCAAGAAAAAATCCCGCAAGATGTCATCGGGGACATGGCTGGAGCGCGATCTGTTCGTGTCTCCGGCTTTCCTGGGGCTAGGTGGATTTGCGCCGCAACTGCTGATTCTATTTCTCGGTAAACGTGACATCGACCCCAACACTAAGACGGTTCTAAACCGTGACTCCCTGACCATGACCTATATCGAGCTTGAGAACTTTTTCGAGAGCCGAGAGAAGCAACTCAAGGAGCAGGGGTTCGACACCTTAACCCCACTTCCCAAGGGCGGCATTAAGCGGCCCCGGATCATCCGCGCATTAGATCAACTTCTGGCTCATGGGTTTATCAAGATTGTGAGGCGAGGCGGTGCGTACCAGAAGGACAAAACGATTTACAGCCTAACCGACGACTGGCGAATCTGGCAGCCGGGAACTGTAATCAGGACCAGAGAGCCAGATACCCGACGCCTCGGCTACAACGGCAAAAAAACAAAAATAGCGCACGAAAACGTTACCCATACACACGCACGAAAACGTACCCATAGAGAGCAAAAAAACAGTGTTTAGGGTATCGAAATCGTACCCAAGGGAAAAAGGTTTAAGCATGGAAAAACAACAATTAAGCCAAAAAGCCAGTTTGGCGGCATGGGTAACGAAAACGTTCGCGTTTACATGTTAAGCCACTATAGGGGGGCTTTAAGACTTGACCCTGAAATCAGCAAAAACGCACAACGACCACAAAACCGACCTCGCATGGCGCGACCGAACAACACAGTCAATGGCTCTATTTTGCCACAAGCGGGCCGCAAACATGAGAGCGAAGGCAGAGGACCAGGAAGCAGCAAGCAAGGCGACCGGCGGCAGATTTACGCCTGGGCCAGATCCAAAGGTTTTGTTTTCCAGGCGGACAGTACCCCCTAGGGCTATCCAATCTCAGGAGCTCGGTAAAAAACAAACCGGTCAGATACAACTCTGCGCATAAAACTAAGGATTTTCTTTCAAAAAAAGGAGGTAAACCGATGAAACGAGCACCAGACCACTTATCAAAAGATGCAGGCGACATATGGCGCGGGTTAATGGATGAGTTTGATCTTGACGATACAGCAGCGCAGAAAATCCTTTCGGTAGCGTTAGAAGCCTATGATCGAGCGCAGGCGGCACGAATAGCGATCAATCGTGACGGCATGGTTGTTAGAGACAAATTCGACCAGATTAAACCGCACCCCCTACTTGCCAATGAGCGAGACAGCCGGGCGGCTTTTCTGGCTGGTCTCAAGGCGCTGAATCTTGATCTTTTACCTTTGGAAAATAGTCCCGGTCGACCAGCCGGAGGGAGGTAAAAATGTCAACGAATCGGAGAAGGCGCAAAAGAAACAGAAGCAAAGAGGCTGTTCCCGACTGGGTACGGACATACCTGGAGACCGGCAAAGAGCCAAATGAGAACGAAGACCCGGAGGCGCATGGCCAGTTGATCGGCTGGCTTTACTTCGATGAAAAAGTGTCTGGCCTAGGAGATCCAAAGGATTACTGGAAAAAAGAAGTCGGTTCCCCGATTGGTGGCCCGGCAATTGCGGACATCCGCGAAAACAAAAAAGAGGAGTAGAAGGCATGAAAAAAGCATTGGTAGATTTTCCCGAGTGGAAGGCAGCAAGCGAGCGTCTGGGTGAGTTGCAACTGGAGCTGGGAGAGATGGACCGGCAACACCAGGCCGGCCTGCAATCACTGCAACAGGCAGAACAGATGCGGGCCGCCGACCGCTTGACGAAAGAGGCAGAGGCCTACATCGGCGGCGACACCCCGGCCGGGCCTGCAATCACCCGTGAGGAAGTGGAGGGGCTGGCCCACCGGCGGAAATTGCTTCTCAGGGCAGTCGAGTTGCAAAAACAGCGGATGTCCACCATGCGGGCGCAACTGTCGGCGGAGATTTGCAAGGCCTTACGGCCTGCTTACTCACAAATTATCAGTGATATGGCTGGAAAGGTAGCCGCCTTGGCGAAGGCTGCCGAGGCTGAACGGTTGTTCCGCGAAGGCCTCCGTGACGGTGACATTGCTTTTACGGGCCACCTCCCCCCGGTACCGTTGCGTGGCGGCTGGGATCAGGGCGACGAATACAGCCCGTCTATTATGTTTCACCGGGAAGCAAAAGCAGCCGGGTATCTATAACCAAATCAGAAGGAGCATGATGACATGAAAGAAAGAGCTAATGACGAACGAAGCAACAGGGCTGTCGTTTCGGGCGGCCACGTGACTTATCGCGGAAAACGGTTCCCGTTGGGTAAAGTCAAGCGTGGGACAGCCATTCCCGCAAACGGCCTGAATAAGACCAAGGCCCAGCGGTTGCGGCTGGAAGAACTTGAAAGCTGATTAGAAAGGAAAAAACGGCTTTGAAGAGAGTCAGTTTTTTGCCCGGTTGCCGGTTGGTGGTTGCCGGGTTTTTTGTGTCCGGGTGGATTTTTTAATCAAGCAGGTTGGATAATTGGTTGGATAAGCTGAATGGTTGAATAAAAAGAAAGCGCAAAGCCGACCGATAAACGATTGAGTTTGCGCTGTTTTTTACCTGGTGACCCCTACGGGACTCGAACCCGTGTTACCGGCGTGAGAGGCCGGCGTCCTAGACCACTAGACGAAGGGGCCGTCAAATGAAGAGACCCTTTTTAAAATAATCGCGGGGGCTTGTCAACAATTATCCGTAGCCGGTCACGGGATATGCGGCTTTGTCGGGTAAGCGGTTTCAGGTGTCGAATCTTCGTGCCGGGCGATCCCGTGCCGGTAATCTTGCTCGGTTCAGTCCAGGCACTGCCTGCCGAATTCCTCCGCTTTCTCCAGGGTTGCGAGATCCTTGGCCATCTCCCCTCGCCGGTCGATGCCGCGCACCAGAAACTCGCCCCCGTAGACCAATCCCATCGCGTCGCAGGCGTATTTCATGGTCAGGATCGCCCCTTCGAAAACCCTTTCCCCTCGAGTAGCCGCCACCGCGACCAGATAGCCTTTCCGATCGGGGTCCTGGTGCCAGGTTCCTTTCCTGACTTGAAGATACTTGCGGTTCCAGAGGGCCTGGCAGCGATCCACAAAGGACTTGGCCTGGGCGGTGATCGAATAGAAATAGATCGGCGAGGCGAGGATCACCCGGCGGGCCGATTCGATCTTCTCGTAAAGGGGAATCATCTGATCCTCAAGGACGCAATGGCCTGTTTTGTCGCAGCCGCCACAGCCGATGCAGGGTGAAAATTCCAAAGCAGCGAGCCGGACAATCTCATAGGAGCCGCCGCCCTTCTCGATCCCCCGGCAGATCGCCCTGGTCAGAACCTCGGAATTGCCGTTTTTTCTGGGACTGCCTAGAAAAATCAGAACATCACTCATTAATTTATTCTCCGGAATTAACAAATATTGCGGGGTGTATCGACTGATACAGCTAACCGTCACTCTTTTGAAAGGCGATTATAAAATTCGGTTTCATTTTTAAGCCACGCCGCGGTTTCCCGGTTGATAAAACGGGGAGCGCAGCGCCACCGCCAGTTGCCCGACGAAGTACCAGGCGTGTTCATCCGGCAATCATTGCCGAACCCCAGGACATCCTGCATGGGGAAAATGGCGATGGCCGCCACCGAGGCCAGAGCCAGACGGATCAGGTCGCGGCTGATCTCGCTGCCGTCGGTGTGGAGATAGCGGCTGACTTTCTTCCGGGTTTCGACGCCGACCTGATCACCGGTGAACCAGCCCAAAGTGGTATCGTTATCATGGGTGCCGGTATAGACCACCGAGTCAACCGAGCGGTAATTATGGGGCAGATAGGGGTTTTTTTCATCCGAGTCGAAGGCGAACTGCAGAACTTTCATGCCGGGGAAACCAAACTCCCGTCGCAACTCCAGGACCTCGGGGGTGACCATGCCCAGATCCTCGGCAATAATCGGCAGATCGCCGATATGCTCCGCCATGTCGTCGAAAAAATCCCGACCGGGTCCCTTGCGCCAGCGGCCGTTGACCGCGGTCTCTTCCTCGAAATCTATTTCCCAGAACGATTCGAAGCCCCGGAAGTGATCGATCCGGCAGATATCGGCGATCCGGAACATGGCCCGGAAACGTCTGCCCCACCAGTCATACAACTGTTGGTTCACCTTGCCTTCAGCCCGCCAGCGAAACAGAGGATTGCCCCAGCGCTGGCCGGTGGTGCTGAAATAATCCGGCGGCACACCGGCGACCTGGGTGGGCAGCAGGGTGTCGGGATCGAGGCGGAAACAGTCGGGATTGGCCCAGACATCGGCACTGTCGTGGCCGACATAGATGGGGATATCGCCGACCATGGCAACCCCGCGGGAATTGGCGTACTCCCTCAGTTCATCCCATTGCCGATAAAAAAGATACTGGCCGAAACGATAAAAATCAATCCGCTCGGCCAGCTTGCCCCGCCATAACTCCAGAGCGTCGGGGTGCCGGGCGCCGATCTCAACCGGCCATCGGAACCAGGGCAGCTTGTCGTTACTCTCCCGGAGAGCCATGAAAAACGCATAGTCATCAAGCCACGACGACTCCCGGGCGCAAAAGGCATGGTAGTTGTCGGATCGGCCTTCCGCGACAAACCCTCGAAAGGCCCGGCCCAGAATTCTTTCAAAAAAATCTTCCACTCGGGAGAAATCAACCTGGTAGTCGGAAAAAGCGGGAGTGTCGGCAAGCTCGTCCCGGCTAACAAGTCCTTCCGCCGCCAATTGGTCCGGATCGATAAAAAGGGGGTTGCCGGCAAAAGCCGAAAAGGACATGTAAGGCGAAAATGAAGCAACCTCGGAAATCGGCCCCAAAGGCAGAAACTGCCAGTAACACTGTCCGGCCTCGGCCAGAAAATCGACGAACTCACGGGCCGGCACCCCGAGATTACCGATACCGTACCGCCCCGGCAGGGAAGATATATGCAGGAGCACACCACTGCCCCGGGTCATCTCCATCGAAAGCACCTTTGGCTCAACTTTATCCGTTTGTTGTTACGTAAAATAATCGTTTTTTTCACTTAGTCGCCTTCCAGCGAGGCGTCCGATAACTGCGCATCTGCGCCCCGCAGGAAGTGCCCCCCCTCAAGAGGGGATTGAACAGAACCCTCCTCAAGGGAGGATGAACAGAACACTTGGGGTACCGCGTCGGCAACTCGTTGATATACCATTAGTATTATCAACATCGTTGCCGCCTTGCATCTGCACCGTTCTCGAACGCTCACGGATTCAGGTTATTGTCCTTGAATATCGACCGATAAACAATTTTTTTTCAAACAACCGATGAAATTATCGGGCTGAATAGGCATATTATAAATAACCATACCAAATCGTTTAAGCCAAATCCGGGAAAGTCGAGGTGAGCTTTCTCCTGACCGGGAAGGAAGGCAAAAAACGGCAGATATTTTATATTTTAACTTGCCGGAAACGAACTTCTGTTTTATACTGTAGAGTTCTGGCTCACGCCTGTCAAAAAGCAAATTCCAACCTTTTAGAGGAGTATTATTCCAGTGTTTGAAGATATCGAAAAGAAGCTTCTGAAAGTTGGTCGAACCACAGGTTATGTCTCAATCACCTATCTTAACGCCATCGTCCCCGAAGAGAAAGACCCCAAGTTCGTTGATCAAATTTTCGCTTTCCTGGCTAAAAACAAGATTAAAATCATCAGCCAGCAAGAACTTTGCGAGCGGAAGGCCGAAGCGGCCAAAGCCAATGGCGGAATCTTCGACGACAGCGAAGGTGAGCCGGTTCCCGGCGAGGAGGTCCTTGAACCGGTCTCCGCGACCAAGGATGAAGATTCTCCGGAAATCGAGGAAACCACTACCACCTATCTCCGGGAGATGGGGCAGTTCGCTCTTTTGACCCCCGAAGAGGAAGAAAAGTACAGCAAGGCGATCCGACAGGGCTTTGACGCCATCATCGAGGGAATTCGCGCCGACGACACGGAGGCGCCCGGAATGATCAACCTGGTTGAACGCATCGCTCTCTGGGAAAAACGCGATCCCACTCTGAAGCCGAAGAAACAGCATCTCAATTTCATGAACAAATCGGTTGAGGCGTGCTGCGAGGTCCATGCCGAATTCCCGTGCCTGCGCGAACTCCATTACAAACTTTCAATGTACACCCGATCGATCGAACAGGCCAAGGACGCCATGATCAAGGCCAATCTTCGCCTGGTGGTGAGTATCGCCAAACGTTACATGCACCAGGGCCTTACCCTGGCCGATCTCATCCAGGAGGGCAACCTCGGCCTGATGCGGGCGGTCTTCCGCTTCGATTACACCAAGGGCAACAAGTTCAGCACCTACGCGAGCTGGTGGATCAGACAGGCCATCACCCGGGCGATTCTCGACAAGACCCGGACCATCCGGCTGCCGGTTCACTTTCTTGAGCTGCGCAGCCAGTTTTTCAAGGCCTTCTACTCACTCCTCAAGGAACTGGGCCGCGAACCGACTCCGGTGGAGATTTCCGAGAAAACCGGTCTGCCGATGGACAAGATCCTGGCCATCCTCGAAGCCTCACGTGAACCGATCTCCCTTGAGACTCCGGTCGGCGACGACGACAGCACCCTGGGCGATTTTCTTGAGAACCAGGAGTCGATTTCACCCTTCGAAGCCGTCAAGAACCATGAACTGGCCGAACGGGTAACCGGCATCCTCTCCACCTTGAGCCCCCGGGAGGAGAAAATCATCCGCCTGCGCTTCGGAATCGGCGAAAATGCCGAATACACCCTCGAAGAGATCGGCAAACGTTTCAATGTGTCGCGGGAGCGGATCAGGCAGATCGAGAAAAAGGCCCTGAACCGGCTCCGCCATTCCAGCCGCCGGGAAAAACTCAAGAACTTCCTTGATTGAGCGATCCGCAAGCGCAATCAATTCCCCCCTGGCCGTCCCGGCCCTTTTTTTCGCGGCCGGCATCGCGGCCGGCCGCCATACCCCTTTACCCATAAGCGATCTTCACCTCTATCTGACCATGGCCGTTGCCGGTCTGGTGAATATATATCTGCTGGTCCGTCCCGTCCCGCTACTGCGGCCGCTGAGTATCGGACTGCTTTTTTTCATGGTCGGCCAGGCCCACATCCTTGCCGGCCAGCCGCTGCCGATCGACAAGCAGCTTGAATCCGCGGCCGATTCCGGCCGGGACGCAGTCTTCGTTGGAACCGTGCGGACCGCGCCGTCTTTTAACGGCGATAAGGGCAAGTTCATTGTCGATGTCGACCGGCTCAAAAGCGATGACACCGCCATCCCGGTCAAGGCCCGGATTCTCATAAAAACAACCTTTCCCCCTCCGGAGCGGCTGGCCCCGGGCCAACGGCTGCTAATCAGGGCTTCATTGGCAAAGCCCTCTCCGCCCGGCACCCCGGGGACTTTCGACTACCGCCAATACCTCGCCGACCGGGGAATCCAACTCACCGGTTTTGTCCGATCGCCGGTCTATCTCGGCCCGACCGAGCCGACGTTTTCGCCCGCCAGCCAAATTAGTTCCTTGCACCATCTACCCCAGTATCTGAGACATAAAACCAATCTCTTTATCGACTCAACCGAACTGGCCCCGAAAGCAAAAGCCCTTTTTAAGGCGATCATCACCGGTCAGCGGGACAGTGTCCCAATTGAGGTCCTCGAAAATTTCAAGCGCAGCGGCGCCATCCACCTGCTGGCCATCTCCGGAATGCACATGGGGCTTTTGGCCCTGCTGAGCGGGCTCCTGATCAATGCCGTTCTGCACCGTTCGCCATGGCTGATGCTGCGCTGGTCAACCTGGAAAATTGCCGCGCTCCTGACCCTGCCGGTGATGGCCGGTTATGCCTTGATTTCGGGTTTGCAAGCGCCGGTGGTCCGGGCCTTCATCATGGCCACAATGCTGATCGGAGCGATTGTCCTGGACCGGCCGCGTTCACTCTTCAACGCCCTGGCCCTGGCCGCGCTTCTGATCCTTGCTTACGATCCAGGCGCCCTCTTCTCGGTATCGTTTCAACTTTCATTTACGGCGGTCGCGGCAATTATCCTCTTCTGCAATCGGTTCTCCGTAAGCAATGGCGCGGCGCCTCTGCAACAGACCCTGAGCGGCCGCTTTAGAATCTGGCTGGTGACCGGGTTTGCCGTCTCCCTGGTCGCGCTTCTCGCCACCGGACCGATAACCGTCTATAATTTCCGCCAGGTCTCACTGCTGGGGCCGATCTCAACCCTTCTGACCGCCCCCCTCCTCTGCTTCTGGGCCCTGCCGCTTGGCCTGAGCGCCGCCCTGTTGTCGGCCTGGCTGCCGACCGCGGCCGCAATCATTTTAAAGATCGGCGGCCTCGGTCTCCAGGGTGCGGACCTGATTACCGCCGCCCTGGCCGCCATCCCCTTCGGCTTCCACAATCTGCCGCCGCCGTCGCTGATCGGCCTGGCCCTTTATTATCTGCTCGGCATCAGCCTGCTGCTGCTCGGTTCAACCCGAACCGCCGGAATAGGCGTAAGCGATCACAGGGCACCGAATCTGCTGTGTTATCGGCCTGCTAATGTACACCAGTACACATCGCAGGCCGATGCCTTGCATCTCCGGCACCCTGTAATCGCTTACTGGATGGGAGATGGGCCGAACCTTGGCGCCTTATCCCGTGATTGGTTACGAATAGGACTGGCCATGGCGATGATTTCTACAATCGCCTTGCCTAACCATATTTTTTCACGACCGAACGACGAGACCCTG
>JAWOIQ010000146.1:0-31851 GCA_046484585.1 Desulfurivibrionaceae bacterium
GGCAGCGGCTTCGCAAGCCTCGCCGATCCAGATGGCACCTACCGGCGCGATTGTCACCAGCAGGGCGATACTAAACTGGCGCGCCTGCAACCGGATGACTGCCCTATGACTCTGAATCATTTTATGACAGCAAACCAATACCATAAGACAAGACAGAAAGTTGAGGTATTCGGCTAAAGATGCTTACGGCAGAAACCGGGAATGGGATGCGGGATAAGACGGCTTGCAATTCGGGGGGGCGGGTATTATCTTGTTTCCCTCTTCCTGAATCCGTGACGGCTTCGTGAGGAAATTTACTTTATCAGTATGTAATTGCATCAAATAATCGTTTTTCCCTGGATCGCCATGGTTCACCCCGTCGCCCTGCGGGGCGCCCGATAACGGCGCAACTGCCGCGTTGGCAACTCGTTGATATACCATAAATATTATCAACATCGTTGCCGCCTTGCATCTGCACCGTTCTCGAACGCTTACGGATTCAGGCTTTTATAATCCGGCAAAAAACTAAAAATTCTAAGGAGATAAAGATGAGCGAGCAGAATGATTTAACCGCGGTTTTCGATACCGCTAAAGGCAAGATCAGGGTCAAGCTCTTTGCCGATCAGGTCCCTTACACGGTGGCCAACTTCGTTAATCTGGCCAATCGCGGTTTTTACAACGGCCTGAACTTCCACCGGGTCATTGCTGATTTCATGGTCCAGGGCGGCTGCCCCGACGGTAACGGCATGGGCGGTCCCGGTTATACCTTCGCCGACGAATTCGACCCGGAGTTGCGGCACGATCGGCCCGGCATCCTCTCCATGGCCAATGCCGGCCCCGGTACCAACGGCAGCCAGTTCTTTATCACCCATGTGCCGACCGCCTGGCTGGACGGCAAGCATGCGGTCTTCGGCGCGGTCGAAGCGGACACCGATCAGGAGGTGGTCAACGCCATCGCCAAGGGAGACGCTCTTAATTCGGTTACCATCGAGGGCGATACCGCGCCTCTTATGGATAAATGCGCCGATAAGATTGCCGAATGGAACAAGGTGCTTGGTTAAGTTTGATGAGTTTGTAAAAACAATCCCCAAGGATTATTGAGCGCACTTCGAAGGGGTTTACCTTTTAAGCCGGCCGGGTTTTTTTTAGGTCTTTTTTCGGGGTGGACTTTGGTTTGGCCTTGATGGTGATATCCTCCAGGACCTGCCGCTGCTTGCGGCGGGCGGTCGTTCCCCGGGCCACCGTGATCTTGTGGCCGTCCCTGTCGAGTCCGGTCACATACATGGCGGTGGAGATGGTGCCGGGGGTGGGGGTGAAGTCCTGAAACTGCCTGACTTCAAGTCCTAGTTTCTCCACCTTTTTTGCCAGCCTCTTCATATCCCCTTCAGAGCAGCCGGGATGGGAGGCGATGAAATAGGGCACGAAGTGCAGGGGCCGGGACCCTGCCAGCTGCCGGCAAAGTTTGAGAAAATCCTCCAGCAGCCGGCCGCCCGGCTTGTGCATCAGGCGCAGCACCTCGTCCTCGGTGTGCTCCGGGGCGATCTTCATCGCCCCGGGCAGGTGGTGTTCGATCAATCGTTTCAGCAGTTTCGGGGTCTTCAGCAGCAGTTCCATGCGCAGGCCGGAGGAGATATGAAGATGCTTGACTCCGGCGATCTTTTCGCATCGGTCGAGCAGGGCCAGGAAGCGCTCTTCGTCGATTTCCAGATTTTTGCAGAGGTTCGGGAAAAAACAGTCGTGTTTCCGGCACTTTTCGACCCGGCATGAGGTGGCGAACAGGTTGGCCGTGGGGCCGCCGAGGTCGCTGATCGTTCCCCGGAAATTGCCGGTTTCGGCGATTTCCCTGACCTCTTCGATAATCGATTCCAGTGAGCGGCTGGTTACCACTGCCCCCTGGTGGCGGGTGATGGCGCAAAACGCGCAATTGCCGGAGCAGCCCCGGACGATGGTCACCGAGTCCCTGACCATGCGCCAGGCCGGGATATCGCCGCTATCGGGATGGGCGGCACGCTGGAACGGCAAATTGTAGAGGCGGTCCAGTGTTGGTGTTTCCAGTGGCGGCGCGGGCCGGTTCTGCCAGACGTGCATGGCCTGCTGTTTCTGGCAGAGAGGCTGGCCGGACATGGCCCGGGCCTCTTTATCGATGGCCAGCTCGGCGGCCATGAAGGCGGCGGGGTTTTCCTCTATTTCCGACCAGGAAGGTAAGAGCAGAGGGGCTTCGCTGCGCGCGCGCTGCCGGTATTCTTTTTCGGTTAACCGTTCGCAGGTGCCGGGGATTCCGGACAGGGGCTGGTCGTCGGCCAGGCGCTCGGCGATGGTCAGGATGGCCTGCTCGGCCATGCCGTAGACCAGCAGGTCCGCCTTGGCATCGGTAAGGACCGAGGCCCGGAGCCGGGCCTGCTGATAGTCGTAATGGACAAAGCGCCGCAGGGATGCTTCCAGGCCTCCCAGGATGATCGGCACTCCCGGGAAGGCTTCCCTGGCCAGGGCGCCGTAGCGGCTGGCGGCCCGATCGGGCCGGCGCCTTTCCCGGCGGGATTTAATCCTGCCGAAATAGGGGTTGCCCCCGGGTGAATAGGAGTCCTGATCGCGCACCTTGCCGCTGCCGGTATAGTTGGCGACGATCGAGTCGAGATTGCCGCCGGTGATGCCGAAGAACAGCCGTGGCTCCCCGAATTGCCGGAAGTCGCGGCTGTCCTGATGGCGGGGCTGGGCCAGGATCGCAACCTTGTAGCCGTGGGCCTCAAGCCAGCGGCCGATCAGGGAGACGCCGAAGGAGGGATGGTCGACATAGGCATCGCCGGTGACCAGCACTACATCGGGACGGTCCCAGCCCCGGGCGAGCATCTCCCGGCGACTGGCGGGTAAAAAGTTGTGGTTCATTGCGGGCGGTTGGTCCTGGGAGATTGGCCAATCATGGGCGGCTTAACCCGTGACTGGTTACATTTTCCCGGCTGTTTCCGGGGCGGGAGCAACTGGTCAGATATGGCTGTACAGGCCGGCGGTCTGCTTCTCTTTTTTACTCCGGTACATCAGTTTATCGGCCTTGATCATCAGGTCGTCAATCGAATATGAGCGGCGGTGATCGCAGAAAACGGTGCCGGTACTCAGCATGACTTTGAATTTCCGGCCCGGTCGCTTATTTGCCTCGACGATGTTCTTTTCCAGCCGGGCCATGACCGTCTTCCCGGTTTTTCTGGTGTTATTGTCGGTCACCAGGACGATAAACTCGTCGCCGCCGACCCGGCCGAGCAGATCCGCCTCCCGGAAGGTTTTTTTGAGAATCGCCGCGGTCTCCATCAGGGCAATGTCACCGATCTGGTGGCCCAGGTTGTCGTTGATCCACTTCATGTTGTCGAAATCGGCGAAGAGCAGGAAGATGTTTTCCTTGTTGCGGTAAGCGATTTTCAGCTCCCGGGCGGCCATGCCCATGAATCCGCGCCGGTTGAAGAGGTCGGTCAATTCGTCTGTGATCGATACCCTGTGAAGCTGGGCTTCGTAATTCTTCCGTTCGGTAATGTCGTGCATGAACAGGTTGAACTCCTGCCGGCCGCCGACCCTGGTCAGGGATACTGCCAGTTCGACCGGCACCTCCAGCTCGTCCTTGTAAAGGATGGTGGTTTCGATCCTTTTGCCGAAGTTAAGACCGTGGTCGCCGTTCAGGACCTTCTCAAGCAGACCCTGATGTTTTTCCCGGTATCGTGCCGGCATGATCGAAAAGATCGGTTTGCCGATAATATCGTCCCGGCCCCAGCCGCAGAGCAGTTCGGCCTGGCTGGGCCATTCGACGATCAGGCCGCGGTCGTTGACCACGACTATGGCGTGGGTGGCTGATTCGAGAATGGTTTTCAGGCGGACTCGATCTCTTTCGAGCCGGACCATCTTTCTGGCCTGGACCTCCAGGTTGTTTTCGAGTTCATTTATCTTATTCTCAAGATCACTGTAACTGGGCTTGCTGACCACTGGCAATTCCCCGGGGATGGTGGTGATTTAAGGTTTCCCTGTCCTTTGAACATCCGTCGCCTGGAATTTTATCTTCGATGTTAACTCCCTGTCCTTTCAATCCTATAGGTCTGCAAGACATTGGTCAAGCATATATTCCCGAATTCGCGAGAGTTCGGAACGAGTCATATGCCAGGGGGCGAGGATGTCGATCAAGCTGAGGCTATATCAATAAGTCCCCGGCAGGGCAGGCGGCTCGTTATCGGGCGTCCTGGAAGGAGGCGGGGTGATTTCTCCATTGCGATCAAGGAGACGGGCAAGCAAGTAAATTACAGGTTGTTATTGTCCGGCTGACAGGCGGTATGTTCTTTCCAGGCCGGCCAGTAAAACGAAACGCCCCAGGGGGACGACCTCGCAGGGCATGCTTTCGACGAACAGGCGGTTGTCGCAGAGACCGCCGGACAGGTAGATCTTGTCGGGGGAGCCGGCAAAGCGGTAGGCGTTTACGGCAATGCCTTTGACGAAGCTGGCCACCGCCTCGGCCTCGTCGGTGCCGGAGGTGATGGCGTCGAAGATATTACTGATCCCCAAAACGCCGCAGGTCACCGAAAAAGTTTTGGCCGGGATCGGCAGTTTGTTGAAATCGAGGCCGTAATAGTTCTCCAGCAGTTCGATGGTAAAACCCATTGAGGCCCCGCATTCGGCGTTCCAGCCCATATCCTGCACTTTGCCGTCCCGGTAGTTGATGTATTTGATGTCGCGGCTGCCGCAGTCGAGAAGCAGGTAGCGCTCTTCGTCGATCAGGGACTCGCCGCCCCGGGCCAGGGCGATAAGTTCGTTGACATAGACCTCACTGAACCGCTTGCCGTTATGGCCGGTGGCGAGATCGACCTTGAGATCGCGCTTCAGCTCCTTGGTCGCCTTGATATAGGGGCGGGGGGACGGGATGTCCAGATCGAGAAATTTGGAATAGGAGGTGCCGAAATCAGCGAGAATCATATTTCAACCCCGGAAAGTTCCAGAAAGGCCTGGATCTTGGCTTTGGCGCTGCTGCCGGTGTTGACGTCGATGTCGAGATAAAGCGCGTGGGGATGCTTTTTGGCCAGAAGCCGGGCCAGGGCCGTCTTGGCACAGAAGGACTGGGCGAAAAACACGGTCGGGATCTCGGGATTGAATCGCGCCTCCAGAACGGAATCGGCCGGCGTCTTGTTTTCCATGCATCTGGTCCAGCCGTAGACATGGGTGGTGTCAGGAAAAAGGGCAAGGATCGAGAAGTCCCGGGGCGGCACCCCCCAGAAGCCCGCGGTCGGCCGGCAGGGGGGCGGGGGATTTTCCGGCAGCGCCGGCGATTTCACCCTTTCGGTAATGGCCAGAAATTTTTCGGTCATATCCATTTCGGCCAGGCAGAGCGGAGTGCCGAACGGTTTGCGGTCGTCATTAATGGAGCGGAGGATCGGAATGGGCAGGCTATCTTCCAGAACGGCGGCCACATGCAGGGCTCCGTCGCATTTGCCCGGCCCCACATCGAGAATGATTGCGTCAAGGTCAAGATGCATGGCGTTCAAGACAACGGTTCGGAGGATCGCGCAGTAAACCCGGGGCAAGAGGGCAACAGTGCTTTCCATGTCCTCGACGACCAGCATGGCGTCGAGATCAAGGATTTCCACGCCGCGGCGATGCAGGATCCGGATGTGACGCAGCGATGGAACCCCGACGATCCCGACCTTTTTCAGGCCGGGGGCGCTCAGTACCCTGTCGATTTCCTTGTCCGGTGTTATCGCGTTCATAGATCAGATCGGCTTGTTGCTCTGACTGTTGATCATCAGCAGGCCGAGGCTGCCGGTCAGGAGATGTACCGACCATGAGGCCACGGCGGAATTGACCCCGTAGGCATTGATCATCGACTGGGCCGTGCTCCACCAGCCCCAGGCAAGAAAGGCCAGGACGCAGCTCATCGGCACGGCCAGGGAGAGATCCTGCCGCCAGCGCCGGCTGGAAATCAACAGCACCGGCAGCCCCAGCAGGACCAAGGGGATGCCAAGGAATATATAGGAAAGACGGCGATGAAGTTCTTCCCAGTCGGTAGAATCGGTGTCGTCATTCTCCAGCGCCTCTCGCAGGTGCTCGGAGATCGATTTTTCCTCACCTTTGTATTCAGGGATAAAAAACTCGCCTGGTTTATCCGGCAGCGAGATCTTCCGGGCGGTGAACTCTGTGATACTATAACGGTTGTTTTCGGTAACGGTTTTCATTCTGCCATTTTCCAACTGCCAGAAATTGTCTTGCCAAAGGGCTTTTTGGGCGGTGATCTGCAACGCCAGAGTGAAGTTCGCGTCCCAGACCAGGTAATTGAAATCGGTAAAAATGGTCTTGCCTTTCGGTGATCTCTCGAAGGAATAAATTCCTTCCTTGCCGTTATAGAAAACCCGCCCGTGACGGACGATCCCCTGGGCCTGGGTTTTTTTGACCTCCTCATACCAGATCCGGTTGGTTTCCCTGATGGTGTTCGGGACTATCCATTCGCCGGAAAGCAGGGCCAGCAGCGTGAAAAAGAGAGTGGCCATCAGGATGGGGGCGAAAATCTCCCTGATACTCATACCGCCTGATTCAAGGGCCATTATTTCCCGGTTCTGATTCATGACCCCCAAAGTGATTACTCCGGCAAGTAACAGGCAGACCGGCAGAAGCTGATCGATAATCAGCGGAATTTTAAGAAACAGGTATCGGGCCGTCATTCCGGCCGACTTGCCGGCTTCGGCAAAGTTGTCGATCTTTTCGAAAAAATCAACCAGCAGGTAAATGGTGACCAGGGAACCGATGACCAGAATCAGGTTTCGGGTGAACTGGGAGAATATATAACGATAAAGCAGATTCATTTGATCAGCTTAGCCAGGGTTTGTTTTAAAAACTCGCCGAGGCGAGTCAAGTGATCGACCGCTTTGTCGAATATCCTGACCGAATTTTCCCGGGCGGCGATGCGGATGATCAGCAGGGTCAGAACGGCGAAAATAAGGTTCGGGCTCCACATAATCGGCCAGATCGGCAGCCCCGCGGTCTCGGCCGCCGATTTGGCGAAAGTGAGCAGGATGTAGTAGATGAAGAAGAAAAAGAGCCCGAGGGGCAATCCAACCTTGCTTCGGCCCGGTTTGGACTGGAGGGCCAGGGGCAGGGCGAGGATAGTCAGGATCAGGCACCCTGCCGGCAGGGCGAAGCGTTGGTGGAACTCGATCAGCAAGCCGGTGGCCATTTTTGACAGTTCTGGCTGGCGGTGGGGATCTTTCGCGGCTTCGCTCTTTAATTCCTTGACCTTGACGAGAAGGGCGCGGGGGGACATATCCTTCTTGTCCCACTCCCGTGTCGGCGCTTCGGAAGTGACCGGAAGCGTCAGGTTGTACCTGTCGAAACGGATGATCTGGCTGGCCTCGGCCCCGTCGCGATGGATGCTGCCGTTACGCAGAATCAGGCCGACCGTCATTTCGTCGAGATCGGCCTCCAGGCTGCCGCTTTTGGAGATGATGGTCAGGGGATTGTCCTGGTCGCGATGGTCCGAGATAAATACCCCCTGCCACCGGCCGCTCTCCCTGTCAATTCGATCAACATAGACGACCACATCCTTGATGTTGTCGCTGAATTCCCGGGCCTGCACGCCTTGTTCGATCTTTTCCCGGGCCAGCTGAAAAAAGGTCTGTTTCAGGGCGATGCTGCCCTTCGGAATCAACAGGCTCGAGGTCAGGGCGGTGAGGCCGGTAGTGAAACAGGCCACAATGACGACCGGGACCAGGATCCGGTAGAGACTGACCCCCGAGGCCTTCAGGGCCAGCATTTCATTATCGCCGGTCATTCTGGTGAAAGCGACGATCACTCCGAGGGTGCTGGCCATCGGAATTGAAAAGAGCATCAGGTTCGGTAGCAGGTAAACACTGATCCGGCCGAAGTCGGCGATGCCGATCCCGAAACCGAAGATAACATCCAACAGTGAAGAGAGCTTGCCCAGAAAGAGGATCGCGTTTATTATCAGAAGACTGGCGAAGAACGGCCCGAGTATCTCCGCGGCCAGATATGTGTATAGCAGTATGGGCATTTATTTATCAGTTTTCCTATAGGGTCCCGGCTTCAGGCCGAGAGCAGATAGCGCCGCGAGACATAGTAACCGGCCAGCACCAGGGCCACACCGATTATATTGCTGAGACCGGCGTAAACAAGGGCGGTTTTCCATTCCCCGACCCGGAACAGCTGGGCGGTCTCCCTGGTAAAGGTCGAAAAGGTGGTGAAGCCCCCCAGGAAGCCGGTAAAGATAAAGAGCCGCCACTCGTTGGTGAGCCGCGATCCTTCGAACAGGCTCCAGAGAAGTCCGATCAGGAAGGAACCAAGCAGGTTGGCGGAGAGGGTGCCGGCCGGAAAAGATGGGCCGGTCAGCCGCTGCACCACAAGAAAAAGAATGTATCGACTGGCGGCGCCGATCGAGCCGCCGGCCATGACAGCCACTAATTTCAGCATAGATGATCCGTAGGCGGCCAAAGGGGAAAACCGCATCTCCATTTATGGACAGACACCGTTAGGGTGATTCGGGTTGATTTTTGACTTTTTGCGAGCTTGTCACAAGTATTTCAACTTACTATTTAAGGAATTTTTATTCAAAAGGATATTTCATCGAAATCTCTTTAGCCTGAATCCGTGAGCGTTCGAGAACGCCGCAGATGCGCCGTTATCTGGCGCCCCGCAGGGGGGCGGCGGGTGTATTTCAGCCACCACGGATCACTGTCTATATTTGACGTAAAAACAATCACATATCGTGAATCAATGCACTAAGCTGTCACGGATTCAGGTTTAGGCGATTCCCAGCTATCTCAACCGGAATATTCAATCATGCAGCCCCTTGTCGAATTATATGAAATTGCCGCCGAACAACCAAGCCTGAATGACAATACCGGCGATCTCGACCGTTTAAAGCGGGTGGTTGCCGAACACCTTTCCGGTCGCGAACCGGTGGTGCCCTATGGCTGCCTGGCCAGGGTTGCCAAGGGTTTCCGGCAGGCCGGCTTTGTCGGCGGGGCGGTGGTCAACAAACTGCCGTCCGGCCCGGAGCTGGTTGATTTTGTCGCGAGCCCCGCAGACCCTCTTGTCGGCATGGCCCTTGACCTGGGTACCACCCATCTTGAGGCGGCCCTGGTGGAAATGGCTTCCGGAAGCCGCCTGGCCGAGGCCAACCGCCAAAACGGCCAGATCGAATTCGGAGCCGATGTCCTTAGCCGGATCCATTACAGTGCCGAACCGGGCGGGCTGGCTGCCCTGCACTCCGCGATAATCTCCAGCGTGAATGATCTGGCGGCCGAGCTGGCCGGGCGGGCCGGATTAAGTGGCGGAGAGATCAGGGCCATGACTGTTTCCGGTAATACGGCAATGGTCCATTTCTTCCTGAATCTTGATCCCTATCATCTGATCAGGGAACCTTATATCCCCATGGTCAACATGCCCGACCCCTTCCCGGCAGGGGAACTCGGTCTGACCGTTGATCCGGGCGCCCCGGTCTGGGTGATGCCCGGAATCGGCAGTTATTTCGGCGGCGACCTGGTTTCGGGTGTGGTGGCCAGCGGTCTGGGCCGCGGGGAGCAGGTGTCCATGTTGATCGACGTCGGCACCAACGCCGAGGTGATAGTCGGCAACAACGAATGGTTGATCGCCTGTGCCGGGGCGGCCGGACCTGCCCTGGAGGGCGGCGTGGCCAGGATGGGAATGCGGGCCGGGCCGGGAGCCGTGGAACACGTTGAGATCGATCCGGAAAGCGGTGCGTTGACTTATCAAACCATCGACGGCGGCAGGCCGAAGGGCATCTGCGGTTCGGGGATCATCGATCTGGTCGCCGGACTCTATCTCGGCAGGTTCATCGATCTTCGTGGGAAATTCCGTCCCGACCGGCAAGCGGACCGCTTTGTCGAGACCGACGAGGGCTTGGCCTTTGTCCTGGCCGACGCCGCCGAATCTGCCGACGGCCGTCCGGTCCTGTTCGGCCAGGTCGACCTGGACGCGGTGATGCGCTCCAAGGCGGCGATGTACTCGATCCTGACCACCCTGGTAAATCAGGTGGGGATCGGTTTCGACGAGCTTGAACATATTTACGTGGCCGGCGCCTTCGGAGGGCATATCTCCCCCCGCCAGGCCATTATCCTGGGGATGCTGCCCGATCTGCCCCTGGAGGTTTTCACTCCGATCGGCAACAGTTCGCTGGCCGGGGCCGAGCTGACCCTGCTTGATGAAGGAGCCCGGCGCGAATGCAGGGAGCTGGTTAAAAAAATAACCTACCTAGAATTAAACGTTAACCAGGAGTTCATGATCCGTTTTTCCGGCTCCCGATTTATACCCCACACCGATCATACCCTTTTCCCTTCCGTCCCCTTTTTCAACGATTGATCCGGACCCGGTTTCAAGAGTGGAACGGGTCCCATGGCGATTGTTCAACTTTCTTGCATCGGCGCGATTAACTGTGGTAGATTCGAGTTTTGAGCCGGAGCTCCGGTCTGCAAGTCAGGCCGGGCCGGATTTTTGAAAAGTTCTGTCGGTGGTGGTTTTGAAGAATAACGGATGTGTCTGCAATAAAAATCGGTCCCTTTCCAAGCGCACCGCCAAGGAGCGTCTTCAGGAGTTCTGGGATCTTTTTGATAAAGATGACGATGTTCTGGTGGTGATCACCGCCGATCCCGATGCCCTGGCCAGCGCCATGGCGGTCAGACGTCTTTTGCGATATCGGATTAAAAGCGTTACCGTCGCCTATCCCAATGAGATTCGCCGCCTCAGTAATATCGCCATGGTCGACCTTCTCAAGATTCGGGCCGAACGGCTGCAGAACTGTAAATTGGACGATTTTAACAAAAAAATCATGCTCGACTCCCAACCCAGCCATTTGCCTGTTTTCGAGACCATAGAGTTTGACGCGGTGATCGATCATCATCCCGCCACCAAGGGTTGGGAGGCCCGGTATGTCGATATCAGAAAGGATTACGGGGCCACGGCCTCGATGATGGTCGAATATCTGCGGGCCGCCTCGATGAAGCCGTCGGTGCCGATGGCAACCGCCATGTTCTACGCGATCAAGGTGGATACCAATAACTTCGAGAAAAAGACCATCGCCGCCGATGCCATCTCTTTCCGCTACCTCTACAATATCGCCAACCACAATCTGGTTCGCAAGATTGAACTTTCCGAACTTCGTAAATCCGAATTAAACTATTTTCAGACCGCCCTTAATGAATACAAGATCAGCAAGGGCCGGCTTTACATCCATATGGGACGGGTCAGAAGCCCGGATATTCTGGTGATAATCGCCGATTTCTTCAATCGGGTTCATGATATCTCCTGGGTTCTGGTTTCCGGGATCCACGGCGAGCGCCTGGTCGTGATTTTCCGTTGCGACGGGTACAAGAAAAATGCCGGTAAACTGGCCAACAATATTTTTGCCAAGATCGGTTCGGCCGGCGGTCATCGCGAGGCGGCCAGGGCAGAGGTCCCCCTCAAGGATCTGGAGATCGAGGCGAATGATTTTAACACCAAGACCCTGATGCGGCTGTCCACCAAACATATTAAGAAGATGGATCCCGAATGAAACTTAAACACGGAACCTTGGCTATGGTGCTGGCCGGCGGTCGGGTCGATGAACTGAACGTCTTGACCTATTATCGGCCCAAGTCGGCCGTGCCTTTCGGCGGTTTTGCCCGGATCATCGATTTTCCCATGAGTAACCTGATGAACTCCGGTCTGGAGAGGGTTGCCATCCTCAGTCAGTATCGCAACTTTTCCCTGATCAATCACATCGGCTCCGGCGGGGCCTGGGACATGATCGGCCGCAACCGCGGCGTTTCGATCCTGCCGCCGTTCAAGGGTTCGGAGGAATCGAGCTGGTATCGGGGTTCCGCCGATGCGATCCGTCAGAATCTCGATTTTATCGAGTACCACGATCCGAAGGTGATTCTTATCCTGTCGGGCGACCATGTCTACAAGATGGACTACCGGGAGATTATCGCCTATCATCGATATAAGGATGCCGACCTGACCGTGGCCTGTCTCGAAGTGCCTTTCGACAAGGCCCACCGTTTCGGGGTGGCCGAGATCGACGGCGAGGACGGTGAGATCGGTGGACGGATATTGCGCTACAGCGAAAAACCGGCAGAGCCGGAATTCAACTGGGCCTCGATGACCATCTACTGTTTTCGGCCCCAGGCCCTCTATGCAGCCCTTGCCGCCTGCTCTTCTAACGACAACGAGATCGAATTCGGCCGGGATGTTATCCCGAAAATGATGGGCGAGGGGCGCCGGGTCTACGGCTTCAAATTCAGTGATTACTGGGGCTATACCCGAACTATCGCCGAATACTGGCAGACCAATATGGATCTGCTCGGGCCCGAACCCGCGATCAGAATCGAGGAGTGGGGGGTCAGAACCAATCTCGAGCATCGGGCGATTCGGGATTATCAGCCGTTAAAGGTCGGACCCGAGGGCGCCATCCACGACAGCCTGGTCTATAACGGTTGCGTGATTAACGGAATCGTGGAGCACTCCATCCTTTTTCCCGGCGTCCAGGTCGGCCGGGGGGCGGTGGTGAAGGACTCAATCCTGTTTTTCGACAACGTGATCGGCGAGAATGTCTCTATCCGGAAAACAATCAGCGATGTAGAGGTTACCTTCGGCGACGGTTGCAAGGTCGGCGGCGCGGGGGGGAGCGGGGATCTGCCGACCTTGATCGGCGGCAGCAATACGATTCCGGCCTCCCTATCCATTGCCGGGAACTGCACACTCTATCCGCGCCTGCCCCCTGACCGTTTGCGGGGAGATCTTGTCGGCGGGGAGGTGGTCAAATGAATATTTCCCCTACCTATTATCAGGATGAAACCGTGGTCCTGCTCCTGGCCGGCGGAGTCGGAAGCCGCCTGAACGTGCTGGTCCAGGCCAGGGCCAAACCGGCGGTGCCCTTCGGCGGTCTGTACCGGATCATCGATTTCAGCCTCAGCAACGTGATGAACTCCGGCCTGAATCAGGTCGGGGTTCTGACCCAGTATAAGCCGCTCTCTCTGATGCGCCACATCGGCACCGGCGAGGCCTGGGATCTTACCGGGCGCAGCCGGGGGGTGAAGATACTGCCGCCCCAGACCGGCTCCAGGGATTCCGACTGGTACAAGGGCACTGCCGACGCGGTCCGTCAGAACATCGATTTTCTGAAGGCCCATCCCTCCCGGCAGGTGGTGATCCTTTCCGGCGATCATATTTACCGGATGGATCTGGAAAAGATGATCGAATTTCACCGCCGGAAGGAGGCCGATGTGACCGTCGCCATGATGGTGGTGCCTTTGGACCAGATCCATCAGTTCGGGACCGGGATCACCGACGATGAAGGCCGGATCGTCGAATGGGAGGAGAAACCGCAGAAACCCCGCACCAATCTTGCCTCAATGGGCATTTATGTTTTCGATACCGAATATCTGCTGGCTACCCTGGCGCGGAACCGGCTGGAAATAGATTTCGGGATACACATCATTCCCCGGGCCATCGCGCAGGATAATATTTTCGCTTATCCCTTCGAAGAATATTGGCGCGACGTCGGCACCGTCCAGGCTTTCTGGGAAGCCAATATGGATATTATCCGGCCCGATTCCGGCATTTCCCCCCAGGATTGGGGAATCAGGTCCAATCCCGAAACGGATAAACGGATTGCCGATCGCTGTCCGGCCCGATTCGGACCAAGTTGCAAGGTGAGCGGCTCGGCAATCTCGGCGGGATGCCGGATTGAGGGCGAAGTGTTTAATTCCGTCCTGTCGCCGGGAGTGGTGGTGGAGGCCGGCGCCGTGGTGCGTGATTCCATTATTTTTCCGGATTGTGTTATCGGGGCTGACGCGGTTGTCGATCTGGCCATTCTTGACAAGCGGGTCCGGGTCGACAGCGGGGCCCTGGTCGGTTATGGGGAGGATCGCCTGCTGGCCAATTACCTGTATCCCGAGCATCTTTATACCGGCATTTCCCTGGTCGGCAAGGAAGCGACGGTTGGCGCCGCCAGCGTGATCGGCCGCAACTGCATCGTGCAGCCTTCCGTTTCGCTGATTAGCGGGCAGATCGTCGATAGCGGCGAGACTGTCTGAGCCGTAAACCTGAATCCGTGACGGCTCTTTTCGGTTTGCTTTTTTCAGTCAGAAATTACTTGTTAAGAACCCCGTGACCACGGTGGAGAATTGCCCCCGGCCGCCCTTTGCAGCTCCTTTATATAGCAGCAGTATGATCAACATCGTTTTTTCCATGCATCTGACCCTTTCCGAATCCGGATTCGAATAAAATTCATTCGCCTTCCGCATCAGGGATCCGGCCTCCTTCCCTTAGTCCTGATTCCATTTCTTCACATGGCTTTCCCAAATCGGCATTGCAAGAACCCAAAGCCCGAACTTCCCCTTGAGCTATTTGCCCAACCTGAAGAAGATGGTTTAGCGTTTGCTTCTTCGCGCAATCTGTCCAGAAGTTCAATTATATGCTCAGCCACAAATTAAGGGTTAACCCCCATGTCTTAACGGTAATGATATGTGATAACATGGTGTTTACGGCTCCAAAAAAAATAAGACCGCCGGTTGAAAATCGAGGGAATACGGATCTGAAGGTGAGGCCGCTTTTCCGAATTGGCAAGGATTAGGCAGGTGGCTGAATGAAGATAAAGTGTTATGAGTTTTTCGGATGTCGGAAGAGCAATTGCGTTATGTTTGATCAAAATGAAGGGCGCGGCTGTTGGCTGGTTAAAGATGCCTTGGCTCATTGTCTCGGGATCGACAAGGATTCAATCCGCAACAGGGATACCATCTTTTTTTGCAGAAATTGTTTGTATTATGAACATATGCAGAAAAATCGCCCAGATTTGTTTATGAAGGAGGATTTGTCCGGGCATGATCGAGGAAGTTCCCCTCCTCCGATAAAAAAGATATCAGATGATTTTTGTAAGTAGTAGTGATATTTTAAATCAGAAGGGGGTTTGAGTAGCGATCTGGATCCCGGCTATACCACTGAGTCAGTGCCGCTTCGGGATACTCACCGTTCAGGGATATCTTTAATGACTTTGACGGGCGCTCTTATGAAGATAGAATTCCGCACTTTTCTGATCGCAATCGTCGTGATTTTTCTGTTGGGCGGCACGGCCATGGCTGTCTGGTACTATAATACCTTCGAGGTGGTGGAAGTCACCGAAAAAACCTTTGTTCTTGAGGGTCCGGACGGGGATAGGGTTGAGATCGAAAAATCCAGGCGCCCTTATCTGGAAAAGGGCGACAAGGTCCGTTACGATAAATATCGCAACCGTTTACGCAGAACCCTGGACGAGGAGAAAAAATAGCCTCCGGAGCTTCGCGAAATACAGAATCGTCTAGTCGCTTCGCTCCTCGTAATGACGTGGCAACCCGCTTTCTCTCGAGAAAATCTTTTGTACCGTCACACGGTTAGTTGATATCTCGTAAACCGGAAAAAATCTTACCGCTTCTCACCGTTTTATAACATCATATTTTCACCAGGTTCAAATTATTAAATCACTGTATGATTTTTCCTGCAAGATGGAAATTAATGATAAATCTTTGTTTTACCGGCAGAGTATCCAGGGAAGCCATGGTATCTCGTTTTCGCACTGTAGTCAAAAGCATACATTCTCCAGGTTGCCATTCCAGCAAAAAGACAAAATAGTTTAATCATTTCGGCCTGATAAATTCTATTTTCTTGCTTTGGCATGATTCTGGCTCTTTATGATGTAGATGTCTGAAAAAGGCAAACCGTTCGCAAGGACGGGACGCAAAGCCTCCGGCCTTATATTTCCGATGAAATATAAGGTAGCGGGGCTACCGGACGGATCAGCCCAGCTTTTGCCGGGTGTTGTTCCGTACGGCTCATCCCTTGGGGGAAGAGAACGGAACAATGCCGTTCCGTTCCTGATTTAACGAGAATGGGAAGGGTAAGAGCTGATGAAGTGCGTTGCGAAACGGTGTTTTCTGTTTTGGGGGGATATTCTTTTGTCCGGGTCGGCCATGGCTGCCAAGCCGTGCCTGGTAGTTAACCCGAACGGTTTTCCCGGCAGTCCGCATTACAATCTTAACATCCACTGCAAAAACCCGGCTTCATCTGTCCTGACCTGTTGCTCGATCAATTCGGCGCGCCGCTCCAGAGCTATTCCATTATCGTTCCGGAAGACGGGGCGGGTAGTGGAATCATGATGGAATCCGGCTCCGTGAAGGACAAAAAAGCCGAAACCATCACCGCGCCGCAGGCCGCCGATCTCTGCTTGGCTCCTTACTGCCAAGATCCGTCGGTCGGTCAGATCCCTGCCAATCCGAATGGCGATAAGCTTCATACCCGGATCCTTTCCGCTGCCCTGCTTATCGGCAATCCGCACTCGACCCTGATTATTTCAATTTCTGATCCGACCACGACGGCCCCCAGGCGAATCAACAGGTCGGAGACCTTCGGCCCAGTGGCGGCCAAAACTTCCGTACCTTCAAGAAGTCCATTCCCTTTGCCGGTGCCGATCCAGGCAATCTCCTTGTCAATGCATCGGTTTGCTGTGGGGGGTAAGGGTTGGGTTTGAGGCTGAAGGGTATTCTTCTTAGGTGCTTTCCGGTTCGGCCGCCTCGATTATCCTGGGCTGCCGTGGGGATATCGCTGCGGGGCGAGCCCCGGGAGACTGATTCGAACCGGAAGGGGAGGGGTTTGCTGATGGCTCATCCGGCCCGCGGCTTCAAATTCGGTTTGACGCTGCTGCTCCTCTTCGCACTGTTGCTGGGCATGGCCGCTTCCGTCCAGGCGGCGGAAAAATTCTGCTCCGAATACGGCGGCGTCATCGACGGTGATGTGCTTGGGACTTCTCCGGTCCAGATCACCATCGACCAGACCTGCACCTTTCAGAACTGGCCGAGGCCTAACCCGCTGACCGCCACCATCAACTTCCAGACCAATGACCCTTCCATCTATCTGATTATCTTCGACAACGTCTGGTACGACGGCAACATGGCCTGCTCCAATATTGACCACAAGCTCTGGGTGGTTAATTCCGAGGAGGGCTCCTTCGCCGGCGCCTGTCAGGATATCATGATCCCCGCCGAAACCATCGCGAAGAAGAGCCCGGCCCCATACGCCGCCGTCGGAGTGCCCTTCACCTACACCCTCACCCTGCCGTCGATGACCTATCCCGCCGGCGAACCGTCGCCAAACGATCTGGGCAGCATCGAGGTCCGGGACGATCTTGCCGCGACGGGCGCCGATCTCACCATGCAGGGTTTGACCGCCTATTACCGGGGGAGCGGCACGGCGGTGCCCATCGTTAACCTCGGCGACAACAAGAACCTTCACTTCACCCTTCCCAATCTCCCGACTGGGGAGCAGATCGTGGTCGAGGTGACGGCGGTTCTCGACGATACCCCGGCCAACCAGCCGGGGGTCTCGTTCACCAATACCGCCACCTGGCAGTTTTCCAGGTGGATCGATCTCAATGAGAACGGCTTAATTGAAGACAACGAATTCTTTAACCCCCTTCCGGGCGAGTCGGGGATCTCGGAGCCGATGGTGATCGTCGAGCCCGAACTGGTGGTCAACAAGACGAGCGACGAAACGGCCCTGAACCTCGGAGTCATGGCGACCTTCACCATCGATGTCCAGAACACCGGCGGCGGCGAGGCCTGGGACGCCACGATCATCGACGAGCTCCCCGTCCTGCCTACCACCGGTATGTGCGATTACGACCCCATCCCCACCCTGACCGCGGAGATCCTCGCGGCTGACGGGATTACCCCGGTCTCCGGAGAGCTTCAGCCGGGCACGGACTTCACCCTTTCTTACAGCGGCTGCGAACTCAGCCTGACCATGCAGTCTGAAAAGGGGGTGATCGGGCCCTCGGAGCGGTTGCGGATCACCTATCAATCCCAGCTCGATCTCGATACCGATCCCGGCGCCGACGGCATAGACCTTACCAATGTCGCCGGGGTCACCCGGTGGTTCAATGGCGATAGCAGCAATCCCGACCGCCTCCGGTACGACAGGATTCTTACCGACGGCACCCCGCTCATCACTGATCACCAGGACAGCCAGACCGTGACGACGGCCCTGGCCGGCTATTATTTCCAGAAAATCGTCCGGAACCTGACCAGCCAGGCGAACCCGGCCGCCACCGCCGCGCCGGGGGACACCCTGCGCTACAAGCTGCGCCTCTTCAATATCAGCGAGACGATCAACGGACTGGCGATCAGCGACCCCCTCGACCCGGCCGGCTTCGATCTGAACAGCTTCGCCATGGTCACCCCGCCGCCCGCCGGGGCCGAATTCGATTTTGATCCCGTCACCGGGCTGCTGGAGGTCTACGGCAGTCCCGACCCGTTTAACCTCATCCCCCCCGCCGAACTCGTGGTCGAGTTTGACATCACCCTGAAATCGACCCTCGCCAGCGGCAGCGTGGTTTCAAACCAGGCGGAGCTCACCGCAGGCTCTCTCAGCGCGGCCAGCGATGATCCGTACGTCAACGGCATCGCCCCGCCCGGTGAGCCGGCCGATCCCACCCGGGTGGTGATCCAGACCCCCGGCCCGCTTGCGAAGGCGACCAGCCGATCGAGTGTCACGATCGGCGAGCAGTTCACCTACACCATTACCGTGCCCGCGGAACCCACCGCGGCCAACCTCTACGATGTCCGGATCCTGGATAATCTTGCAGCCTCCGCGGCCGACCTGCGCTTTATTGGCGCAAGGGTGGTGTCCGGCGACGGCTGGGCGCTGTCCAATACCAGCGGCAGCGACACCAATCCGGTTATCGAGGACACGATCACCGGCATCGATATTCCCTCCGGCAGCCAGGCGGTCATCGAAATCACCGTGGAGCTGCTGAACACCCCCGCGACCCAGAGCGGTCTGATCTTTGACAACACCGCTTCGTACACCTACAACCGGGTGAACGGGGTCGACGATCCGGTGCCGGGGGGCGCTGCGACCAGCCCCGGAATAACCGTGGTCGAGCCGGAGGTCGCGGCGGCCGCCAAGACGGTGAGCTTCGTCAGCCCGGCGGACAAATCGGCCACCGATCCCGCCACGGTGGGCGACATTCTTGAATATACGGTCACCGTTCCCAACAGCGGCGGCGCCACCGCCTTTGACCTCAACCTGGTCGACACCCTGCCGGCGACAGTGGCGCTGGTCCCCGGTTCCGCTGCCGTCTTGATCGACGGGGTCGCGGTCCCAGGCTTTATCAGCGAACCGACCACCTTGTCCGACACCGGTCTGGTGTGGGGCCGCGAAAACGGGGACTCCACCCTCGACATCCCCGTCGGTCAAGCGCTGGTGCTGACCTATCAGGTGACGGTCTTATCGGCGGCGGAGCCCTCTATCGTCAACCGGGTCTATGTGGATTGGACCTCGCTGCCCGACGCCGATACCGCGGAGCGCACCGGCGAGGGCTGCCCGGCCTGGATCGCCCCGAACGATTACTGCCGGGGTCCGGCCACGGTCGCGGTCAGCACTCTAGACAATACCTTTATCAGCAAAGCGGTGTTAGAGGACAGCTATGCCGAGACCCCGGCCGCCGCCACCGATCCGGCCGTCCGGGTCGGCGATACGGTTACCTACGATCTGACCCTGAACCTGCAGGAATACACGACCCGGAACATCGCGGTCGAGGATGCGCTGCCTCCGGGCATGGCGCTCGATAGCTTCAGCATCATCGCCGGCCCCAACTTCAGTTACCCGACGCCGCTTTCGGCTGAACCGGCCGCCGGCGCCACCACCGCATTGCGCTGGGAGTTCGGCGACATCGTCAACCAGCCGAGCAGCGACGCCACTCCGATTGACCCCCTGGTGATCCGTTATGTCGCAAGGGTTGTCAGTGAGCCGCCGCCGGCCGGGGTAGCCTACGACACCTCTATTTTGCGCGATAACCTGGCGAAGCTCTCCTACACGGGCGGCGACCCGGCCCTCTATCCCGATCGCCTGACGGCGGCGGCGCGGGTGGAGGTACGGCAGCCGCGGATGGCACCGCTCACCAAAGCGGACTACGGCGCCAATCGCGTCGGCACGGGCAGCGCCGACGATCCCTACCTGGTGGAGATCGCCGCCGACACCATGCAGTTCCGGCTCGAGACCTGTAACGCCGGCTTGGCGCCAGCCTACAATCTGCTGCTCGGCGATCAGCTGCCCGGGGAATTGAATGAAGAGAGTATCATCGGCCCGGTCGTAAAGATCGGCCCGGGAAGCGATCCGGCCGCCGCCGCCGTCGCCCCGGCCACAGATTACACTTACACACTGAGCGGCGGGCGGATGAGCTTTGCCTTTAGCGACGACCGGCCGATCGACCCGAACGAATGCGTCTTTGTCGAATACGAGATCGGCTTCGCCGCTGATATCCCCCCCGATACGCTCTGGCAGAACAGTGCCCGGGTGGATGAGTATTACTCGCTGCCGGGCCAAGCCGGCCGCATCTACGTAGCGAGCGAGCCCGCCGCGGTCTACATGAGGAACGTGCTGGTCCTGAATGTGCCGACCAAGGCCATTGCCCTGCCCGTCGCGCCGGCAAACACAGTGACCATCGGGGAAGAGGTCCAGTACACCATCACGGTGCCGGGCGCGCCGGTCAACGCGGCCCTTAGCAACGTGGAAGTCCTCGACATCCTCGATCCCGTCCTGGACTACCTGGGGGCCACGATCGCCGACTCTCTCGTTCTGACCGACAACACGGCGGCCGGCAGCCGGGAGGTGAGCCTCACCATCGCCGAGATCCCAGCCGGCCGGCAGGCGGTGATCACCTTGCGGGCGCGGGTGGCGAATGACGCCACTCCGGCCACTGACGCCGGGGACCTCTTCACCAACCTGGCCTCATATGTCTACGGTGGCGTGACTTGGAAGAGCGCGGCCACGGAGCAGCTGACCATCGTCGAGCCCCTGGTCACCGTGGAGAAAACTGTCGCGCCGGAGACCGCCCCGAAGGCGGGCGATCTTCTGACCTATACGGTGGTGCTCGCTGCCGCGCCGGGCCCGATCGCTTATGACCTCGAACTGACCGACACCCTGAGCCCGGGCCTCACCTATGAACCGCTCTCGGCGAACCTTGGCGAACCGACGATCACCGGCGACGCGGTCAGCGGCCAGACCCTGGCCTGGAGCGCCGGTCTCGATATCGCGCCGGGAACGCCGCTTACCGTTACTTACCAGGTGCGGGTAAACGGTGACGTGGTGATCGGTCAACCCTTGACCAACACCGCCACCGCCCGCTGGACCAGTCTGGCTGGCGACCACCCTCATGAACGCAGCGGCACCGGGACCGCGCCCAATGATTACGTCGCCTCAGCCAGCACCACTCTGGTCATCGGCGACGAGACGACCTTCTCGAAGGTGCGGGCCGATGACACCTATAATGGCGCCGAGGGCGATGTCCGCATCGGTGACCTGATCGAATACGAATTGCGCCTGGGGCTCCAGGAAGGCAGCCATCCAGGGGTCGTGGTCAGCGACACCCTGCCGGCGGGACTCCGGTATGTAGAGATGGTCAGCGCCAGCTATTTCGGCACGATCCCGGCCATCCCCCCCGCGCCGAGCCTCAGCGGGCCAACCCTCACCTGGAACCTGGGTACGGTGGAAAACCCCGCTGACGGGGACGCGGAAAACGACCTCCTGGTGCTGCGCTACCGGGTCCGGGTGCTGAACGACAATACCCTGGCCCAGAGTCCGATCAGCCAGACACTGACCAACAGCGCGACCCTTGCCTATACCGTGGGCGGGACCGGGGTGACCCGACCGGATGGGGCGGGCGTCACTGTGCTGCAGCCGATGCTGGGGGTGAGCAAGAGCGCGGCCCCGGCCAATGGCGACAGCGTGGTCGACGCCGGCGAGATCATCACCTATACCGTCGATATCGTAAATAACGGCGCGGCGCCCGCCTATGACACCAGACTGCTGGACACTCTGCCGGTCGGGTTGCGTCAGGGCGGGGTCTCCACCAGCGGTATTATACTGGTGGACAACTCCACCTCGGCCGAAACAGCGCTGGCAATTTTCGACCCGGCTTACAGCTCCGCTACGGGTGGTGCCGTCTGGAACTTCGACACCACCACCCCGGACGCCTACACCATTCCGCCGGATCACACCCTGCGGGTAAGCTACACGGTGAGCGTCGACAGCGACGTCGCCGCCGGCCTCACCCTGACCAATACCGCCCAGGCCGCCAATTACTACTCCTTCGACAACGACGAGGTGCCGGTTAACGGCAGCGTCGATTACCGCGGGGAGTACGCGAGTGCCCCGGCCCAGGCGGCGGTGACAACCTCCACCCCGGGCGCCCTGAGCAAGGCGACAACCCGGGCCGCCGCCGCCATCGGAGAAGAGTTCACCTACCTGATCACCGTGCCGGCGGCACCGGTCGCGACGGCGCTTAATGACGTGCGGATCTACGACAATCTGGCCGCAGCCGGGGCCGATCTGCGCTTTATCGGCGCGGAGGTCGTTTCCGCCGGCAGCTGGTCGGGGACCCTGACCGGCAGCGTCAACGCGGGCCTGGTCGAGATCCGGGCCGACAGCGGCGCCATTGCCATCGGCCCGAACGAGCAACTCAATATCGCGGTCACGGTCGCGCTCCTCGACACGGAGCGCAACATGACGCCGGGGCTTAGCTTCACCAACCGCGCCTGGTACACTTACAGTAACGGCACGACCCCCCTGGGCGATGATGCCGCCACCGGCGCCACCTCGGACAGCATGACCGTCGCCCATCCCGAGATGACCCTGAGCAAGAGCGGACCGGTCCCGGCCACGATGCGAATCGGGACGCCGGCCACCTTCACCCTTGATGCCCAAAACAGCGGAGAGAGCGAGGCTTGGCAGGTGACGCTTACCGACTGGCTGCCCGACCCGGTTCCGGGCGGGATGTGCGACGCCGGGGTGAACAACATCAGCGCCACGATCTACCAGGCGGACGGGACGACGCCGGTCCTGGCGTTGAATCCCGGGGAGCATTACGACACCGCCTTCACCCTCTCGGCCGCCTTATCCCGCTGCGAGTTGGTCCTGACCACCAAGGGTGCGGCCGTGGTCGCCCCGGGTCAGCGGTTGATTGTGACCTTTGAGTCCGCCCTTGATGAGGACAACATCGACGCCACCACCCTGACCAATATCGCCGGCGCCACCCAATGGCTGAGCGCCGACCCGGCCGGCGATATCCAGCACATCTATGATGCCGCCCTCACCGACGGCACGGTGGGGACGGTCGATCACCAGGATGCTTATCAAGTCACGGTGCAAGGGGCGGTTCTGAGCGCGGAGAAAACGGTGACCAGACTGGTTGCCGATCAGGAGGGAACGCTTACCGAATTGCCGGGGAGCACCGCAAATCCGGGAGACCGGCTGCGCTACACGATCACCATCCGGAACACCACAGATATTCCCTTGAACGATTTTTCCCTGGGCGATGAACTCGACAGCCTGAACGCTGCGCCGATGTTCCAGGCGAACTCGATCGGAAACGTCGAAGTCCCCGCCGGAGCCACCTACACCACAAGCGATACCGCCTTGAACGTTCACGGCCTGGATATCGGCCCGAACGAAAGCTTGACCGTGGTTTTCGAGGCCCTTCTAGTGCCGGTGATCGACAGCACCACCGTCGTCCTGAACCAGGGGCGGCTCGAACTGGACGGGGTTTTTTTCGGGCAGACCGACGATCCGGCTCTGCCGGGCGCTCTGGACCCCACCGCGACCCTGATCGAATCCGCGCCGGTATTCGAGGTGTGGAAGACCTCGGAGGACATGAGCGGCGACCCGGACTTACTGCTGGCCGGCGACATCCTCCGTTACACGATCACGGTGCGGAATATCGGCAATGAAAACGCCGTCAACACCGTGCTGCGCGATCAAATTCCGGTCAACACGAGCTACCTGCCCGGCAGCACCACCTTAAACGGCAGCCCGGTAGCCGATCCGGCGGCCGGCCCCTCGCCGCTGCAGGAAGGTCTGCCGATCAATGCGCCGGAGGATGAGACGGCCGGGGCGATGCGGGCCGACCCGACGGTTACCGGCGCCAACCAGGCCACGGTCACCTTCGATGTCGTGATCGACGGTGATGCGGTCGACGGGGCGATTATCGTCAACCAGGGCTTCGTCGACGCCGATGGCGCCGGCGGCGGACCGCAACCCGAAGAGCCGTCCGACGATCCGGCGACCCCGGTCCCGGATGATCCGACCCGGAATGTCGTGGGCGCCCTGCCGCTGGTCGACGCCCATAAGACCGTGCAAATCCTGGTCGACCACGGTTCAAGCGGAATCGTCGATCCCGGTGACGTCCTGCGCTATACCATCGCCATCACCAACGCCGGGGCGACGCCTGCCCATGGGGTGGTCTTCATCGACCCGGTCCCCGCCGACACCACCTATGTTGCCGACTCGGTCCGCTTGAACGATCTTCCCGCCGGCCAGCCGGACGGCGGGATTTCCCCGCTGATCGCGGGCATCGCGGTGAGTTCTTCCGACCTTACCCCGCCGCTGCCCGGCGCGGGTAACGGGGTCCTCTCGCCCGGGTCAACCGCGGTGATTGTTTTTGATGTCGAGGTGAACGCCGGGGTTGCCCCGGCCACGGTGATCAGCAACCAGGGCACCGTCGAAACCAGCGAGCTGCCCGATGAACCGACCGATGCCGACGGCATTGACTCCAACGGCGATCAACCCACTCAAATTATGGTCGGCGATCTCCAACTCCTCTCGGTGACCAAGGAGGTAACGGTCATCGGCGGCGGCGCCGCCGTGGCGGGGGGCGAGCTCGAGTACCTGATCCGGGCAACCAACATCGGCAGCCTGCCCGCCACCCGGGTGGCGGTGACCGACGATCTGGCGCCTCTGGCCGGACAGGTCTCCTACGTCGCCGGCTCGGGACGCCTGAACGGCGCCGAGGCCGGGATCGGTTATGCGGCTTCGCGGCTCACCGCGGACTACGGTGCCATTTACGGTGAGCTGCCTCCGGGCGCCAGCGCCGTGGTCCGGTTCAGGGTTCGGATCGAGACAGCCCTGCCGATCGGGACGACCATCGCCAACACCGGGGTCGTCAGCTGGAGCGACCCGGTCCAAAGCGCCTCCGCCACTGTATCGCTCGACCTGGGAGGCACGCCGGGCAACGGCAGCCTGTCCGGCAGCATCTGGCATGACGTCAACCTGGACAAGCTTTCCGACCCCGATGAACGCCGCTTTGAGGGCTGGTCGGTCGAGCTTTACGGAAACAACCGCTTGTTGGCTACGGTACCGAGCGACAGTGACGGCGGCTATCGGCTCAGCGGCCTGATCCCCAACCAGGGCGGCTCGCAGTCCTACGAACTGCGTTTCCGCGCTCCCGACGCCGGAGCCGGGACGCCGTCGCTCGGCACCGCGGACTCATCCTTCAGCAACGGCCCCCAGCGGATCAGCGGAATTACCGTCGCCTCGGGCGAAAATCTTCAGAACCTCAACCTGCCGCTCTGGCCGAACGGCACGGTATATAATTCGGTTGTCCGCGTCCCGGTTGCCGGAGCCCGGCTGACCATGCTGAACGGCTCTACCGGCGCGCCCTTGGCGGACCGCTGTTTCGACGATCCGGTCCAGCAGGATCAGGTCACTGCCGGCTCCGGTTTCTACAAATTCGATCTGAACTTCAGCGATGCTTCCTGCCCGGCGGGCAGCGATTATCTCATCGAAGTGACCCCGCCGGCCACCGGCTTCGAGGCCGGGCCGTCCCGGATCATTCCGCCCGGCAGCGACGCGGCCACAACCTCCTTTTCCGTTCCCGCCTGCCCCGGCAGCGGTGCGGATGCGATCCCGGCTACCGCCGGCTTCTGCGAGGTGGTCGATTCCGCCGCGGTACCGCCCCTGACGGTGGTGCCCGGCAGCCCCGGCACCAATTACCATCTTAATCTCCTGCTGAGCGACGGCGCCGTGCCGGGACAGAGCCAGATCTTCAATAACCTCATCCCCATCGACCCGGAGTTGAACGGGGCGGTGGCCATCGCCAAGACTTCCTCCCTGATCAACGTGAGCAGGGGGACCCTGGTGCCCTACACCATCACCGTCACCAATGTTTATGGTGCGCCGCTCTATGAGATGGGCATAGTCGACCGCTTTCCGGCCGGCTTTAAATACCTGGCCGGTTCGGCCCGCCTGGACGGGAAGCCGAGCGAACCGCGGGTTAACGGCCGCGAACTGGTCTGGGACGGTCTACCCCTGCAGGCCAATGGCACCATCAGCCTGCAGCTGCTGCTGGTGGTCGGGGCCGGGGTTTCCGAAGGCGAATACGTCAACCGGGCCCAGGTGTTCAACACGGCCACCACCACCGCCGCCTCCGGGGAAGCGGTCGCCACCGTGCGAGTCGTCCCCGATCCCGATTTCGACTGCACCGACGTGATCGGCAAGGTGTTCGACGATCGCAACCTGAACGGGCGGCAGGACCGGGACGATCACGGCCTGGCCGGGGTCAGGGTCGTGACGGCCCGCGGCCTGATCGCCACCACCGACTCAAACGGCCGCTTCCACCTCACCTGCGCGGCGGTGCCCGATCATGATCGGGGCAGCAATTTTATTCTCAAGGTGGACGAGCGCAGCCTGCCGAGCGGTTACCGGTTGACCACGGAAAATCCCAGGGTGCAGCGGGCTACCCGCGGCAAAATGATACGCTTCAACTTCGGCGCCGCCATTCACCGCGTGGTGCGGATCGATATCGCCGACGGGGTGTTCGAGCCGGATTCCAGCGAACTGCGGCTCCAGTGGCAACCAACGATCGGCCGGTTGATCGAGGAACTGAGAAAGGCGCCGTCGGTCCTGCATCTGTCCTACCTTGCCGATCTCGAACCGGAAGACCTGGTGCGCGAGCGAGTCGACTCCCTGAAAAAGACGATTACCGACCAGTGGCGAAACTCGGACGGCGGCTACCTGCTGGCCGTCGAAAAGGATATTTTCTGGCGCCGCGGCGCACCGCGGCATGGCCGGAACTAAAGGAATGCTTAAACCAATGACCGCTCCTCTACCCATAAAGATGCACGCCGCGCCGGTGAAGCGCTGGCTCGCCATCTTGTCTTTCTGTGCGGTCACGGCGGCGGGGACGGAGGCTTTCCCGGCCGGGGAAGGATTGGTAAGAGAAACCGATAGCGGCGGGGAGGCGGCCGAGACGCACCTGCCGGCCGATCAGCCCTTTACCGCCTGGATCCATGATCCGGCCATATTCGAGGAACCGGAGGGCGATCGCCGGGAGATGCGCCAGGTAGTCGAAGAGGATATCAAAACAATCAAGCTCGACAACCTGGTGCCGCCCATCCGTTTCGCCCAGGGCAAAGCGGATATTTCCGGGGAATACCTTGAGATGCTCCGCGAGGTGCTGGAAAAGATGCGCGGGCGGGACAATGTGCGGCTCCACTTTATCGGCCATGCCGATTCCCTGCCGCTGAGCACCGCCTTGAGCGAGCGTTACGAGGACAATGTCGGGCTGTCCCGTGAACGGGCCGGGATCACCGCCGAATATTGTCAACGCGCCCTGGCCCTGCCCCCCGAGGCCATCTCCTACGAAGGCGTTGGCGACAGCCGGCCGGTCGCCGCCAATGCCACCGAGAACGGGCGGCGCCTCAACCGCCGCGTGGAAGTGCAGGTCTGGTATGACGAAATTACCGAAAAACTGGTCGAACAGGAAGTGATCGTGCCCCGCGAGGTCAACCGGGTCAAGATCTGCCGTACCGAAACGGTCTGCAAAATTCGCTACAAGGAAGGAAACGCCCATCGAGCCCGGGTTAAAAACCTGATCGCCCCCCTCCACTATGACCGGGGTTCAGTGGAGGTGCCGGAAGAATTTCTCCAGCAGATCAGGCAGACCCTGGAAAATCTCGGCGCCAAACAAAACGTGATCGTCAAGTTCACCGCCCATACCGACAATCTCCCCCTGGAAGGGCGAGAAAAGCGCATTTACGGAAACCATCTGGGTCTCTCCAGGGCAAATGGCCGCCGGGTTGCCCTGGCTGTCCAGGATGGACTGGGGCTCCCGAATGGCGCCGTTGAGAGCGAGGGGAAAGGAGCGACCCGGCCGATTGCCGCCAACGACACCCAACAGGGCCGCGTCCTGAACCGGCGGATCGAAGTGGATTTCTGGTACGACGACCCGTTGCAGGAGTTGCCCGATGAGCCCCAGCTCTGTCCGGAAGAAGCCGGGGCCGAAACGATCACCCGGGTTTATGCGCCTCCGTCGGGCGATATCGAGCCGATCTACTTCGATGACGGTAAACCGGTTGTGCCTCCCGGCTACACCGAAAAGCTGCGCCGCGTCATGGCTGAAATCAGCACCAAGACCAATGTCCGCCTGCGATTTGTCGGTTATACCAGCAACCGGCGGCTGAACCGCCGGACGGCAAGGGTATACGGAAATGACATCGGCTGGTCCATGGCCCGCGCCCGCCGGGCCCTGGAGGCGGTCAGCGAGGAGATGGGACTGGCGGAGGAACAAACGGAATTCGACGGCCGCGGCTATGTCCGGTCCGACGATGTGGTCAATACGGGCTTTATCGAAGCGGACAGCTCCCATGTCCAGGTCCAGGTGATCTACGACGAGCTGGTCGCCCTCAATGAATACGAGGGGGTGGAGATCACCCGCCTGAAGCGCGAGGTCGTGCCCTCCGACCCCTTTGCCTTAAACCTGATGCGCATCACGGTGGACGGCGCGCCGCTGACTGACCCGAACAAATGCAGCTCGGATGTGCAGCGCTGCACCGACCTGGCCCTGGAAGAGGCCGCGATTCGCTTCAAGCACGACAGCCTCAATCTTACGCCGCGGCTTAACGTGACCGCCTGGCCGCGCAGTATCGGCTTCCGGGACCTTGAGGAGGCCTCGTTTAACGAAAATCCTGTCCGCTTCCGCCTCTACACCAACTACCGCAGCTTTATCGAGCGGGCGGAGGTGCGGATTTTCGCGGAGGGACAGTCCAGCCGCGATACGCCCCTCGCGATAATCGCCATGGACGATGACGGCATGGCCAGCTGGCGGCCGGAGTTCGAGTCCTTCTCCGCTCCCGGGCGCAATCTGCAATATCTGGTCCGGGTCTATGACAGGTCGGACCGCTTCGATGAGACAGTTCCCCAGCCCCTGTGGCTGGTCGACCGGACCGATCCGGCCCCGGCCGGGGGGGATTCCGGCACGGAACTGCTGGCCGGTTACGGCGAGAACCGTCTCGCCGCGCGGAATATCCCGCTCCGAGGCGGCACGGTCCGGGTTTCCGGCACCGGAATTCCCCGGGACCACGGGGTATGGCTGGCCGGTTACACCGTTCCCGTCGATGCCGAGGGGAGTTTCGTAGCCGAGGAAATTCTGCCGGAAGGGCTGCATACCGTCGAGGTTGCCGTGCTGGACAGCTCCGGCAACGGCGAACTGTTCCTGCGGGACCTGGCCCTGAAAAAGAGCGACTGGTTCACGGTGGGGATCGCCGACCTGACCTTGGCCGCCAATAAAACCAACGGCCCCGCCGACCTGCTCGCCCCGGACAGACCCCAATACAGCGATGAGATGAGCGCCCATGGCCGACTGGCCTTTTATTCGAAAGGCAAATTCGAAAACGGCTGGTCGCTGACCGCCAGCGCCGATACCCGGGAAGGCCCCCTGGACGAGATTTTCGCCAATTTCCTGGACAAATCCCCCGACGCTCTGTTCCGGAGAATGGATCCGGATTATCACTATCCGACCTTCGGCGATGACGGCAGCGTTGTCGAAGATGCCCCGACTCAGGGCAAGTTCTACGCCAAGGCCGGAAAAGATGAGACCTATGGGCTCTGGGGTAACTTCAGGATCGGCTATACCGACAATGACCTGGCCCACGTGGACCGCGGTCTTTACGGCGCCAACCTGCACTACCAGCCCCTTGCCGCCACTGGTTTCGGCGCACCGCGCCTTTCTCTGGACGGCTTTGCCGCCGATCCGGGCACCGTGGCGGGGCGCGACGAGTTCCGCGGCACCGGGGGCTCGCTCTATTTCATGAGCCGCCAGGATGTCCTCGAGGGTTCCGAACGGCTGCGCGTCGAAGTTCGCGACAAGGACTCCAATCTGGTGGTGGGAGTCAGGAACCTGAGGCCGGCGCTTGATTACGATATCGATTACCTGCAGGGCCGCATCCTGCTGGCCGAGCCCCTGTCCGCTACGGCGGAGGACGCCATGCTGGTGGACAGCTCCTCCGTCGGCGGCAATCCCGTTTACCTGGTGGCCCGCTACGAGTTCAGTCCGGGGTTTGACGATCCCGACTCCATGGCCACCGGCGGCCGGGTTCATTACTGGCTCAACGATTATGTCAAGATCGGCCTGACCTCCAGCCGCCAGGAAGAGGCGGAGACCGACAACGACCTGGATGGCGCCGATCTGCGCCTGCGGATGTCCGCGGGAACCTGGATCAACTTCGAAACCGGCCGCAGCAAGGGGCCCGGCAGGCCGGAAACCACATCCCCGGACGGCGGTTACAACTTCACTGCCGCCGCAGGGCCGAGCGGCGGCGAAGTCGAGGCCGCGGCCCACCGGGTTGACGGCAGTATCAGCTTCAAGGATTTTTTCGACAGCACCCGGGGCCGGCTCACCTACTACTACCAGGATACCGAAGCGGGTTATTCTTCGCCGGGTCAGCTCACCGCCCTGGAGACCACCATTTACGGCGCCGCGGCGGCGCTGCCTCTATCGGTCCGGACCAGCCTGCGGCTCAAAGCCGACCGGAGCGTCCAGCCGGAGGGACTTGATACGGAAGCCGCCGAGCTGAATCTCGACCATCGGATAGGCGACCATTGGACGCTGAGCCCGGGAGTACGCAGCGACAGCCGCGTGGTAAATGCTCCGCTCGCAACGTTATTAAGCCGGGCGGAAGGAAAAAGAACGGATGCGGCGCTGCGGCTCCACTACGACTCCCTGACCCTTTGGAATGGTTACGGTTTCGTGCAGGAGTCGCTCCGGACCACCGGCAATCGCGAGGAAAACGGCAGGATCGGGGTCGGCGGCGCTTATCGGCTGACCGAGCGTTTTAAAGTGGACGGTGAGATCTCCGAAGGCGATCTCGGGGAAAGCGGCCGGCTAGGCACGGAATACCTCTATTCCGACCGGACCACCCTCTACCTTAATTACGCCCTGGAGAACGAGCGCACCGATAACGGTCTTCGCGCCCGCAAAGGCAACATGGCTTCCGGATTCCGGACCCGCTACTCGGACAGCGCCAGTGTCTATCTGGAGGAACGCTATAGCCACGGCGACCTGCCCACGGGTCTGATGCATGGTGCCGGGGTCGACCTGGCGCCCACCGACCGCCTCAACCTTGGCGCCAATCTCGATTTCGGCACCCTTAAGGACCACCGGACTGGCGCCGAAATCAAGAGAACCGCGGCCGGACTGAGGGGCGGATACGGCTTCGATACCCTGAAAATCGCCAGCGCGGTTGAATACCGGCTCGACGACACCGAGCAGCCGGATGCGACCAGCGCCAGGCGCACCACCTGGCTGTTGAAAAACAGCCTCCGCTACCAGTTTTCCCCGGACTGGCGGCTCCTCGGCAAACTGAACCACAGCCGGAGCGAAAGTTCGCTGGGCCGGTTCCATGACGGCAACTTTACCGAGGCGGTGCTGGGCTATGCCTATCGGCCCGTCCGCCATGACCGCCTGAACGCCCTGCTCAAGTACACCTATTTCTATAACCTGCCGGCGCCGGAACAGGCAAGGATTGATAACGCCGGACCCGGCGTCATCCAGCGCAGCCATATCGGAGCCCTGGATGTCATGTATGACCTGACCGTACGCTGGACCCTGGGCGGCAAATACGCCTATCGTCATGGCGAGATCAGCCGGGACCGGCTCGATCCGGAGTACTTCCTGAGCCGGGCATCTCTATATGTGCTGCGGGCGGACTACCACTTTCTCCACAAATGGGATGGCCTGGTCGAGGGGCGTCTGCTCGACCTGCC
>JAWOIQ010000123.1:0-5576 GCA_046484585.1 Desulfurivibrionaceae bacterium
TTACCGGATCATGTGTAATCCCAACAATGCAGTAGTGCTTGGGAAAAAGCAGGATTTTCGGGCTTACGGGATCAAGCTGATTTTCGAGGACGATGCCCTGCGCGAGATTGCGGCCCGGGCCGTTCAGGAAAAGACCGGAGCCCGCGGTCTGGTAAGCGTCATGGAGAGATTCCTGCTGCCCTTTGAGAAAAAACTCCCTTCCCTTGATCTGGATTGTCTGGTGGTTTCCAGGGCGATGGTTGTCGAGCCCGAGGCCGAACTGGCCGGACTGCTGACCGATCCCGCCCGGGCCGAGTTCCATCGCCGCCGGTTCGAGGTTCTGGAGGGTGAAGAGCAGGATCAGATCGTCGAGTTTCTGCGGAACTCCCGGGCCGACTGCTTCCTGCGAGAGGAGATTGCCGGTTCGCCGAACCGCCTGCGGCTTATGGCCAGGATGTGCCAGGCCGATAATCTTGAATCGAATGAGGTCTGCCTGGCCATGGTGGAAATACTCGGCCATATCAGGGAATGCGAAGCCGAATTCAGTTCGGAGGATCTGCGGGTCGAATTTGATCAGACCGCCGAGGATGAGATTCTCGCCTCATTGCCCGCCGGCAGGACGGAGGTCGCCGCAATCTGCGAAAAGGTGTTCCGGATTTGTGAACCGGGCTTACGCCTGATGGGAGGGAAGAAGGGGATTCGAGAGGCGGTTTTTACCGCTGAGGCGATCATCGATCCGGAAAAATTTATCAACAAACTGGTCCAAACCAGCTTTATAGTGTAAAAAGATTACCGTTGATACGGTAATGACCGACGCGCAGGGTTGCCTTTGCCGCCGGTCGAATATGAGAAAATCTATCAGGAGATGCATCGATGATCTTTCCGGAATATCGGCCCCGGCGCATGAGGCAGAATGAAATTTTCAGGTCGCTGATCAGGGAGACCACCCTGTCCGCCGACCATCTTATCTATCCGCTTTTTGTCCAGCACGGCAAGAATATCAACGACGAAATCAGTTCGATGCCCGGGGTTTTCCGGATCTCGGTGGACCGGCTTGCCGCCGAAGCCAAGGAGTGCATGGAGTTAGGGGTCAATAACGTCATCCTCTTCGGTCTGCCGGAAAAAAAGGATGCGGTCGGTTCAGGCGCCCATGCCAAGGACGGCATTATCCAGCGGGCCATCAGGGAGCTCAAGAACAAGGCGCCCGAGCTGAATGTGATCACCGATGTCTGCCTTTGCGAGTATACCGATCACGGCCACTGCGGCATCATTATCGACCAGCAGGTCGACAACGATTCCACCCTTGAAGTGCTGGCCAAAACCGCTCTTTCCCATGCCGAGGCCGGCGCCGATATGGTCGCCCCCTCCGATATGATGGATGGCAGGGTCGCCGAGATCAGGGGAGCCCTCGATGAAAACAACTTCCACAATATTCCGATCATGTCCTATGCGGTCAAGTACGCTTCCTCCTTCTACGGCCCGTTTCGCGATGCCGCCGACGGCGCTCCGCAGTTCGGGGATCGGCGCGGTTATCAGATGGATCCCGCTAACGTCCGGGAGGCTTTTCGGGAGGCGGATCTCGATGTGGAAGAGGGGGCCGATATTCTGATGGTCAAGCCGGCGGTGGCCTATCTCGATATTATTGCCAAACTGCGCGAGGAATACGATCTGCCCATCGCCGCTTACCATGTCAGCGGCGAGTACGCGATGATCAAGGCCGCCGCCGAAAAAGGCTGGATCGACGGCGATAAGGTAATGTACGAGACCCTGCTCAGCATCAGGCGGGCCGGCGCCGATATCATCCTTACCTATTTTGCCAAGGAAGCGGCCCGCTACCTGCGGAAGGGTTAACGACGGTGAGGGCTAACTGCGGTGAGGAGTGAGGAGTGAGGGGGGTAACGAAGGCATGTCGAGATTCCATACTCTCCCAACCTCTTGCGGCTTGAAGCTTGTAGCTGTCGTTAACCTTGCCCCTTGAACCTTGAACCTGCCCTTACCTTTTCTTGCTGTAATCCTTATAGAGCTTCTCGGCGCATTTTGGACAGTAGCTGTGGCTGAACTCGGCTTCCGAGTGGTCCCTGATATATGATTCAATCTGTTCCCACTCGCCGGATTCGGTGCGGATATCCTTGCAGGAGGCACAGATCGGCAGAAAACCGCTCAGAATTTTGACTTCGGCCAGAGCCTTCTCCAGCTCCTCGGTCCTTTCCTCAACCAGCTGATCGAGATGCTCCTGTTGCGCGGCCAGTTCTCTTTCGGTTTGTTCGTGTTCGCGGATCTCGTTTTGAAGGTTGTGGTGGGTGTTAGTCAGGTCCGTGGCGATCCTGCCCAGATAATTGTAGAGCAGCAGCATTAAAATAATGATCGTCAGGAAGACGAGGAGGCTTAACATGATGATAAGTTGATTGTCCGAAGAGATTTTCTTGAAATCCCTGAGGACGATAATGGCGCCGATTTTTTTGATACCGGCCTCGGAAAGAGGGATGGTAACACCGCGGTAGGAGCCCTTTTGAGAAACGACGCTGAAGACCTCCCCGTAGTGAAATCGGCTGGGGTTGTTGAGGATTTCCTGAAGATCTTCCGGCAGCTTGGGCATGGTGGTCGAGATAACCACATGTTCGGAAAGAAAATCCCAATCGCCCTGCTTCCTGCCGAGCATGCGCCGGCCCTCCCGCCACCCTTCGATATTGAGAAACTTTTTTTCGACAATAAAGTTAATATCAAGTTCGAGGATTTTTTTCATTTCATCGGCAATGTGGTCGATTTCCTTGCCCAGCTCGATAAAACCGACAAGCTCGCCATCGATGTGCCATGGCATTACAAACCGCAGGGTCAGGGTGCCGAGAGGGCCCAACTCCAGACCATATGCATGGGTGTCATTTTGGGAGGCAAAATTTATGGTGTGACGAGTGATCAGGTCACCATGGCGGGGCGGATTGTGGACCCGTAAAAAACAGGTTTTGTCGGGCAGGTGGAAATAAAAATGGGTGATCTTGAAGCGCTCTTTGATTTTTTCAAGGATGGGTGCCGATTCTTGCAGGAGAATTTCCCGGTTGCCGCTCAAGAACGCCTTTCCTAGGGATGAATTGTCGACATAGGTGCTGACCAGACTTTCCAAGACGTCGGTTTCAACCTCCATCAACTTGTTATACAATTCGTAGGTGCCGTCAAACCGCATGTTTAACTCGTCATTGTAATGCCGTTGCTGGATCAAGTAGGTAGCGCCGATCCCGAGAAAGCAAATCATGAGGATAGCCAGCCCCACCGGCGGCATTATTTTGTAGCGTATCTTGTCGGGCGGTGTTGGCACCATATTCTCCTGGGCGGGAAAGCCGCAAATGAGGATTGGCCGAGGTAATTCACCTGGCGAACACACTGTATTATAACAATAAATATCCCTGGAATGACAGTTTTTAATGGATCGATGAAATACCATGCTACTCTTGACAAGAGAGGGGCTTCTTTCTATTAAGGTTGCATTGAGTGAGGGGTTTAATGACGGTGAGGGGTGAGGGGTGAAGGTCATTGATATTTGATGAATCGCTTCTTGCGAACTTGTCACATTCCACATCTTGTTTTTTTTGTCCCTTAAAACTCGTATCCCCTTAAAAACTTTACAAATTTTATATCAAGAGGTTATTTGATGATTGATGCATATCGGACCCATGTTTTGGCGCGCAAAGAACAGGGTTTGCCGCCGCTGCCCCTTGACGCGGAACAGGTCAAGGGCCTGATCAAACTGTTGAAATCTCCGCCGGCCGGCGAGGAGGAAGCCCTGCTCGATCTGCTGATCAATCGGGTGCCGCCGGGGGTTGACGATGCAGCCAAGGTCAAGGCCGAGTTCCTGGGCGGAGTGGCCCGGGGCGAAGTGCAGGTCGCCGGGATCGACCGTAAGCATGCCACTTTCCTGCTGGGTACCATGCGGGGCGGTTATAATATCCAGCATTTGATCGATCTGCTCGATGATGAGGCAACCGCCGCTCAGTCTGCCGAGTCCCTCGCGCAAATTGTCCTGGTTTATGAGGCATATAAAGAAGTATTGGCCAAGGCGGTTGATAATCCCTGGGCGAAAAAAGTCGTTGACGCATGGGCCGAGGCCGAATGGTTCACCGGACGGGCGCCGATGGCCGAAAAAATCACCGTTACGGTCTTCAAGGTGGAGGGGGAAACCAACACCGATGATTTTTCGCCTGCCTCGGAGGCGTGGAGCCGTCCCGATATCCCCCTGCATGCCAAGGCCATGCTGGCCGGCAAGATGCCGGGCGGCCTCGATAAAATTATTGAACTTAAGGCTAAAGGGCATCCCCTGGCCTTTGTCGGCGACGTGGTCGGCACCGGCTCATCCCGTAAATCGGCGATCAATTCGGTTCTCTGGCATATAGGTTTCGACATTCCCTATGTACCGAATAAACGGCAGGGCGGGGTGATTCTGGGCGGCAAGATCGCCCCGATCTTCTTCAATACCGCCGAGGATTCCGGCGCCCTGCCCATCGAGTGCGATGTCTCCGGACTGAAGATGGGCGATGTCGTCCATATTCTTCCCTTTGAGGGCAAGATAGTTGACGACGAAGGTCGCGAACTCGTCTCCTTTGCCTTGCGGCCCTCGACTCTCCCCGACGAGGTCAAGGCCGGCGGCCGGATTCCGTTGATCATCGGCCGGGCCTTGACCTCCCGGGTTCGGGAAGAACTGGGCCTGCCGCCCAGCGAGGTCTTCCGGCAACCGATTCAGCCCCCCGATACCGGCAAGGGTTATACCCTGGCCCAGAAAATTGTCGGTCGGGCCTGCGGAGTCGAAGGGGTACGGCCGAATGCCTACTGCGAGCCGAAGATGACCACGGTCGGCTCCCAGGATACCACCGGTCCGATGACCCGGGACGAACTGAAGGAACTGGCCTGCCTGGAGTTCGGAAGCGATCTGGTCCTCCAGAGTTTCTGCCATACCGCCGCCTACCCGAAGCCGGTCGACGTCAAGATGCACAAGGAGCTGCCGGGATTTTTCGAGGAACGGCACGGGGTGGCGCTGCGGCCCAGGGACGGGGTTTTCCATTCCTGGCTGAACCGTTTTGTTTTGCCCGATACGGTGGGTACCGGCGGTGACTCCCATACCCGTTTCCCGATCGGTTTAAGCTTTCCGGCCGGCTCAGGCCTGGTCGCCTTTGCCGCCACCATGGGCTTCATGCCTCTTGACATGCCGGAGTCCGTTCTGGTCCGCTTCAAGGGCGAGTTGCAGCCCGGCATCACCCTGCGCGATCTGGTCAATGCCATCCCCTATACCGCTATTCAGAAAGGTCTGTTGACTGTCGGCAAGGAGGCCAAGCAAAACGTCTTTTCCGGCCGTATTCTCGAGATTGAGGGGATGCCGGATCTGCGGGCCGAACAGGCCTTCGAGTTGACCGATGCCACCGCCGAACGTTCGGCCGCGGCCGGAACCGTCCGTCTCAACAGGGAGCCGGTCATTGAATTCGTCCGTTCCAACGCGGCTCTTCTGAAATGGATGATTGAAGACGGTTACAAGGACGCGGATACGATCAGAAAGCGGATGGAGGGCATGGAGGCGTGGCTGGCCGACCCGCAGCTCCTGGAGGCCGATCCCGATG
>JAWOIQ010000078.1:0-10579 GCA_046484585.1 Desulfurivibrionaceae bacterium
GCGGCGCGCCTGAAAGACCACGTCGACGACAATGACAAGCTCAAGCGCGTCGACCTGCGTCATCTACCGCTGGTGACCATCGATGGCGAAGATGCGCGTGATTTTGATGATGCGCTCTACTGTGAGCCACAAAAGGCCAGTGGCTGGCGCTTGTTTGCTGGCGGCTGGAAGCTGTACGTGGCGATTGCTGATGTATCGCATTATGTTCCGGTAGGCTCGGCGCTGGACATGGCCGCCACTTCGACCCGGCCGTCATCGAGTTCCTGGACCACGACATTGCAGGGCAGCATGGTGCCGATCTTATCCTCGACCTGAAGGGCCTTGTAGGCAAAAGGCGGGTTGCAGGCCCCCAGGATCCGATACTTCCTGAAGTCCACATCAAGCTTCTTTTTCAGGGCGCCCTTGACATCGATATCGGACAGGATGCCGAAGCCCTCTTTCTTCAGCTCTCCGGTCACCCGGTCAATGGTTTCGTCAAAACCGGCGTTCACGATCTTGTTAAAATAGTAGGTCATTGCAGCCTCCGTTTTTTTATTACCCCCGGTTTATTCTATCACAGGCCCCGCTGCTATTGCTAAATACGGGCAAAAGAGGATGGACGGATTGAGCGCAACCGGCTCAGACCATCCCCAGCCCGCGCAGCAAGGTCAGGAGATCGCGCCGGTCCAGGCGCTTTAGCCCGGCCCGGCGGGCATAAGCAAGCACCTTTTTGTAATCTTCATGGTCAAGGGGACTGTCGATGGGCGGAAACTCCCCGGCCCGGCCGCAGGGGCGGTACTGGTCCATGATATTGACATAGGTGTCCGGGGAGATCTCCCCGGCAATGAATTCCAGGATGGCGCGGCTCTCGGCCAGGCCGCCGGGCATCACCAGATGGCGGACCAGCAGGCCGCGCCGGGCCAGGCCGTCGTCCCGGTCGACAATCAGATCGCCGACCTGGCGGTGCATCTCCTTAAGCGCCGCCCGGGCCCGTTCGGGATAATCGGCGGCCCCGGCCAGCCTCTCGGCGGTCCGCCGCTCCCAGAATTTGAAATCGGGCATGTAGATATCGATTATTCCGTCCAGCAGGGCCAGGGTCTCCACCCTGTCATACCCGCTGCTGTTATAAACCAGGGGCAGCCTGAGCCCATTATCGACGGCAATCAACAGGGCTTCGAGGATCTGGGCGACCACATGGCTGGGGGTGACGAAGTTGATATTATGGCAGCCCATCTCCTGGAGGGAGATCATCATCCCGGCCAGCTCCGCGGCGGCCGCCTCGTCGCCCGCGCCGAGGTGGCTGAGCTCATAGTTCTGGCAGAAGACGCAGCCGAGGTTGCAGTTGCTGAAAAAGATGGTCCCCGAGCCGGACCGGCCGACCAGAACCGCTTCTTCCCCGAAGTGCGGGGCAAAGCTCGCAACCCGTGCCAGCCGCCCGGTCCGGCAGACCCCTTTCCGGTCGGCCAGCCGGTCGACCCCGCAGTTACGGGGGCAGAGCCGGCAATCTTTCAGACCGGCCAGGGCCCGGGCAACCCGGTTGCCAAGCTATTCCGATTCGTAAAGTTCCAGGTAGGCGGGGGTGAAGCCGGCAGCGGTCATCTCTTCTCCTTTTTTGCAATCCCCGGACCATCTATTTAAATAATACAGCAAGGCGTATCTCTTGATCTGTTGTTTTTTACGAAAACCTGAATCCGTGAGCGTTCGAGAACGGTGCAGATGCGCCGTTATCGGGCACCCCGCAGGGTGGCCAATACACTAAGCCGTCACGGATTCAGGGAAAAACATCAGGGACTTTTCCAGGAGGGGAGAAATTTTGGGGAGCGCTGGACTTCTTCGGCTGGTTAATCGAGCCTTATAAAAAAAGGCTGAGCGGCGATGGCAATCAGAAAATAAATTGAACAGGCTGGATATTGTAGGCAGCGGGATGGGCCGTATTAACAATTTTCCGAAGATATTGACCAGAATCGGGAGACCGTTCGGCCAGGTCAACGATCTCCCCCTTGCGGTAACCTTTGTCGGCATCGCCTTTAAGGAGAAGGATCACGGGTAATCCTTTCCGATTAGTCGCCGGCGTCTCAATCACAAGGCCTAATTCATCGCTATCCAACTCGACCACGGTCCCGGGCGGGTATAACCCCAGCATATTAATGAATACCTTCAGGATAATCGGATCAAAATCTTTTCCCGCCAGCTGAATCATAAAACCGAGAGCCCTGTCCGGACTCAGGAAGCTCTTTCTATAAACCCGCGGCGAAGTGATGGCGTCGAAGACATCAGCGATCGTGATAATGCGGCCGAAAAGACTGATATGCCAACTCGAGGCCTTCGGGTAGCCGGTCAGGTCAAATTTCATATGATGTTCAAAGGCAGGCAGAACAATCTGGGCCTTGCGGCTATGGGGGGCTCGCAACATAAGAATCTGCCGGACGCTGTGCAGAGGATGCGACCGCATAATGACCTTTTCCCGTCTGGTTAGACCGTTCGGTTTTTTAGTTATCGCCTGGGGAATCGAGACCTTGCCGAGATCATGAAACAGGGCGGCCAAACCGAGTTTTTCCAAAGCGCCGCGTGACAATCCGATCTTTCTGCCGATACACATGGCAAGAAGCGCGACGTTGACCGAATGGCTGTATGTTTCATCATCATAAATTCTCAGGGTGCTTAAACCCAGCATAACCGGGGCATCGTCATCAAGGATGTTTACAAGATTCTGGACCAGGCGAACCGATTTCTTGATCCCCGCCCGTTGTCCCCCGGCCAGTTTTCGGGCCACTTCCTTTAAATTATCCAACCCGTATGAGTAGATCTTCCGAGCATGGTCTCGCCTGGCTTCTTCACCTGAAGCGGCATCCCCTGCCTCCCTTTCAACGGCTTCAGGACCGCCGGTTGCCTGTTCAGGCTCAAAAGGCTCCACCCAGGAAAAATCTTTTTCATCGAGCACCTTTTTCAACCAGGGCGCCGGATCTTTCTGTTCCGCGGCCTGATTGACCATTCGGGCAAACAAGAGAATATCGGGGTGATTTGACGTGTAAATATCCGGGGAAAAGATGAAACCGGAAAGCTTCCGCTCACCAAAGTAGTCAAGCATTACCTGGATGAGGGTCTCAGCATTCCGACCATGCAAAATCTTTTCGTCATCCAGAAAAAAACGGCCATTACTGATCTGCAGGATAAATTCTTCACCACCTCGGCCGCATATCGCCGAGACGGCATCGACAAAATTAGCGGCGCACTCAACCGCCTGCCGATTGGTGTCATCATGAATCCGCACCGTCCTCAGTAGACTGTTCAAGGCAATTAAAAGCTGTTGTCCTCTGCTATCGATTGCGGCCATTACGAACAACCTCTCTCGGCAAGGGCGGCGCGGCATGATTTTCTGATCAGGGGAACAAAACTTGACGCCCCCTGCTTCAAAATCTCCGTTGCCCCCTCGGCCTGCAATCTTTTCAATGCCTGGATAGCTCCAAGTTGTCGGACGCTGTTATCCCCACCCAGGATCGTCTTCCAACCCTTTTCCAAGAGGTTTCCCTTCAGAAAAGGCAAACAGTGAACGGATCCGCATCTGCCCAAGGCGATATAGCAGTTATGAAGATGATCTTCGCCCAGCGGTTGTCGCGATTCCCGCTGCAGATAATTCAGCAGCAATTCCTCTACCGTTCTGTTGCGTTCTCTTCCCAGGAAAGCCAGGCAGATATTGCGGGCAGTCAGGTCCGGGTCGTCGATAAATTTAAAAACCTCATCGATACGGGGATTGCCGGCCTTAAGATGGGTTCGCAGGGCATATCTGCGTACTTTCGAAGACGAATGACGCATGGCTTTCCTGACAAGCTTCCCGGCTTCCGCACCTTCCAGCCTGCCTAAAACCCGGGCCGCCTGCAAAACAACCAGTTCATTTTCAGCCTCCAGCAACTCTTTGAGGGGAGCCAGGTCAATCCGGCCAAGTTTGACCATGACATCAAAAAGCGCATCAAGAACTTCCTGATCTTTTATGTTAAGCAGCAGATTTGCCATGGCAGGCATGGCTTGAGGTTCCAGGAGAAGGAGGAATTCCCTGAACAGGAGCAACCGCTCTGGAGTGACTTTAGAACGGGAAATTGCCGGTGCAAGTGGCGAGAGGAAGCCCGGATTTGAAATATCTTTGAAAAAACCTGTCAAGGTTACGGTCAGCCAGGGGCGTTCCTGTGGTGGAGATTTTCGCAGTTCTTTTAAGATTGTCAGGTGGTGAACAACCGGGGCGAAATCGCCCTGTTCAATCTTTAAACGCCATTCATCTTTTAAAAAATCGAGGATGACAACAAAGTCTTCCTGACTTTCCTGCTTGTTCAGCACAAAAAACAGAACTTGCAGGAGATCCCCCTGGCGCACACTCCCCTCAGCCTCCCACACCATGGCTTCCAGTAATTCAAACTCCTCGGGGGCAAGGCTCCACCACTGCCGATTTTCATCCCCGGAAGCCATATCGAGAATATTCATGGATCCCGGTGAACCGTGGGCTGCCGATTTATCCTTTCCTACCTCGCCGCTTTCCGCCGCCTGTTTGTTGAGCCTCGAGAAATCAAGGAGAGAGGTACATCTTCAAAAAAGAGCTCCTTTGCCTCATATCTGATATGGGGCATATTCGCATCCCATAAAGCGGTAACGATGTCGTCCTCGGGTTCATCATGCGACACCTTATATTTATTTAATATTGTGAAGAAAACTTTAATTTCATCAATCGTCAGACCTGCAAGAAACTCAACCCACAACAAGCCATCACGATAGAGAAGAGAGGCAAGGTTATCATCGGAGGCTTGCGCTTCATAAATGATTTCCGATTTATAGAGCAGCCGATTCCGCTCTATGCTGATTTTCATCTCCCCGTATCGGGAGAGAAAATTATCAAGTCGATTATGAATGCCTTCAAGAAGCTTCCGGGTAGAACCATGCTCTGAAGGATAAAGATCATAGTTCTTCAGCGATATCAAAAAAGATGAGACAACATCCCTGGCTGCCGTCAACTCACTATCTGACGGAACTTCCCGGCCGTTCATCATATTTATCCTTAAACCCAAATTTGAGCTGCGATAATTTATGACTTACATGAAAAAAAGAGTCAGGCAAGATAAAACACTAACAATCGGGAAAATATACCAACTCCGGCAAAAACTAGCTTTATTTACCTCATAAAACAGAGAGAAGATCCGCAGTAAAGCAAATTCCCTGTTCTACTTCTCTTTCTGTGTTATATATAGCAGAGCCTCTGAAAATCCATGCGCAGCGGGGTAATCATGCATTGGCTGGCCGCCACCCTTAAATCCTCGATCGGCAAAAAATTCGTCATGGCCGGAAGCGGCCTGTTGCTCGCTTTTTTCCTGCTCGCCCACCTGGCCGGCAACGCCATGGCGTTCTTCGGCCGGGCCACCTTTGACGCCTATGCCGAAAGGCTCCACGCCACAGGTCCGCTGATCCCGGTTTTAGAGACCACCCTGGCCCTGGTCTTCCTCATCCATATCTTTTTCGGCCTCAACCTGTTCTTCGAAAACCTGGCGGCCCGGCCGAGCCGCTACGAGATCGGGGCAAACAGCGGCGGCCGGACCTTCGCCTCGATGACCATGCCCTATACCGGCCTCCTGGTTCTGGTCTTCATCTTCCACCATCTGGCCGGGTTTTACCTCGCCGATTCGTCCACGGTAAGCGATCTGGTCCGGCAAAACCTCTCCCGGCCGGTAACCGCCGGCTATTATATCTTTTCGCTCCTGGCCTTGACCCTCCACATCAGCCACGGTTTCTGGAGCATGGCCCAGACCCTCGGCCTGAGCCATCCCAAATACGACCTGCTGATCGAAAGGCTGGCCCTGGCTGCAAGCATCGTCATCGGCACGGTTTTCATAATGATCCCGGTTCTGGTCCTGTTCCGGCCCGGTTTTTTAAGCTGACGGAGATTGACTTAAAATGAAACTCGACGCCAAAATACCGGGCGGCCCCCTGGCCGAGAAATGGGACAGGCACCGCTTCGCCTCGAAACTGGTCAGCCCGGCCAACCGGCGCAAATACGAGATTATCGTGGTCGGCTCCGGCCTGGCCGGCGCCTCGGCGGCGGCGACCCTGGCCGAGCAGGGCTACAGGGTCAAGAACTTCTGCCTGCAGGACACCCCGCGCCGGGGCCACTCCATTGCCGCCCAGGGCGGGATCAACGCAGCCAAGAACTACCGGAACGACGGCGACTCGATTTTCCGCCTCTTTTACGACACCATCAAGGGCGGTGATTTCCGGGCAAGGGAGGCTAATGTCTACCGGCTCGCCCAGATCAGCAACCGGATCATCGACCAGGCCGTCGCCCAGGGGGTCCCCTTCGCCAGGGAATACGGCGGCCAGCTCGCCAACCGTTCCTTCGGCGGCGCCCAGGTCTCCCGGACCTTTTACGCCCGGGGCCAGACCGGCCAGCAGCTGTTGCTCGGCGCGTACGGCGCCCTGATGCGCCAGGTCAAGCAAGGCGGGGTCGAAGTCTTTGCCCGCAGGGAGATGCTCGAACTGGTCACGATCGACGGCGAGGCCAGGGGGATCGTCACTCGCAACATGCTGACCGGAGAGATGGAAAATCACGCGGCCCATGCCGTGATCCTCGCCACCGGCGGCTACGGCAACGTCTATTTCCTCTCGACCAACGCCATGTCCTCAAACGTCTCGGCGATCTGGCGGGCTTACCGGAAGGGGGCCGGCTTCGCCAATCCATCCTTTGTCCAGATCCATCCGACCTGCATTCCGGTCCATGGCGAGTACCAGTCGAAACTGACCCTGATGAGCGAAAGCCTCCGCAACGATGGCCGGGTCTGGGTGCCGGTCAAACCGGGCGACCAAAGGGCACCCGCCGAAATCCCCGAAGCGGAGCGGGACTACTATCTGGAAAGGAAATACCCCGCCTTCGGCAACCTGGTGCCCCGCGACGTCGCTTCCAGAAACGCCAAGGAACAGTGCGATCTCGGCAAGGGCGTCACCGAAACCGGCCTCGCGGTCTATCTCGACTTCGCCGGGGCCATCGCCCGGGACGGGGCCGAGACCATCCGCAAAAAGTACGGCAACCTCTTCGAGATGTACGAACGAATCACCGCCGGCGACCCGATGCGCGAACCGATGACAATCTATCCGGCAGTCCACTACACCATGGGCGGCCTCTGGGTCGACTACGATCTGATGACCACCGTTCCCGGCCTCTACGCCCTGGGCGAGGCCAACTTCTCGGACCACGGCGCAAACCGCCTCGGGGCAAGCGCCCTGATGCAGGGACTCGCCGACGGCTATTTCATCCTGCCGGCGACCGTCGGCAACTATCTGGCCGGGACAAGTTCCGACCCGGTCGATCCCGGCCGGGAGGAATTCAAGCAAGCCGAACGGGCCGCCGCCGAACGCACCAACAGGCTGCTGAATATCAAGGGCAAGCGGACGGTCGACGATTTCCACCGGCAGCTGGGCAAAATCATGTGGGACCACTGCGGCATGGCCCGGAACTGCGCGGGACTGGAAAAGGCCCGGGAACTGATCCCCGCCCTGCGTGAAGAGTTCTGGCATAACCTGTTGGTGCCGGGCTGCGGCCTGGACCTGAACCAATCGCTGGAGCGGGCCGGCCGGGTCGCCGATTTCATGGAGTTCGCCGAACTGATCGTCGAAGACGCCCTGGCCCGCGAAGAGTCCTGCGGCTGCCATCTCCGCGAGGAATGCCGAACCGAAGAGCACGAGCCCCGGCGCGACGACGAGCATTTCTCCTATGTCGCGGTCTGGGAGCATCGGCAAAACGAGCGCCCCAAACTCAATCTGGAACACCTCTCCTTCGAAAACGTCGAACCGGACCGGAGGAGCTACAAGTGAAGATCAACCTGACCCTGAAGATCCGCCGGCAGAGCGGCCCCGATGAGAAGGGGCAATTCATGACCTACTCCTCCGGCCCGATCTCGACCGATATCTCCTTCCTGGAAATGCTCGATATTTTAAACGAAAGGCTGACCAGGGAAGGCGAGGAGCCGGTCGCCTTCGACCACGACTGCCGGGAGGGGATCTGCGGAACCTGCGGCGCGGTGGTCAACGGCGTCCCCCACGGCCCGGCGAAGAAGACCACCCTCTGCCAGCTCCACATGCGTCACTTCAAGGAGGGCGACACCCTGGTGATCGAGCCCTTCCGGGCTCGCGCCTTCAAGCTGGAAAAGGACCTGGTGGTCGACCGTTCCGCCTTCGATCAAATCATCCGGGAAGGCGGCTATGTCTCGGGCAATACCGGCTCGGCCCCGGAGGCCAACACCATCCCCATCCCTCCGGATAAAGCGGAACAGGCGATGAACGGGGCCGAATGCATCGGCTGCGGAGCCTGCGTCGCCGCCTGTCCCAATGCCTCGGCGATGCTCTTCGTCGGCGCCAAGATCTCCCAGCTGGCCCTCCTCCCCCAGGGCGGCCCCGAACGAAGCCGCCGCGCCCTGGCCATGGTCAGGAAGATGGATGAACTCGGCTTCGGCAACTGCGGCAACGAAAGGGAATGCGAAGCCGCCTGCCCCAAGGGCATCTCGATCCGCAACATCGCCCGGATGAACCGGGAGTTCCTGCGGGCCGCCATCTGTTCGGATGAAGAATGGTAACCGTTCAGCAGCACCACATCTTCGGACGATCGGCCCGGCTTACGTACGACTCAGTACGCAGCGCAAGTCCGCTTGTCCAAATATGCGGCACTGCTGAACGATTACAGTCGGGCGGTTTTGGTTCTTTGGCGACCGCCCGGTGAACGGTTACGAAGAATGAAGAAGATCATCCTCCTGCTCGGCATAACCCTGTTCAGCTGGCTGGGCTGGGAAATCGGCGCCCGCCTCGGAGGCAGCCTGATGACCTCCTATCTGCTAAGCTTTGTCGGCAGCCTTTTCGGGGTTTATCTAGGCGTTAAGATCAACCGCGATTATCTGGAGTGATTCATTATCCATCGCTGCCGCCCCCATGGCAGCAACCGCGGTAACCCTCGGAATACACGGGTTATCCCCGAGTTGACCTCCAAGGCTGGCGGAGGAATGCTTTGCCCTTTGACAGCAAAAATCCGGTTGATTTTCCATTCAGGCCAAAGCCGGGCAGGGTTTAATCTTTCCGGGAGACTCGCATTGTTCTTTGCCGCGGGGAACGAATTGGTTTAGTTTCTCCAATGAACCGAGATAACCGGGAATGGCGTCCCGGACCTCCTGTATAAAAACAATTAACGGAAAACGTGAACAGATGCCGATACGTGCCACCTTGATATTCCTGATCTGTGCTTTTTTTCTGGCGGGGTGTGAAAATTCCGACGTGACCTTGATCACGGCAGCCGGGATTGATGCCGTTAAAGCCGTAAGCCTTACGGATGAAGATGTAGTTCAATTGGCCAGGGAATCCTCACGGACCCTTGACAGTCAACAACAAATCGCCCCGCCGGAAAACCGCTACGCGGAAAGGCTCGGCCGTCTCACCAGGGAGTATCGAAAGCTGGAAGGGCTGGAGTTTAATTACAAGGTTTATATTTCAGACACGGTCAATGCCTTTGCGATGGCGGATGGAACCATTCGAATTTACAGCCAATTGATGGACATGCTTGACGACGATGAATTGCGTTTTGTTATTGGCCATGAGGTCGGGCACGTGGTCAAACAACACATCAAGAAGAAAATCCGCCTCGCCTATGCGGCCAAGGCCATTCGTAAAGGCGTTGCTTCACAGGGAAATGAAGCAGGTGCGATCGCGGCATCCCGGATTGGCGGCTTTGCTGAGTCGCTCCTGGGCGCGCAGTTCTCGCAACTTGAGGAAAAAGAAGCCGATGATTACGGTCTCACCTTTCTGGAAAGCAGAGGACATGACGCCACCGCGGCAATCCGGGCACTGAACAAACTGGCGGCTCTGGGAAGCGATCATACATTCTTATCGAGTCATCCCGATCCCGCGGCCAGGGCTGTCCGCTTGCAGAAACAACTGGCAGGCCTGGATGTATCTATTGATGAAAAAAAACAGGGGGTGGTCGATTGGCTCAAAGACCTTTATGAAAAGGCGGCGATAAAAGTAAGAAGCTTTATTTAATACGGCCATACACCTGGGATAAGTTGTTTTAGCTCGATCGTTCACTGCACCACTTCTTCGATCTCGCGTTCCATTTCGGGTGTTATCTCGGTGGAACGAGCGGGAAGCTTCGCCTCCCCCCGTTCTCCGTTCCGTGCAATATCATCCAGAAGCAGTTTCATCTCGGCTATTTCGCGGAGCTGAGACTCAATGATCCGGTCCCCCAGCTGGCGAACGCGTGGATCGCTAATGCCCGCTTTCCGCGCGTTGTTTACGGCAATTGAGTGGTGGGGGATCATAGACTTCATAAAGTCGACATCCCCGATCAGCGACTGGCTTCTATTCATGAACAGCAAAAGCACCCCAAACAGTGCAGCCAAAACAAGGACCGCGATTTTGGTTCCCACCCCTTTGTACATCGACCACATGAAGGACAGCATCACGATGGTCATGACGCACCCCATAACCAAAGAGGCGACCAGACGGTTTAGACTGAACATTGCATGGTCGAACGAGTAGACGAGTTGATACATCAAGAAAAACATGATGAAAGTCGAAGTCGCGATCATCG
>JAWOIQ010000012.1:0-12487 GCA_046484585.1 Desulfurivibrionaceae bacterium
TCCAGCGTTGCTGCAAATTGTCTCGTCATTGCAACGTACTGAAGTACGCTTCATTCCTCGAAATTCGCGCGCCTTGGATCTGACGATTTCTGCTTAGCCATCCCCTTCGAGACTGGTGGACGTCGCAAAAAGTCGCCAGCTCCAGCGTTGCTGCAATTGTCTCAATTCCTCGAAAATCGCGCGCCTGTATCTGACGATTACACCCCGCAAGGGGGTATTGCATGCTTAGCCATCTCCATTGAGACTGGTGGCGTCGCAGAAAGTCGCCAAAGATTAATGGAGCGTACTTCGACAAGCTCAGCACGAACTTTAAATCAATAGGTTATTCCGCTCATCCTGAGCCCTGTCGAAGGAAGGGTTATCTCAGCTTTTTGAGAGTTTATCCAACTTTATGAACCGCAAAATGTCCGGATTGCCATAATGTCATTTCGATCAACAGGAGAAATCTTAATGTAGAAATGGGTTAAAGCTGAGTTGAGCAGCTTGTCTGCTTTTATGCCCTTTAGGGTGCAAACGAAACTTACGCCCTGTGGGTATACAACAAGATTTCTCACATTCGTTCGAAATGACAGCTTTTTTGACTTTTTTGCAACGCTGTCATCCTTAGACGCCGGAGCCCGCTGCTTAAACAGACCGGTTGCCGACCGAGGGAGCCCGATGCACAAGCGCAAGTTCCCCGCAGCAGCGCAACTGATAATGTGGAGAGAAGGAAAGCCTGTCAGTAAATAGCGAAATACTTCATGACAAGCATAATTCCGGCCAGGAAAAGGATCGGACCGTTGGCGGAATAGACCAGGTACACCAAGGGATATCGCGTACCGAGCAACTCTTTGAGCTTCTGCCGGTTGACCAGGCTCGGCACCCAGAACAGCACCGAGACCAGACCGCCGGTCAGGATCAGAATAATTCCCGTCACCATAAATAACATTTTAGCCCTCTTTTTTTGTCTTGTGAATAATGATGGAGTCGTAAAAACTCAGGTCAGCCGCATCATGGCCAGTTTTTGTCCCTGGGCATACCGTAAGCTAAGCTGACCCGGAATGTTTGATTAATACCTGAATTCGTGAGCGTTCGGGAACGGTGCAGATGCAAAGGCGGCAACGATGTTGATAATACTCTTGTATATCAACAAGTTGCCAACGCCGCCCCCAAGGGTTCTGTTCAATCCTCCCTTGGAGGAGGGTTCCGTTCAATCCCCTTGAAGGGGGAGCACTTCCGTTGGGCGCAGATGCGCCGTAATCGGGCGCCCCGCAGGGTGGGGTGAATTCCATCTGCCACGGAACACTGTCTATATTCGACCTAAAACAATCATATATCGTGAACCAATGCACTAAGCCGCACGGATTCAGGTAATAAAAAGGCCGCCTCCGTTGCCGGAGGCGGCCTTGCTGTTTATGGACTGGTAATCTACAGAACCGGTGCTTTATACCCACAGGGCAAAAGTTCCGTTTGCACCCTCAACTCAGCTTTATTCGGATTTGGCGACAGCTGGCTTGAAGTCGGAGTAGACGTTCAACCCTCTCAGCAACATCAGGGCGGTTCGCAGCTGGTTGTCCTGGAAGAGTTGTTCCTCGATTTCCCTGGCTTCCTCGGCCGCCTTTTCATCGGTAGATTTGTTTTTATCCTTGTCGTTGGCTTCACTCTTTTCTTCTTCGACTTTCGGCTCATCACCGTTTTCTATATGATGCTTGAGGTCAATTTCCCTGAGAAATGACGGTGACTTCTTGTCTCCATCTTGTTCGGGCGGGGTGATTTTCTCGACCAGAATGTCCGGTTCGATGCCCTTGGCCTGGATGGAACGACCACTCGGCGTGTAATAACGAGCGGTTGTTAAACGCAGACCGGCGCCGTTACTCATCGGAATAATGGTCTGAACCGAGCCTTTGCCGAAGGTCCGGGTGCCGACGACCAGTGCCCTTTTGTGGTCCTGGAGGGCTCCGGCGACGATCTCCGAAGCGCTGGCGCTGCCTTCATTGACCAGTACCACTATCGGGAATTCGTATTTGGTCCAGCTCGACCGCGCTTCATAGGCGGTGTTCTGGTCTTTAATGCGTCCCTTGGTGGAGACGATAACCCCTTCATCGATGAAGACATCCGAAATCTTTACGGACTGGGAGAGGAGTCCGCCCGGATTGTTGCGTAAGTCCAGGATCAGACCGGATATTCTGCCTTGTCCGCTGATCTCCTCAAGAGCCTTCTGGAAATCGCTTGAAGTCTTGCTTTGGAAGTTGGTTATGCGGATGTAGGCGTATCCAGGGGCCAGAATTTTGTGGCGGACGCTCAACAGCGGGATCACGTCCCTGACGATGGCGTATTCCTCCAGATCGGTCCACCCTTCGCGATAAACCGAGATATTGACCGTGGTCCCCTTGGGGCCGCGCATCTTTTTGACGGCCTCCATCAGGGTCATGTCCTTGGTAAATTCACCTTCGATCTTGACGATCGTATCTCCCGCCTTAAGGCCGGCCCGGTCGCCGGGTGTATCCTCGATCGGCGAAACTACGGTGAGGGCCGAATCCCGGATTGAGATCTCGATGCCGATGCCTGTAAAGCTGCCCTTGGTTTCCAGTTTGAGTTCCCTGAAGTCGTCCGGCTTCATGTAGGACGAGTGGGGATCGAGGGAGGTGAGCATCCCCTTGATCGCGCCCTGGAGAACTTCGGTTACATCGACGCTTTCGACATAGTTTTTCTGGATAAGGCTCAAGACGTTCGAGAAAATCTCAAGGCTCTTGTAGGTGTCGTGTGGTTTGGCGTCTGCGTCGCTGCCGTTGGGCCACATGGTTACGGCCAGTATCGGTGTGGCGATAACGACGGTTAATAAGGTTTTCCTGAAGGTTGACATTTTTTTTATGCGCATTCTGATAATCCCGTTAAATTATAAATATTCGGTTAAAGCTGAATTGAGCAGCTTGCTGCTTTTATGCCCTTTAGGGTGCAAACGAAACTTATGCCCTGTGGGTATGAAAATCGGTTGTACGGTTTATTGTGGGTTTTCAAACTCTCGCGAACAGTTGGCCGCTGGCGGAAATTTCACCTTAATACTCTAATACACTATCATTTCAGGGGCCACCGAACAATCAATTATTCCTCGTCATTTTTTTCTCAGCCCCGATGGCGGCGTGGGTGGAACCGATGCTGAGCATTTCCCGGTTAAGCCAGTCAAGCGGATCCAGCGGTTCGGTGCCGTGCCTGATTTCAAAATGAAGCCCTTCTCCGAGCAGGCCGCCGCCATCGTTCATGATGCCGATCGCTTCGCCGGTGCTGACCACTTCTCCCTCTTTTTTATATAGTTCGGCCGCCCGGGAGATCAGGCTGTAATATTGATGGCCGTGGTCGATAATGATCAGGTTGCCGTAGCCTTTCAATTGACCGGCGTAGACCACCTTGCCGCTGTGGATCGCTTTGATCTCGCTGCCGGCCACGGTCTTGATGTCGATGCCGTCGGCGTGGGTGGTGATCCCGAATTTACCCTGTTTGCTTTTACCGAAGAAGGTCGTTACCGAACCGCGTACAGGCGGAGGCAGCCTTCCTTTTTTCGTGGAGAATGATCGCTCCGATCCCGGCCGCCTCTTTTTGGGCGATGAGTAGTATCGTTGCTGGGATTCTCGGCTGGCCATGAATTTTCTTCGAAGTTCGGCCAGGGTTTCGGTGAGTCCGGTCGAGGCTTCTTCCATCTCTTCAATAGCACGGCGGTAAAGCTTTTTCTCGGTATTGACCCTGGCGAGCAGTGCCATGCGTTCCTTGCGAACGCTCTCCATCTCCCCCGCCTGATTCTCGGCGGTAGCGATCGCCCTCAGGAGTTCGGCCCGTTCCTCCTCCAGACTCTTCCTGGTCTCGGTGAGCATTTCAATTTTCAAGCGGTAATCGTCAATCACCTGCTGGTCGTATTTGATCAGGGCCTTGAAATATTCATTGAAATTCAAAAGATCCGGGAGAGTGCCGGCCGAGAAGGTCGCATTCATCATGCCGAGATCGCCCATCCGGTAATAGGCGGCCAGCCTTTCCTCCACATGTTTCTTGACCACTTCCTTCTCGGCGCTTCGGCGGGCAACCTCAGTGACCTTCTCCTCGATCAGTTTCTCCTGACTTGCCGTTTTTTCGTTCAGCCCGGCCAGCTTTTCCCGGGCATTCCTTAAGGCCTGTTCAATTACTTCAAGCTGACCGAAGAGGTTGCTCTCCTTGGCCCTAGCCTTAAGAACCCGGTCGTGGTGGTCTTCGATCTCTTCTCGCACCCGTTTTATTTTCTTTTGCTGACTTTCAATTTCTTTAGAAAGATCGGCGGGACCCGGCTCGGCGGAGCCCGGGCTCACGCTGAGGAGTAAAAGAAAAAAAGCTATGCTGATGATCGGATGTCTTGACATATTAGGTTACGAATCAGATGCGCATGTGTTTTCGAATCGAAATCAGACTGCCGCCGACGCACAAGAGAACCGAGCTCGCGGCGATGATCGCCGTGGTTTTCGGCGGGAAAAAGGAGAAGTCGAGCATGTTGAGAAAGCCGGGGCCGCTCAGGTGTCCCGTGGTCCACTGAAAGATCAGGTAGAGCAGCAGAAGGCCGCAGGCGGAGCCGATAATGCCCTGCATGATCCCCTCGATAAGCAGCGGGGTCTGGATGAATTTATTGTCGGCGCCGACCAGCCGCAGCACTTCAAGCTCGGCCTCCTTGGCCACCACGGTCAGCCTGATTGTCGAGGAGACCATGAAAACGGTGGCCATGACCAGCAGAACCCCGCTGAGGATAACGATTACCCGCAGCAGTTCGATAAAGTAGCCGAACTTCTCCATCCAGCTCCGGCCATACTGGACCTTCTCGGCGGCGGGCAGGGTGGTCAGATAGTCGGAAAACTGCTTGAGGCCGGTCAGGTTCCGCATGTTCCGCTGGGGGTAAACCTCGATGGAGGGCGGCAGAAATTCCGGACCCAGATCGGCCAGAACGTCCTTTTCGGAATCGAGCTGGTGACCGAGGCGCTCAAAGGCCTCGGCCCTGGAAATGAATTCAATCCTCTCCACCTTGCCGAAATCCCTGATCTTGTTCTCGTACAGCGGCCTGGCTTCGGGCTGGACCTCTTCGTTCAGGTAGACGATCAGCCGCAGCTCGTCGCCCAGTCTGCTGCCGGCGTTGACGATATTCAGGTAGATCAGCAGGAAAAAACCGAAGATCAGGACGGAGAGGCTGATGGTCATCACCGTCATCAACTGGGTTGGCCAGTTATGGCGCAGGTTGCGGCCGGTCTGTTTGATATGGAAATAGGTTTTGTGACCCATCTTTAAATTATCTCCCGCTCAACTGTTCTGGTTGTGCCAAGGTTGTTTGAGATTCTCTCACGCATTGAGCAGCGGCAGCTGCCGGTGGCCGACGTGGCCGCTGAACAGGCCATGAGCCAGCTCGACCTTGCGATGCCGCGATTTCCGGTAGATCGATTCGTCGTGGGTGGCAATGATTACGGTGCTGCCCGTTTTGTTTAGCTGTTCGAACAGCTCCATTACATAACCGGATGCTTCCTGATCGAGGTTGCCGGTCGGCTCGTCGGCCAGGATCAGGGGTGGCGCGTTGGCAGCGGCCCGGGCGATTGCTACCCGCTGCTGTTCGCCCCGGGAGAGTTTCGCGGCCTGGACATCGCGTTTATGGGTGATTCCGAGAATCTCCAGAAGCTGGCCGACCCGTTTGCGGATCACCTTGGGACTGCGGTACATGACTTCCATTGGGATAGCGATATTCTCGTAGACTGTCTGTTTGGGCAGGATCTTGAAATCCTGGTAGACCACCCCGATCTGGCGCCTGAGTTTCTGGACTTCGCTCTGCCTGATCCTGCTCAGGTCGTTGCCCGCCACCTCGATAACGCCCTTGGTTGGCCGCTCGATGCAGCAGACCATCTTGAGCAGGGTGGTCTTGCCGGCCCCGCTCATTCCGGTCAGGAAGACAAGCTCGCCCTTGCCGACCGCCAGTGAGACATTTTGCACCGCGATGATGTCCGGCGGGTAGACCTTGGTGGCCTTGACAATATCGACGATCGGCATTTGGTCTGGAAATGATTTAAGCATCTATATTAGTACCGGTTTCTGGTTATCCCGCGGTATTGATCGGCCGGGGTAGATCTGTTATCCACCACTCACCGGCCGTCCGAACGGCTAACTGTATAACATATTGGAAGAAAATGACATTCTATTTGTCCATTGCCGATTGCGGGCGCCGGCCAGGGTTGTTCCAGACTCAACTTTCTGAGTTTGGTTAATCTCTCGATAATAAAGGGGTTTTGGCGATTTTTTCGTGCCTGTGTTCCACAAGAATCCAGAAGCCAGGAGTCAGAAGCCACGAGAAAAGCTTTAAAATCACATTCCGGCTCCTGGCTTCTTGATTCCGGCTTCTCATCATGGAATGCTACTATGACTCTGAATCATTTTATGACAGCAAACCAATACCATAAGGCAATTCAGAAAATTGAGTTTCCGATGATCACTCCGGGCCGAGGACGGCGTCGAAGATCCCATAGGCCTCCCTGATCACCGCTTCGCCGCTGTCGAGATCGAGATAGGAGCCGCCGGTGATCTCCTGCTCGATCAGCTTGTCGCTGGAGTGGATCAGGCCGCCCAGGGGCAGGTCGCTTTCCTTTGCCGCCTCCTCGATTTTGGCGAGCAGTTCGTCGGAGGCGGGATTCGGCACCCGGTTGACCACCAGGCATTGCTGCCTGACCTCGATGCCCAGGGGACCGGTCAGCTCGGCGATTCGCCGGGCGGTAAGGATGCCGCGGGCGGAGGGATCGGAGGTGACGAACAGGTGGTCGATCTGCCGCATGTTCATCCGGCTCAGGTGCTCCATCCCGGCCTCGTTGTCGACGATGATGTACTTGTAGTTGCCGGCCAGATGCTCCATGGTCATCGCCAGGTGCTGGTTGGCGGCGCAGTAGCAGCCTGGTCCGTCGGGCTGGCCCATGGCCATCAGATCGAAACCCTTATCCTCGACCAGGGCCTGGTGGACCTTCATCTCCATGTACTGGTCCCGGGTGATATTCGGCGGCAGGTCGCCTTTCAGTTCCTTCCTGATCTGGCCGATGGTCAGCCCCACCTCAAGGTTTAAAAGCTCGTTGAGGTTGGCGTTCGAATCGGCGTCGACCGCCAGCACCGGGGTAAGATTCTTTTCGGTAAGGTACTTGATCAGCAGGGCGGAGAGGGTGGTCTTGCCGGTCCCTCCCTTGCCGGCCATGGCGATAATCTTGGTCATCCGGGTCCTCATATATGAAAAATTTAACTTAATATAATAATTAAATGGGCGCAGGTTCGGAAAAATATAGGCAGGCGCGGACCGCTTGTCAATCGGCTTTTCCCTTTTAAAATCGGGGGAAATCGCCGGCGGGCTCTTATCGGGGGTGGGAATGGCTTGAACAGGGGGGCCGGATTGGAGAAGATCGCACCCGGCGGCCGAACTGGTTACCGGTTAACTTTTTACCCGGAAATTATATGTCTCTCACCTGTGGCGCCGCGGACCGGGAAGGGACGGCGAAAGTTGCCGGTCAGGTTATGGTCCACACACAGAAAATTGGCGAGCTCCCTGGAATCGCTTCTTTTTTTCTTCACGAAGCGGAAGTCGTATTCCAGCGCGTCACCTTTTTCCCTGATTCCGGAGACCATGGCGGGGATGCGCAGATTAACTTTCCCGGCCTTGCCGCGCTTTTTTTCGTCAAGCAGGCACAATCCCGCTTTCACCACTTCCCCGATGGGCAACCGTTCGGTGGTGGTCGCGGCGAAGCCCCTGGTGCTGATGCTTCGGATGATACCGGTACAGCGCTCGTCTCCTCTGATCAACAAACACGGCATCGGGGTGGCGACACTGAAATGATAGCCTTCCCATCGTATTTTCACCAGCCTTTCGGCGCCTTTCATCAGCTTGGCAAGGCCCAGGGCGACTCCGCCGGAAAAATGGCTCTTGCCGTTGGTTATCCTGAGTTTGACCCGGAGTATCGTCGTGGCCCGGAAAACAAAGAGGCTGTAGAGCATCGCGTAAGCGAGGAAGACCGCCATCATGTAGTAATGGGGGATTCGCAGAACCGCCCCGGCTAACCCTATAATCGAAAGAAACAGGGAGATGGTGATAATGGTATAGGCCGAATGCCTTTTGGTGAAGCCGAAGCGGAGGAGCAGGTGGTGGAAATGGGTCTTGTCGGCATGGAAGGGGCTTTTCTGCCTGGTCATTCTCTTGATCATCACCGTCAGAGTATCCGTCACCGGTACCGCCATAATCAGTAAAACGGTAACGGGAGGCACCAGCCCCCGGCCCGATTGCGAAATAACAATGCCGAGGAATACCAGGGAGAAGCCGAGAGTGAGGCTGCCGGCGTCGCCCATGAAGAGCGAGGCGGGATGCCAGTTGTACCTCAGGAAAACGATCAGGGCGCCGCAGAAGGCGAGGCTGAGCAGCATCAGGTTGGGCTGGCCGTTCAGGTGGGCGAGATACGAAAATGAAGCAAAAGCGGCGAAGGCCAGGCCGCCGGCCAGGCCGTCAAGGCCGTCAGCCATGTTTACCGCATTGATTACCCCGATCCCGGCCAGAAAGGTTATCGGCAGGGCCAGGAAGCCGAGGTGGATCTGGAGGCCGGGCAGGATCTCCCCGAAAGTCTCGAGCCGGGCTCCACTGAGAAAAACAATCGTGCCTATGGCCAGGAACTGGGCAACGAACTTCAAGCGGTGATTGAGTTCCCGGAAATCATCGAGGAAGCCGACAATCAGTAAAATTGCAAGGCCGAGGAAATAGCCCCTGAGATTGGTGAAGGGGATGAATACCATGCTGCTGAACAGCACCCCGGTCAAGATCGCCACTCCGCCGATCAACGGTTTGGGGGTTGTATGGATTTTCCTTCGGCAGGGGAGGTCAACCAGGCCGATGCGTCCGGAAATTCTGATCAGTTTGGGAAGGGCCAGACAGGTTAGGAACAGAGCCAGAAGAAAGGTCGAAACCGCTTGAACATATAGATTTTCCATTTTCCCCCCCAGCAACGGGTTCTCTCTTGCGACCGGTTGCCTGTTTCCAGCCGGTTAAATTGCCCCTATTTCTTTGCGAGCGCGGGATCTTCGGTCAAACGGGGATTGTGGCCCGGTGCAATATATGAAAGTGTGAACAAACTTGAGTTTGAAAGCCAGAACTGTACGTAAACGCGGGGAAAACCCGAAAACAGTGGATGAGAGCGGATATAAGAGCATGCTTCAGGCTGCGCAATAAAAACAGTAATGAGTATTGTTTATAGCCAATAAAAAACGGCCTCGCAACCCATAAAATAAAACAAAATCATGAAGCGGGGTATTCGCGTAGGAAATGCCCCACATTCAGGGCTGCTAAAAGTAGGGTTTCCCCTACCCGGCAACGGCTCCAGCTTTATTTCGAACTGCGATGATGACAATTTCGCGATTGGATCGGACTTTTCCGCCCTCAATAATCGATTATCGTTCCTCGATGACGGTTGCGTTGCCCCGCGCTGAAGGAATTCCTGAATCCGTGACGGCCTGGTAGAAAACTTTGCTTTATCAATTTGTAATTTGGATGGAATAATCGTTTTTCCCTGAATCGCCAAGATTTACCCCGCCGCCCTGCGGGCGCCCGATCACGGATCAGGGGCATGATCAAACATTGGCCATAAATCTCAGATTGACTTGCTTTATTTATTCACATTAATGGTGATATCCTTAACAAAATAGAGATGGTCTGATCGGGCGGGTCAACCTGGAAAAAGGAGAACATCATGAATAACAAGCCGTTAATCATCGCCGGAAGCATCATGCTCCTTTCGCTTTCCACCAGCGCTTACAGTGCCACGGAAACGCCCTACCTGAGCGGCAGCCTGGGTATTGGATTCTTCAACGATGCCGAGGTCAGCCCTTCAGACCCCGCCATCGCAAGTTATGATATCGAAGCGGACCCTGGCTTCGCCCTTGCCATGGCAGTGGGCTATGATTTTACTTACCGTACCGGGAGGATGGAACTGGAAGTGGTCTACCAGAACAATTCCCTGAACAAGGCCGTCACAGCCGGCGGTGATGTCGCTTTGGCCGAGGATATTGACAGCTTTGCCGTCCTGACCAACGGCTATTGGGATTTCCCCACCCACTCACGCTGGACCCCTTTCTTGAGCGCCGGGCTGGGTCTGGCCTTGGTCAATGTCGATGATAATACTGCTTACCTGGGCAACGATTATGACACGGTCTTTGCCTATCAGATCGGGGCTGGTATCGGTTACGCCGTCAACAGGAAAATCACTGTGGATTGCAAGTATCGTTATTTCGCCACCGCCAATGCCGAATTTGAAAGCGGGGAAGTGGAATATGCATCCCATAACATCTATGCCGGCATGAGGTATTCTTTCTAGGTTAAGGGCAGTTAAAGACAGGTTCAAGGTCCAAGGTTCAAGGTTAAAGACATAAGGACAATAAATACAGCAACAAGGAGTTTTGTTTACGATTTAAACTTTGATGAGTTTCTCAAAAAGTCGAAAAAAGCTGTCATTTCGAACGGATGTGAGAAATCTTGTTCTTTAATCTATTGGAACTATTAAGATTTCTCCAGTTGGTCGAAATGACATTATGGTAATCCAGACTTTTTGCGAATTTATCAACTTTTGACTTGCCCCTTTCAACTTGCCCCTTTCCGTTTGCCCCCTTTCAGCAATATCAGAAAATTTTTATAGCGAAATCGTAAAAAATAAAGTGTGATGCGCTAATCGTAAAGGCTGGCGTGCCATTCGTTTGGGAACAATCCCGTGAGAATATTCGACAACCCGCCGAAAAAGCAGGAGAACGTTTATGAAGAAAAAGATATCTATTGCAGGGTGCGTCATGCTCCTTTCGCTATCCACCAGCGCCTACAGTGCCACCGACGCCCTCTACTTCAGCGCTAATCTGGGTGTCGGCATCTTCAGTGATGCCGAAGTCATCGGTTCGGACGCCTCCGCCGCAAATTATGATATCGAGGCGAACACCGGCTACACCCTCGGCGCGGCAGTGGGTTATGAGTTCGATAACACCAGGATAGAGAGTGAATTCGCCTACCACAATAATACCTTGGATAAGGCAACTACTGCCGGTGGAGATGTGGCTTTGTCCGACGATATTGACAGTTTTGCCGTCCTGATAAACGGCTATCGGGATTTTGCAAACGATTCCCGCTGGACCCCTTTTCTGGGCGGCGGCCTCGGTCTGGCCATGATCAATGTCGATGACGATACCGCTTACCTGGGCGACGATTCCGCCACGGTCTTTGCATTCCAGGTCAGCACCGGTATAGCCTACGCAGTTAACGAAGAGATTACCGTTGATTGCAGTTATCGCTATTTTGCCACCACCAATCCTGAATTCGATAACGGAAAAACCGAATACCGAACCCATAACGTCTATGCCGGCGTCAGGTATTCTTTTTAGGTATAAGACAGTTACACTATTCTGGACTGACCAGGCTTAACATGCTATACTCTTTGATTTTCACAGGGAAGCTTGGCAATGTGCTCAAGGAAAATCCCCGCAGAATATCTGGCAAGGCGACCAAAAAAACAGGAGAACATTATGAAGAGAAATATATTTATTATTTCCGGGTGCATCATGCTGCTTTCGCTCACAACCAGTGCCTATGGCGCCGAAGAAAAGACCTATCTAAGTGCCAGCTTTTTTGGCCTTGGCATCTTCAGCGATGCCGAGGTCTCTAACTCGAAAGCCTCGACCACGGATTTTACAGTCGAAGCGGATACCGGCTTTGCGGTTGGGGCGGCATTGGGATATGATTTTTATGGTTTCCCCAGGATAGAGGCTGAAATCGCCTACCAGAACAATGCCTTGGACAAGGTCCGTACAACCAGTGGTGATATATATTTACACGACAATATCGACAGCCTTGCTTTTCTGGTGAACGGTTATTGGGATTTTACCAACAGGTCCTTCTGGACCCCGTATTTGAGCGCCGGTCTGGGCGCGGCATTGATTAATGTCGATGATAATACCGCTTACCTGGGTAACGATTCCGCCACCGTTTTTGCCTATCAGTTCGGCGCCGGACTTGGTTACGCCATCAACGAGGAAATCACCCTTGAAGGCAAGTATCGCTATTTCGCCACCACCAATGCCGAATTTGCAAGCGGGGAAGTGGAATATGCATCCCATAACGTCTATGCCGGCATGAGGTATTCTTTCTAGGTTAAGGACACGGCGAAGGGGATATCAGGGCCTCTTTCCTTTATCCTGAATCCGTGACGGCTTCGTGGGGAATTTCACTTTATACCCACAGGGCATAAGTTTCGTTTGCACCCTAAAGGGCATAAAAGCAGATAAGCTGCTCAACTCAGCTTTATCAGTTTGTAATCGCATCAGATAATCGTTTTTTTCTGGATTGCCATGGTTTCACCCCGCCGCCTTGCGGGGCGCCCGATAACGGCGCATCTGCAGCGTTCTCGAACGCTCACGGATGGTTTATGCTTGATTATGACAGCTAAAAAAGCGCTGGTCAGAGCAGTCTCCT
>JAWOIQ010000018.1:0-4974 GCA_046484585.1 Desulfurivibrionaceae bacterium
CGGGCCTTCTTTTCTTACCGATGCCGGGGCAAGATTAACTGTTATTCTCTTGCGGGGATACTCAAGCCCAGAATTTTTAATCGCTGATTGGACACGTTCCCGGCTCTCCTGGACGGATGTATCCGGGAGGCCGACAATGATCATCATCGGCAGTCCGCCTTGATTGGTGTCAACCTCAACTTCTACGATCACTCCGTCAAGGCCAATAACAGCGCAGGAAAAAACCCGGGCTAACATGATTAAAGTTTATGCCCATGAATTATGGGGTGGATATAACCGCCGTTCGAATAGAGATCGGCGTTGCCGCTTTGCCAGCGGTTATCGACGCCTTTCAGATTTACATCTAGATGAATGTCTCCCGTGACCAGGGTGTTTTCAAAACCCAGGCAGGGGAGGACATCCTCAAAGAGCGGTGGGGAGGCACTGTCCGTAAAGACATTCAGGTAGGTATCCTCTTTGCTTTCCATCAGGTTCAGGGTGGCCGAGATCTCAAGATTGCAGAGTCTTGAATTCCTGAGATCCAGGGTATAGAGGTCGGCGCCGGAATCGACCGTGACAAAGCCCTGGGCCGGAGACAAAATATAACTGTCGGGAGCCGCTTTTTCATCCGGACCGGCTTCAGGATCCGACCGGAAAGTGGCGGCCCTGAAATGGAGGACCCCTTCAAGCTCTTTGCCATTGCGGCCGGCCAGGAGGTCCTGATCCGAGGCGCCATCGCCGGCGGCTTCTCCCCTGAGGTCCGCCATGATATTTCTGCCGGTTCGGTTGCTGACCTCTTCGGCGGCAAGGCCGAGGTCGAAGGTTGTCTTCTCCGAACCGAAAGTGACCTGGCCGTTCAGGGCCAATTCTTCATCGTCCGCGGCAAGAACGGCCTGATTTATTTTAAGTGAACCGTGTTCGGCGCCGATAATATCGAGTTTTTTGATCAGAAAGTTTTCCCGGGATTTATTGAATAACCAGGCCAGATCGGTGATCCTGGCCCAGCCGGTGAAACCGGTTTTTTCCGGTCCGTCCGAATATTTTACGGAGAAGTCTCCTTCAAGCCTTTTTACCGGCAGGATATTTTCCCGCATAAGGGCCAGGACGGTTTCGGAATCTATGAAACCCTGCCATTTCGCCTTGAAATTTTTAGGCTCTTTTTTCAGGTAGTCAAGGGTAAGCACCCCCCGTTCCTCGGGGGAAGAGATGATTAACCTGTCGATCTTGAGCCGGTCCCGGTCCGATTCCAGTTCCAATCGCACGGAGGGGGAGGTGACTCCGCCCATGCCGGCGGCGATCCCACCAGAAAGCTTGATTTTGTCATCATCCCACTCCACCTTGAATTTATCCAGGGTGCAGGGGATTACCGGGAAATATTGATCGGGCAGCCAATCTTTTTTACCGATCCACTCCGCCAGCGGTTCGCGAATAGTGCCGGACAGCATGATCCAGGCCCGCCAATCGGATAAATTACTATGGAAAAAACTCCCCTCGACAAGCAGGGGCTGTTCCAGAAGCCAGACTTTACCGGAATCGAGATCAAGCCGGCCGCGGTTGACTTTGGCCCTGATTCTTTCCGCCAGGAGCGGATGGGGAAGGAGGGGCGTGCTCCATTTCGATCCAGATGTGGAGATATCAAGAGAGTATTGCCATTTTTCGGGTTCCTTAAACAACCCCGATACCGAGGCCCGGTTTAATTCGAAAACTCCTTCCGCCTCGGAGATTGCCTGGGAAATCTTGTCGGGAAGGATCGCCGCTTTCTTTAATTCGGTAAGCAGGGCGGTTGAATCGAAAGTAGCCTGGGCCGATTTTATCTCGATAAATGGATTATCGTTCAAGGAGGTTTCTCCGGAAAACTCCCTGATCAGGTGAGGCCCGACCACTCCTTTAATCCCCCGCCATTCAACCCGGTCCGGGAAAACATCGATGCCCCCCGATCTGATTCTGAACGGGTGGGGGATCGGTTCATAAGCGGCGCCGCCGTTGATGGTATTTACCCGCACCGCCACCCGGGGATCATCGAGGCTCTCGCCGATATGCAGATGGCCCGACGCCCGGCCTTCGATATTGCTGAAACGTTCGACTTCGCGCCGAAAACCCGGGTGGGGGACTATTTTCGGCAATACTTTCCCCAAGTCGGCCAGATCGGCGGCGATATCAAGATCGAGCTTGAAGTCCTTTTCCCGTTCGGCCAGATCGAGGAACAGGGAACAGTTATCGCCTCGATTGTCTCCCAGCCTGGCACTCAGTCCCTGACCCGACAGATATCCGTTGTCGATTTTGATCGGCCCCCTGGCCTTTTCGAGAAACAGAGGAGTGAAGGGGGGATGAATCCGGGCTTCTTCCACATCGACATTGATTGTCATTTCGGTAATGTCCCTGAAACCGGACAGCGGGGCCTCGAAGTAATAGCTTGCCCGGGAAGCCTTGCCGCCGAGGACTATATCGCAGACGGTTTTGGCGATTTCGTTATCCCCCCATAAGGCCAGGACCCCCTTGCGGAGGGTGGTAAGATCCAGGTCCATCCCGGTCAAATCGACCAGCCAGACCGGTTCCCGGTTTTCTGCGGGCTTCTCGCCGGCCAGACGGGCGATTTTGCCGCTGAGGATCATGCCGGGGTTTTTAAGCTGTAATTCCCTGATCTCAATCGACAGATCGCCCCCGTTCTTGTTGATGTCGAGATCTACTCTGCCGCAATCGAGCAGAAAAGATTCATTGGCGGATGGCGCCACAAAACAGGGGAAATCGCCGGTTATGGAGCCCTGGATTTTTTCCGTGCCGGTGCCGTCAATCCTGCCTTGCAGGGAAATGGCGGATTTTACCGGCAACAGCCTTTGATCTTCCAGGGCGGGGAGCAGATTGTAAAAGTTAAGGCCGTTAAATTCATATTCCACTTGATAATCGAGATTGTCGGGACTGAAAACGCCTTCCAGGTTCATGAAATTGAACTGGCTGGATTCGCTTGCCAATTGGAATCTGCTTTGTTCCGGATCCAGATTAATCTCGCCCTGAATGTGATCGATGGTAAGGGGGAAAAGATGGTTCTGACCGGCAAAGAAACTTTCGGCGAATATTACGGTTCCGTCGGTCACGCTGATTCTGGCATGGGGGATAAAGATTTCGGAGAGGTCGACCTCGGTCGATATGGGACCGATGGTCAGTTCCGGTCTGATCAGGTTTATTCTTCTTAATTCAAGTTTTTGCTTTAACAGTGAGCGCCAGAGAGGAAATATTCTGGTTTCGGGCAGGTGGACCAGGATAGCGTTTTTACTTATCGTTGTTTCATGCAGGGAAAAATAGGGGACTGGCAGCCAGTGCCAGTCGAGTTGGGCCGCGTCGATCCGCCAGCCCGATTTTGCCGAAATCACCGCAGCGACCTTGGACCGGACCGTATCGACATCCAGCAGCCTGGGGCCCAGAAAAATCAGGGCCCCGAATGAGATGATTATTAATGATGTTATGTAGACTCTTTTTGACATATTCCTGAATCCGTGACGGCTTCGAGGTGAATTTCACTTATCAGTTTGTAATTTCATTAGATAGTGCCTGTTCATAAATGGTCTTTCTGCCCGATAACTTCGTCGCCGCAGAGTCGGAAAGTGCTCACGTACCCAAGTACGCTGCGCTTTTCCGACATCCTTGCTTCTCGTTCTCGGACAAAATCCTCATATCTGGACAGACACTAGATAATCGTTTTTCCCTGGATTGCCATGGTTAACCCCGCCGCCCTGCGGGGCGTCCGATAACGGCGCATCTTCCGCGTTGGCAACTCGTTGATATACCATTAGTACTCAACTTTCTGACTTGCCTTATAGTATTGATTTGCGGTCATAAAATGATTCAGAGTCATAGTGGCATTCCATTGTGAGAAGCCAGAAGCCGGAAGCCAGGAGCCGGAATGACTGATTTTAAAGCTTCTCCTGGATTCTGACTCCTGGCTTCTGGCTTCTTGTGGAACACAGGCACGAAAAATCGTCAAAATCCCTTTATTATCGGGAGATTAACCAAACTCAGAAAGTTGAGATTAGTATTATCAACATCGTTGCCGCCTTACATCTGCACCGTTCTCGAACGCTCACGGATTCAGGATATTCGGTCTGCTTGAACAAATTGGCCGGGATCAGTGATAATTAAAATTAAAACAAAAAGGCTGAGATTCTCAAGATAATCCCTCAGCCCATTGACTTGATTCCCGTCACGGGATGGCAGCGGAATCGCCTCAATCAAACCAGAAGGTCATCCTCGCCTGAATGATGCCGTCGCCTTAATTTTTCCGGCTTCCAGGCAAAGGCGTTCAGGATGAGGGCTGCCGCCAGGCACAGCACCAGCCAGCCGACCCCGTAGAGCAGGAGCTGGGAGGATTCGTAATCTTCATAATTCCGGGTCAGGTCGCCCGTGGCGGAAAGATAAAGCAGATAGAGCAGAATTGCCGGGGTGGTGTATTTGATAAAAAATGTCCAGGTCCGGTGGATTCCGATGCCGGCCCGGTTTATATGATTGCGCAGGATTGTGGCTTTCAGTATCCAGCCGATGACAATGCATTCGAGGAGACCGCCGAGGACCAGGCCGTAATTGGTAATGAAGTGGTCGGCAATGTCCAGGATGTAAAGGCCGCCCCGGGTGGTAAAGATAATACTGCCCAGAAAACCGGCAAGGCAGATGCCGGTTGCCACCTTGCGTCGGGGCCAGTCGAATTTGTCGGTGAGCGAACAGGTGAAGGCCTCGATCAGGGAAACTCCCGAGGTAAGGCCCGCGATCACCAGCATCGAAAAGAAGATAACGCCGAAAAGCACATTAAAACCGGGCAGGAGCGAGATCGCTTTCGGATAAACGACAAAGGCGAGCTGGGGGCCTCCCTTGATGGCCTCCCCGAACCCGACTCCCTGGCTCTGGGCCATGAAGCCGACGATGCCGAAAACGGCGAAACCGGCGATCAGGGAATAGAGGCAGTTCACCGAGCAGGTAATGAAGGCGTTTTTGGCTATATCGGTCTTT
>JAWOIQ010000120.1:0-19507 GCA_046484585.1 Desulfurivibrionaceae bacterium
GTTTGGTACAGCAGCTTATATGTATGCTAAATCGCAAATATCGTGGCTCGTGTTATTGCCTTTCATGCTGAATATTGTGTTCAACGTTGCTTTTACACCTTTGCAGTTTAAGCTAAAAAATAATAATCTCGCACTTTTGGATATATTTCTGGTGCTGCTCACATTAGTTTGGGCTTTGCTAGCAATATTTCCGTTTGCTCCTTGGATTTCATGGGTAAACATTCCCTATCTGCTATGGGTTACCTTTGCCACAGTGCTGCAATCAAGTATTACCTGGCTGAATAGATAAATATGAGATGACTACCTAATCGGTTACATACACAGAATGGATCGGCACAGATCCAGAAGGAGTCGAAATGAATAGAAGAATGAAAGTAGCACTCATTGGCGGGGCTCTGCTGGGACTTGTCTGTGTGGCGGGAGCATATGTTAGGTCTGGGTTTACCGCTTCACCGGCATTTGTGTTCTCACTCTGGTACAACCGGGTTATCATCGGTCTGGCCGTGGGCGCTCCCTGGACTGTTACGGCCCGAAGTAAGGCTTTGCTACGCGGCGCAATTCTGGGGCTTATGGTTTCCTTTGCATTCTACAGTTCTACCGGATTTCAAGATCATGTCAGTTTTGCGGCTGGAATTTTGTATGGTGTGATACTGGAAGGGTGGCTCAGCAGATCTGAGAAAAAACTGACATCTCATAACAAATCATAAATGATTTTTGACTCGGCATGCGGTACAGTTCTTGCTGAAAGCCTATTGACTGCAACTGGACAGAATATGCCGTTTGACCCGCTGTCAGAGTTTGCAAAACAAATCGCAGACATATTGTGTAGGAGAGAACCCATGAGCAGCTTTAAAAACCTTCGTATTGTGGACAACTTTTATCAGACATCGGCGTTTTTTCCCATGCCAACTGTCATGATCAGCACACTCACGCTAGATGGCGAAACCTCACTTGGATCGTATTCTCTGATCCAGCCATACTATGTTGCGGGACGCGATTACTATGCCATGCTCCTTTGTACGCGCAATTCGTCGAATACCGCGCAGCACTTGTTGCGATATGGTAAGTGTGCGCTGAACTTCATCACTGATGACAAGAAGTATTTCAAGGAAGCTGTGCGTCTCGGGTTTCCCGGGGACAAACCCGAGGATAAGATGAAAGATTGCATTTATACGCTTGAGGACGGGCAGATGGTTAGCGAGCATCCCGACGAGCAATATCCCAAGGTTATTAGAGAAGCATATCAGGTCATGGAGTGTACGTGGATGCGCGAATTAGACAATGCGCAGGACGATAAACCGGGACCCCTTGATGGTTACCCAGCGCCTTACCATGACTTCAATGGTATCACAAGTCCGTTTGGTGCTCACTTTATCCTGCGTGTTGATAAGATACTCATGAAGGAACGTTACTATAATGCCATCATCAATGGTGTGAAAGCATCGGAGTTTCCGTCCGTACCGGTCGACTATGGTTATCGCGACAACAAGTCCTTCTGGTACACGCGATTTAAGCGACCGCGCACTGAGCTGCTGCCCATCCTATCTGTTGACAGGGGGAGTATAGGATGTCTTCTATCTGCCGGAGGAGTCGCGCTGGTCTTATATCCAGAAACAGGCCAAGCAGGATGACATTGCGGTCAAGATCGACACCGCCCTGCATACGGTGGAGAAGAACAACAAGGCGCTGCGCGGAGCCTTGCCGGATAACTACTTCTCCCGGCTGGGGCTGGATGCCGGCAAGCTCGCGGCCCTGATCGACTCGATCAACAATATTGATACTATCGCCGACCGGAAAGAGGATGTGGTCGGCCGGGTCTACGAATACTTCCTCGGCAAGTTCGCCGCCACCGAGGGCAAGGGCGGCGGCGAGTTCTATACCCCAAAATGCGTGGTCAACCTGATCGCCGAGATGATCGAGCCGTTCAAGGGCAAGATCTACGACCCCTGCTGCGGCTCGGGCGGCATGTTCGTCCAGTCGGTGCGCTTTGTCGAGAACCACCAGGGCAACACCAAGGACATCTCGATCTACGGTCAAGAGTCGATAGGTGCCACCTACAAGCTGGCCAAGATGAACCTGGCCATTCGCGGCATTGCCGCCAATTTCGGCGAGGTCCCGGCCGATACCTTCTTCAAGGACCAGCACCCGGACCTGAAGGCCGACTTTATCATGGCCAACCCGCCCTTCAACCTCAAGGCGTGGCGCGGCAAAGACGAGCTGACCGACGATCCGCGCTGGGGTGGCTACGAGGTGCCGCCGACCGGCAACGCCAACTACGGCTGGATTCTCCACATGATTTCCAAGCTCTCCGAGAACGGGGTGGCGGGCTTTGTCCTGGCTAATGGTTCGATGTCCACCAATACCAGCGGCGAGGGCTTGATCCGGAGGAAGATCATCGAGAACGATCTGGTCGATTGCATGATCGCCCTGCCGGGCCAGCTCTTCTACACTACCCAGATCCCTGTCTGCCTCTGGTTTCTGACCAGGAACAAGAAGGCCCAGGTGATCGAGGGCCACTCCGACAGCAACCATCGCGACCGGCGGGGCGAGACCCTGTTCATCGACGCCCGCAATCTGGGTGCCATGGTGGACCGCACTCATAAGGAACTGACCGACGCCGATATCGGTGAGATCGCCCGCACCTATCACGCCTGGCGGGGCGAGGTTAAGGATGGGGCGTATGAGGACCAGCCCGGTTTCTGCAAGGGGGTGACCCTGGCGGAGATCAAGGCCAATGACTACGTGCTGACCCCAGGGCGTTATGTCGGCGCGGCCGAGCTTGAGGATGATGGGGTGATCTTTGAGGAGAAGATGGCGGAGTTGAGCCAGACCCTCTATCGGCAGATGGGTGAGTCGGAAAAGCTCGATGCGGTGATTCGGGAGAATCTGGAGGCGTTGGGTTATGGCCTTTGAAAGAAACTTACCTCTGAATGAATACATAACGTTACAAAGGGGCTTTGATCTCCCGCATAGCGATCGTATAGAGGGGGGCGTTCCTGTCGTTGCGTCTACTGGTATTGGTGGTTATCACAATGAGCATAAAGCAGAAGCACCAGGGGTGGTAATTGGTAGGAGTGGGAGTATTGGTGGTGGGCAATACATAACTGAGAATTTTTGGCCTTTAAATACCACCCTCTGGGTAAAAGACTTCAAGGGCCACGTGCCGAGGTATGTATATTATTTGCTGAAGAGCATAGACTTCTCTATATTCAATGTTGGCAGTGGTGTTCCCACCTTGAATAGGAACCATCTTAGTAGCGTTCTTGTCGCGAATGTTGGCTTGGACTACGAAAAGCAAATCGCCCATATCCTCGGCAGTCTTGACGACAAAATCGAACTCAACCGCCGGATGAACGGGACGCTGGAGGCGATGGCGCAGGCGCTGTTCAAGAGCTGGTTTGTCGATTTTGATCCGGTCATCGACAACGCCCTGGCCGCCGGTAACCCCATCCCCGAACCCCTGCACGCCCACGCCGAGACGCGAAAGGGGCTCGGTGATCTGCACCAACCCCTGTCCGCAGCGATTCAAAAACAGTTCCCCAGCCGCTTTGTCTTCACCGAGGAGATGGGCTGGGTGCCGGAGGGGTGGGAGATGGTCGCTACTGAGGAAATTTCAACAAAGATTGGCATGGGGCCATTCGGTTCAAATATCAAAGTTTCAACTTTCGTGGAATCAGGAGTGCCCATTATAAGTGGGTATCATCTCAATCGAACACTATTAACTGATGAAAACTATAGGTTCATAACTGAAAGCCATGCACAAAAGCTAAAAAACTCAATTGTAACCAAAGGCGACCTTGTTTTTACACACGCAGGTAATATCGGGCAGGTTTCTTTGATTCCTCAAAACACGACCTACCCCGAATATGTCATTTCGCAGCGACAGTTTTATCTCAGACCAAATGTAGGTAGAGTGCTCGGATCATACCTGATTTACTTTTTTAGGTCACATATTGGGCAACACAAATTGCTTGCAAACGCTTCTCAGGTAGGTGTCCCTTCAATAGCACGGCCATCATCACACTTAAAATCCATTAAACTTGTTCTTCCAGGGCTTGATCTGCTCGAATATTTCGATTGCCAATGTAAATCAGTATTCGAGTCGTTGACTTCAAACGAGGAGCAAATAGAGGTTCTAACAAGGTTAAGAGATACCCTCCTCCCCAAACTCCTCTCCGGCCAACTCCGCATCCCCGAGGCTGAAAACCAACTCGCCGAGGTGATATGAGCAAATTCACCGAAGAGAAACTGGAGCAGGCGATCATCGCCCTGCTGGCGGAGCAGGGCTACCCGCACCACCGGGGCGACACGTTCACCCGCCAACCGGGCGATGTATTGATCAAGGACGACCTGCGTACCTTCCTGGTCAACCGCTACACCGGGGACGGGATAACCGGGGTCGAGATCGAGTCGATAATCAACCGCCTTGACCGACTACCCGCCGCCGATCTTTACGAGACCAACAAAACCATCCACAAACTGGTGGCCGACGGCTTCCTCCTGAAACGCGAGGACCGCAGTAGGAAAGACCTCTATATCCAGTTGATCGACTACGCTGGTCTGCCGGAACAGCGGCCGCCCCGCGAGGGCGAGGTGGCGACCATTTTCGCCGAATCCCCGGCAACCTATAATGCCGACGGGAATATCTACAAACTGGTCAACCAGCTGGAGATCGAGGGCAGCGAGAAGCGTATCCCCGACGGCATCCTCTATATCAACGGCCTGCCGCTGGTGGTCTTCGAGTTCAAGAGCGCCATCCGGGAAGAGGCGACCATCCACGATGCCTTTGTCCAGCTCACCACCCGCTACGCCCGCGATATCCCCGAACTGATGAAGTACAACGGGCTGTGCGTGATCTCCGACGGGGTCAACTCGCGGCTCGGTTCGCTGTTCGCCCCCTATGAATACTTCTACACCTGGCGCAAGGTGACCGGCAACGAGACCATCGGCCAGGACGGGATCAACGCCCTGCACACCATGCTTGAGGGTCTGTTCGATAAGGACCGGCTGCGGCAGGTAATCCGCCACTTCATCTACTTTCCCGATGTTTCCAAGCAGGAGGTGAAGGTGGTCTGCCGCTATCCGCAGTTTTATGCGGCGCTGAAACTCTACGACAATATCAAGCGCCACCGAAAGCCTGCCGGTGACGGCAAGGGCGGCACTTACTTCGGGGCCACCGGCTGCGGCAAGAGCTTTACCATGCTCTTTCTGTCCCGGCTGCTGATGAAGAGCCTGGACTTCGAGAGCCCGACCATTGTCCTGATCACCGACCGGACCGATCTGGACGACCAGCTTTCCGGCCAGTTTACCAATGCCAAGGGCTATATCGGCGACCAGACCGTGATCAGTGTCGAGAGCCGCACCCAGCTGCGCGACCTGCTCAAGGGCCGCAACAGCGGCGGGGTATTTCTGACCACCATCCACAAGTTCACCGAGGATACCGAGCTTTTGACCGGGCGCGATAACGTGATCTGCATCTCCGACGAGGCCCACCGCAGCCAGGTCAACCTCGACCAGAAGGTGCGGGTGACCGAAAACGGGGTCAGGCGCACCTACGGCTTTGCCAAGTATCTGCACGACTCCCTGCCCAATGCCACCTATGTCGGTTTTACCGGCACCCCCATCGACGCCATCCTGGATGTCTTCGGCGAGGTGGTGGACGCCTATACGATGACCGAGTCGGTGAAGGATGAGATCACCGTGCGCATCGTTTACGAGGGCCGGGCCGCCAAGGTGGTGCTGGATAACGCCAAGCTTGAAGAGATCGAGGCCTATTACGATAAATGCGCCGAGGAGGGGGCGAGCGATTACCAGATCGAGGAGAGCAAGAAGGCCAGCGCCAACATGACCGCCATCCTCGGCGACCCGGACCGGATCAAGGCCCTGGCGGCGGATTTCGTGAAGCACTACGAGCTGCGCTTGCAGGAAGGTTCCACCATCAAGGGCAAGGCGATGTTCGTCTGCTCGAAGCGGGAGATTGCCTATAATCTCTGGCAGGAGGTGATCGCGTTGCGCCCGGAATGGAACGAAGTGCTGGCCTGCGAGGCGGGGGCGGATTTGACCGAGCAGGAAAAGAAGAACATCAAGCCCATGGAACGGGTGAAGATGATTATGACCCGAGGCAAGGACGACCCCAAAGAACTCTACGACCTGCTCGGCACCCCGGAGTATCGCAAGGAGCTGGACCGCCAGTTCAAGAACCCCAAGTCCAATTTCAAGATCGCCATGGTGGTGGATATGTGGCTCACCGGTTTCGATGTGCCCTTCCTCGATACCATCTACATCGACAAGCCGATCCAGCGCCATAACCTGATCCAGACCATCTCGCGGGTCAACCGCAAGTACGAGGGCAAGGACAAGGGGCTGGTGGTCGATTATATCGGCATCAAGAAGCAGATGAACCTGGCCCTGGCCCACTACAACAAGGCCGACCAGCAAAACATCGAGGAGATCGGCCAATCCATCATCGTGGTGCGCGACCACCTCGACCTGTTGAACAAGATGTTCCATCGGTTCGACACCAACCCCTATTTCGGCGGCAGTCCGGTCGAGCAGCTCAACTGCCTGAACCGGGCGGCGGAGTTCGCCCAACTCACCGACAAGATCGAAAAGCGTTTCATGGCCCTGGTTAAAAGGCTCAAGGCCGCTTACGACATCTGCGTGGGCTCGGATGAACTGCAACAGGCGGAGCGCGACCTGATCCACTTCTACCTGGCGGTGCGCTCCATCATTTTCAAGCTGACCAGGGGCAATGCCCCGGACACCGCCCAGATGAACGCCAAGGTGCGGGAGATGATCACCGAGGCGCTGAAGGCCGACGGGGTGGAGGAGATCTTCAAAATGGGCGAGGATCAGGCTGCGGTCGCCGATATCTTCGATCCCGATTATCTGGCCAAGATCGACAAGATCAAATTGCCCAATACCAAGATCAAGCTCTTGCAGCAGTTACTGGCCAAAGCCATCGAGGACTTCAGGAAGACCAACAAGGCCAAGGGCATCGACTTTGCCAAGAAGTCCAAGGCGCTGGTGGAGGTCTATAACGAGCGCAAGGAAGATGATGTCCTGGTAAGCGATGTACTGGAGGATTTCACTAACGAGATTTACGACCTGATCAAGGCCTTGAAAGAGGAGAAGGATTCGTTTGCCGACTTGGGCATCGACTTTGGGGAAAAGGCCTTCTACGACATCCTGAAGGAGTTAACGATCAAGTACGATTTTACCTACCCGGAGGACAAGCTGCTCCATCTGGCCACGGAGGTCAAGACGGTGGTGGACGACAAGGCCCGGTACACCGACTGGAGCCGTCGCGATGACATCAAGGCCGAGCTGAAAGCGGATCTGATTATCCTGCTGGCGGACAATGACTATCCGCCGGTGGATCGGGACGAGGTGTATAAGGAGATTTTCGAGCAGGCGGAGAATTTCAAGAAGTATCAGGGGGCTAGGGCTTAGCCATTGCGGATACAATGGGTCAGCGTAATGACGTTTTGGGGTCAGACCAAGTTAACAGGTTGTAATTGCGTATAAACGCCTAAGATTTTGGCGGTTTTTCTGCCTTAGAGCATCCTTTTCGATATCAAAAAGAGCCTTCTAGGAAAATCCTCCATATATTCATTGGCTAAATTATTTATTGATATTTAAATTTGTCAGGCTATGGTTTGAATATGGCCCGTGCAAACCGACATTATATTCCTGGCTGTGTTTGGCATATTACTGGTTGGGCGGAAATGAATGACCCTCCATCCCTCTACTGGACCGAGACATTCTTCGTTGAACGGTTGACACCGCTCAACAGCCCAAATAATTCTTGCAAAAGTCAATCAATGAATATAACGTATATTACAAATTTGCACCAAAGCTCGAACAACACCCCCCACGCATCCCGTAAGATCTGCGCACCATGGGGGGTTACTTTTTTGGGGGTATTGGATGCGATTCACTAAGGTCCCGAAGACTTTCGACGAGCAGTTACAGCTGCTTGTTTCCCGCGGGATGGAAGTCGCCGATCCCGAACGGGCCAAGCGATATCTCTCCCATCTGAACTATTATCGCCTTGCCGCCTATTGGCTACCCTTCGAGGAGGACCACCCCTCCCACAGATTCAAGCCGGGTACTCAATTCGACATCGTGCTCGAACACTATATCTTCGACCGGGAATTGCGTCTGCTGGTTATGGATGCCATTGAACGGCTGGAGGTATCCCTGCGCACCCGCTGGGCCTATTGTCTTTCTCATACCTATGGCCCCCATGCACACCTATGGCGCCATTCACAAACGAGGGCGCCGCTGGTCGCACTCGAACAATGTGCAGAACCTAAAGGACGTGGTCCGCTCCAGTTCCGAAGTGTTCATCCGGCATTTCGATAGTTATGACGAGGAATTGCCGCCCTTGTGGGTCGTTTGCGAAATCATGACCCTTGGGCAGCTCTCCAAGTGGTTTGCCAATCTGAGACACGGCCGGGACCGCAACGCCGTTGCCAACGTTTACGGACTGGATGAGGTCAATCTGACCTCTTTTCTCCATCACTTGAGTATTGTCCGCAACATGTGCGCCCATCACGCCCGGCTCTGGAACCGGGAATTTACCTTCTCATGGAAACTGCCCCGGTCGAAACCCGCCGGCCTGTATGGTAATTTCAATACCGAAGATGGCAAAAGGCTTTACAACACCCTGGTAATGCTGGTCTATCTGTTGGACCGGATCAACCCCCATAGCTGGAAGCGGCGATTGGGGCAGTTGTTGGCAAAACATCCGGCTGTTAAAGAGCGCTCAATGGGTTTCCCGGAAGACTGGAGAGAGCGATCGGTCTGGCGCGGCCAATTATGAACCTGGAGTCAGGAATCCGTTATAACGGTAGGACAAAAGAAAAATATTCTGCTGGTCGATGACGAAGAAGATATCCTTGCAATCTTCGGCCGAAAATTGAGGATATAAATGGCTAAACCATGGCAGGTTGTGGACAGTATTGAAATCGAGGAAGGGGTTCTCGAGCTGCGCCGGCGGGGGGAGGGGGATTTCCTGATCACCATCGACAACCGGGTGTTGATGAACTCCTCGGCCAATATGTCGGAGGTCGTCCTGGCCGAACTGGCCTGTGCGCCGTTCAAGAATAAAAAGAAGCCCCGGGTGCTGGTCGGCGGCCTGGGGATGGGGTTTACCCTGAAGGCGGCCCTCGATAATCTGCCCCCGGACGCCGAGGTCACGGTGGCCGAGTTGACCCCGGTGGTGGTCGAGTGGTGCCGGGGGCCGATCGCGGCGCTCACCGGCGGGGCCGTCGACGATCCCCGGGTCACGGTGGTGATCGACGACGTCGCCTCGCTGATCGGTGAAGCCGCCAGGCAGGGCAAGGATCGCGGTTTCGACGCCATAATCCTCGATCTGTACGAAGGCCCCTACGAGGGAAACCAGGAGGGCGAGTATCTATATGGCGACGGGGCCTTGTCCTTAAGCAGGGCCGCCCTGAAGCCCGGCGGGGTATTCGCGGTCTGGTCAGAATTTCCGGACCGGGCCTTTGAAAAACGCTTACAGGCGGCGGGTTTCGCGGTCAACCGCCAGAGCCCCGGCAGGGGCGGGCGGCGGCATGTGGTCTACATTGGCAAAAAGACCTCCGGCTCTTCCGGATTCAAAAAACCAAGGTCGGGTGGTGGGGTGGGGCGGAGGAAAGATCGGCGGTAAGACGATATCGATGGAATATCCGTAGAAGCGGCTCGGCCGGGAATTTAACCGGCTTTGTCCGAGATTGTTCGCGGCTGAAGCCTGCTGAAGCTTCAGCCGCGAACTGCGAGGTCGACCGGACGGTTAACCGCGCTTCTTGAACTTGTTTTCCCCTTTCTTCCGCAGCCGGATTGATTCCGGGGTCACCTCGACCAGTTCATCGTCGTTGATAAAGGCGATGCAGTCTTCGAGACTCATTCGCACCGGCGGGGTCAGGACCACGTTCTCGTCGGTGCCGGAGGCCCGCATGTTGGTCAGTTTCTTGCCCTTGGCGGGGTTGACCACCATGTCGCTGTTCCGGGAGTTTTCGCCGATGATCTGGCCTTTGTAGACCCTTTCGCCGGCGCCGAGGAACAGGCGGCCGCGTTCCTGGAGGTTGAAGAGGGCGAAAGCCACGGTGGTGCAGTCCTCCATGGACAGGAGCACCCCGTTCACCCGGTTGGTGATTTCGCCGGCGTGGGGAGCATATTCGGCGAAGACGTAGTTCATGATGCCCATGCCCTTGGTATCGGTCATGAATTCAGAACGGAACCCCAGCAGGGCCCGGGTCGGGATCTTGTATACCAGCCTGGCCATGCCTCGATCCTGGGTCATGTCGATCATCTGGCCCTTGAGGTTACCCAGTTTTTCAATAACCGCACCCTTGAACTCTTCATCCACGTCAATGGTCAGTTCCTCGTATGGTTCGAGAAGCTGGCCGTTCTCCGTCTTCATGATGACTTCCGGCCTGGTGATCTGAAACTCGTAGCCTTCCCGGCGCATTTTTTCGATCAGGATCGACAGGTGCAGTTCGCCCCGCCCGGAAACCCTGTAGCCGACCGCGTCGGTAAGCGGCTCGACCCTCAGGGCGACATCTGAGAGGGTCTCCTTGCTGAGCCGCGCCTCCAGGTGGCGGGAGGTGACGAACTTCCCTTCAAGCCCGGCAAAGGGCGAGTCGTTGGGGATGAAGTTCATCGACAGGGTCGGGGGGTCGATGTCGATCAGCGGCAGGGGCCGCGGGTCGTTGGGATCGGTGAAGGTGACCCCGACCGTGATTTCCTCGGTGCCGGCCACCGCGATGATCTCGCCGACCCCGGCCCGGTCGGTCGGCACCTTCTGGTCGCACTCGAAACGGAAGATCTTGGAGATCCGCACCGGGGTGATCGTGCCGTCCCGCTTGGCGACCACGAGGTTCTCGTTGACTTTAAGGGTGCCGTTTACCACCTTGCCGATGCCCATCCGGCCCAGATATGGGGAGTATTCAATACTGTTCACCTGCATCTGCAAGGGGGCGTCAGCCGAACCGACCGGGGCGGGGACGTGCTCGATGATCATGTCCGAGATCGGCCTCATGTCTTCGGGGCTGTCGCCCATCTCTTTTAAAGCATAGCCATCCTTGGCCGAGGCGTAAATCACCGGGAAGTCGAGAAGTTCGTCCGGGGCGTTCAGCTTGACGAAAAGGTCGAAGACCTGGTCGACCACCCATTCGCAGCGGGCCGCCGGTTTGTCGATCTTGTTGATCACCACGATGATCGGCAGGTTGTTGGCCAGGGCCTTCTTGAGGACGAAATAGGTCTGGGGCATCGGCCCTTCCTGGGCGTCGACCAGAAGCAGGCAGCCGTCGGCCATCCGCAGAACCCGCTCCACCTGACCGCCGAAGTCGGCGTGGCCGGGGGTGTCGATGATGTTGATCAGGTGACCTTTATAGTTATAGGAACCGTTCTTGGAAGCGATGGTGATGCCCCTTTCCCGCTCCAGATCCATGGAGTCCATCAGCCGCTCGGCGACCTCCTGGTTGTCGCGGAACATGCCGCTTTGCTTGAAGAGCTGATCTACCAGGGTGGTCTTGCCATGATCGACGTGGGCGACGATGGCTACGTTTCGAATCTTGTCTTGGTTCATGAATTCTCTGAAGTAGGGATTAATCTGATAAAGAACCGGCTATATTATCGGAAATCAGGGATCTTAGCAAGAAGAAAACCGTGGGAGCAGTGAAATTTTTACTTGACAGTAAATGTTGCGGTTCTTTATACAATTAGCTATGGTGGTGTAAAGTGGTGTAAAAGGGAATCAAGGGGTTTTCGGTGATGGAGTCGGCGTTGATCAGAGGAGCGGTGCATAACTTTCGCGGTCGTTCCGAACATAATCTGGACGACAAAGGCAGGCTCAATATTCCCACGCGTTTCCGGGATGTTCTCCGCCGGCAGTATAAGGACAACCTGTTGATGGTCTCTCCATGGCAGAACTGTCTCAAGGCCTATCCGATGGCGCAATGGGAGAAGCTGGAACTCAATCTGCTGGACACCAGCAAGAAGCAGCCGGAAATCATCAAGATGGTCCGTTATATAGTCGGAGGGGTGGTCGAGTGCCCCCTCGATAAGCAGGGCAGAATTCTGCTGCCCGGCAAGATGCGGACGGACTGCGGCGTCGACAGGGAGATTCTGGTCAGCGGCATGATCTCATATTTTGAAATCTGGGATAAAAAGACCTGGGAGACCGAAAACCAGCCATCCGCCGAGGATTTCAGAAGTTTCGAGCTTAATCTCCTGGAGATTGGACTATTTTGAGCGATCAGGGCAGCCCTATCGATTCCGGCGGCATCCATGTCCCGGTTCTGCTGGAAGAGGTCCTGGAGTTTCTGCAGCCGCGCAGCGGCGGGGTCTATGTCGACGGCAACCTCGGACTGGGCGGCCATGCCGGGGCAATTCTCGCCAAAAGCGCTCCCGCCGGCAAACTTATCGGTCTTGACTGGGATGACCGCGCCCTTGCCCTCGCCCGCGCCAATCTGGCCGAATTCGGCGCACGGGCGGTCTGTGTAAGAAATAACTTTGCCGAGCTTCAACAGGTCCTCGACGATCTTAGCATCGCCGCGGTCGATGGCATTCTGCTCGATCTGGGACTCTCCTCCCTGCAACTCGACGGTGGCGAGAGGGGCTTCAGTTTCCGGGGCAGCGAGCCCCTGGATATGCGGATGGATGATCGCTCCTCCGAAACGGCGGCCGATCTTCTCAACAAACTCTCCCGGGATGAACTGGCGGATATGTTTTATTATTTCGGTGAAGAGAGGCAGGCCCGGCCCATTGCCTCAATGGTGGTGGAGGACCGGGGCAGGCATCCATTCAAGACCACCGATCAGTTGGTTGACACCGTGTCGCGGGCGATTCCCCGACGCTTCCATCCACGCAGAATTCATGTGGCCACCAAGGTCTTTCAGGCCCTGCGCATCGCGGTAAATCGAGAACTGGACAATCTGGTACAGATCCTTGCGGCCGGCGGTGAACTTTTAAAGCCGGGCGGCCGTATTTGTGTGATTTCATTTCATTCCCTGGAAGATCGCCTGGTTAAACGCGCTTTTGCCGAAGACCGGCGACTTAAGGTTATTACCAGGCGGCCCCTGCGGCCGGGGGAGGAAGAATGTCAAATAAACCCACGAGCCAGAAGCGCCAAGTTGAGAGTCGCCGAACGGGTGGCGGAATGGTAACCGTTCAGCAGCACCGCATCTTCGGACGATCGGCCCGGCTTACGTACACGAGGTACGCGGCGCCGGTCCGCTTGTCCAAATCTGCACCACTGCTGAACGGTTACAGTCCGGCGGTTTTTGGTGCTTTGGCGACCGCACCGATGAACGGTTACCCGGAATGAACAGGCCAAAACCCCGGGCCAGGATGAGGGCGTCCGGAGCCGGCGACGGTTTGCCCTGGCGGATCGGGGTGCCGATGATCATGATAATGGTGGTGGGGATTGTGACCAGTGTCTGGTTTGTCTGGAGAATCGATAGTGATCTCGGTGAACTTTCCCGCAGCCGGCAGGAGCTTGTCGACGAGACGGAGGCTAACCGCGAGTTGACGGCCAGACGCGATTTTCTGCTGTCCCGGGAGAACATGGTAAAAAAAGCGGCGGTGCTGGGACTTTTTCCGCCGACCGATGAACAGATCAGAAAACCATAGGGTCATGGATGAGAAGGTCTGCCCGCAGGACTAAAAAAAAGAAACTGCCTAAACTAGTTGCGGCCATCCTGGTTCTGCTGGTCACGGCAGTCCTGGTTCCGTTAACCGGAGCCTGGTTTTCCAAGGAGCCGCCGGTCGGCTTAACCGATCAGCAAAGTGGCAATGATCCCGAATCGGTCTTGGATATTTCCCGGCGAAGTACTATATATGATCGTGGTTACCGGGAACTGGCGGTAAGCTTCATGATGAAGTCTCTGTACGCCCGCCCCCTTGAGATAGAGGATATCGATGGAACCGCCGCTTTTGTGGGGGAAAGATTGGGGCTTGATCCGGTGGAGCTTGGCCGCAGGCTTAAGTCGGAACGAAGTTTTGTCTGGCTGGGGCGGCGCTTGCCGGAAGAAAGAGCGCGAACCGTTCTGCAAAAAGATTTAGCCGGAATCTACGCGATAGAGGAATCCCAGCGCTTTTATCCGGCGCGCAGGGGCGGCGCTCATGTGGTCGGTTTCGTGGAAGAGAATAACGGTTTGGCCGGAGTCGAGCTTAATTTCGATCATATCCTCCGGCGCGGTTCCGGGGGGCCGGCCGGGGGCGGGCACCTTCAGCTCACTCTAGACTTGCGGATCCAGGAGTTGCTGGCCGAGGGGCTTGGCGGCCTACTGGATAAAACCGGGGCGTCGACCGGCACCGGTATCGTGATGAATTATAAAACCGGGGCGTTGCTGGCCATGGTGGCCTTCCCCGATTATGATCCGAACTCATATTGGGATGCCGGTCAGAACGGCCGGCTTAACCGGGCAGTTAACGGCAGCATCGAATTGGGAGGCTTTTCGTCGTTTTTCGAACTGGCCGCCGCCAGGGAAATGGCCGGTGGTGATGACAATCGGGACCGGTTGTCCTCCCTGAAAATGGAGTTGCTCCTGGAGAGCCGGGCCAAGGAGGCGCGTTCCGGAGAGTGGTTTGAAGAACGGGGCGATGATCTGCTCTCCCCCGAATTCAAGGGGTGGCGGCAAGCCGCGGCCGCCGGGAGGGAGCAATCCGCCCTGCTCGCGGACCTGGGTCTCTTCGATAAAAGCGGCATCGATCTGCCGGAAACGGCCGCGGGATCGCAAGAGAACGGCAGGACTACGCCGCTCAACCTGTTAAGCGCATTTGCGGTGCTGGTCAACGGCGGCAGGGGAATCACCCCCTATGTTGGGGAGGCGGTTGTTGATCCCGCTTCCGGCCGCCGCACCTCGATCGCTCGGCCCGAACCTCGTGGGGAATTGATCGGGGAGCGGACCAGCCGGAAAATAGTCGGAGTATTGGCGGAAGCTTCCCGCTCCGGTCCCGAAGCGATTTTTCTCGAAAGTATGCGGCCAACCGGGAGGCTAAGCGAGGCAAGGGAAGGCGCGGAGGAACCCGTCGAAAAGCCCGAGCCGAGATTTCGGACGGTGCTGGTCGGCTTTACTCCCGGACAGGACGGAGTGGCCCTGCTGGTTGCCCTCGACCGGGCGGTGGTCGATGCCGATAAAAAAACCTTGATGCGAAACCTGGGCGAGGAGGTTATCGGCAGGATGGCCGCTTTGGCGGCCGAGCAGGTTGATCCGCCTTCCCCCGAAGCTATGGCGGCCGGGGAAAAGCGGATATTCGAAACCTGGCTCGGTTCGCAGGCCTATGATCACCTGGTTGCGGCTGCCGTTAACGTCGATCCTGAAGTTAAACGGCCCGAGGTGATGCCCGATCTGCATGGTTTGAGCCTGCGCAAGGGGCTGCGGCTTCTCCAGACTTTCGGGGTCAAGGTCAGAGTCGTCGGTTCGGGACGGATTGTCGAGCAGGAACCTGCCGCCGGCGCGATTTTTAACGGCGGGGAGTGTCGGTTGTCCCTGCGCTCCGATGTCTGAACGGCGGATCTTTAACCTGAATCCGTGAGCGTTCGAGAACGCCGCAGATGCGCCGTTATCGGGCGCCCCGCAGGGCGGCGGGTGCATTTCAGCCGACACGGATCACTGTCTATATTTGACGTAAAAACAATCATATATCGTGAATCAATGCACTAAGCCGTCACGGATTCAGGTTTAGGGATAAGAGAGCAATGACCCGAAAAACAGGCGTCTCAGCCAAAATATTGCGGGAGTTGATTGCCGGCGCCGATCTGGAGATTGTCGAGGGCGATCCCGATCTGCGGATCGACGGAATCACCGCAGACTCCAGGCAAGCCGGAGCCGGGAAACTGTTTGTCGCCGTGAAGGGAGAGAAGTTTGATGGCCACGACTTTCTGGCCGGGGTAGTTGAGCAGGGCTGCCGCGTCGTAGTCCTTGAACGACGGGAACTTGCCGACGATTTCCGGGGCCGGGGCCTGGCCGTGTTGGCGGCCGGGGACAGTCGCCGGGCCGTGGCCGAATTGGCCGCGAATTTTTACGGCCACCCGGAAAAACGATTGAAGCTGGTCGGAATTACCGGCACCAACGGCAAGACCACCACCAGCTATCTCCTGGAGTCGATGATCAAAGCCGGCGGCGGCGAACCGGGGGTGATCGGCACCGTGAATTATCGTTTCAAGGGGCGCGAGGAAGAGGCGCCTTTTACGACTCCGGAGCCGATCGCGCTTTACCGGATGATGCGCGAGATGGTGGACGGCGGGGTGGATCACCTGATCATGGAAGTCTCTTCCCATGCCCTGAGCCAGCAGCGTCTGCACGGGATTTATTTCGATGTGGCGGCCTTTACCAATCTCAGCCATGAACATCTTGATTTTCACGCCGGTATGGACGATTATTTCGCCGCAAAGAGCCGGCTCTTTACTGAACATCTCAAGGAAGACGGCATAGCGGTGGTGATGCTTGCCGATCCGGTTGGTTCCGGTGACCGGGAACAGGATTGGGGGGAGCGCCTGGCTGGGAAATTGCTGGCGACGGCCGGTTTTCGCCGGCATGGGACGACGGGAGACGGCGATCCTCGTCTTTACCCGCGTTCGCTGCTTACCTGCGGCCGCGATCGGGGCGATATCCATGTCGCCGAGGCGGAGATAAGTCTCGACGGGATCAGGGCCGAGATCGTAGGTCTGGGAGATGACGTGACTTTTCAGTCACCGCTGGTTGGCGATTTCAACCTGTTGAATATGGCCACGGCGATGGGAATCGGCCACGTCCTGGGTCTGAATGAAAAAGAGATCGGCCGGGGCCTTGGCGAGGTAACCAGGGTGCCGGGCCGTCTCGAAAGAGTGCGGGGCGCTGTTGAGGGAGATGGCGGCCGCTGCCGGGTCTTTGTCGATTTCGCTCACACCCCCGATGCCCTCTCCGGTGTGCTGCGAAGTGTCCGTGATCTTTGCGAGGGGCGGCTGATTCTGGTCTTCGGCTGTGGCGGCGATCGGGACAAGGAGAAAAGGCCGCTTATGGGCGAGATTGCCGGCCGCCTGGCCGATCTTGTCATAATTACCACCGATAATTCCCGAAGCGAGGAGCCACGGCGGATCATGGCCGAGATCGAAGCGGGATTGCGGAGCGATGGCGCCACTCTGTTGCCGAAAAAAGCCCCGGCCGAACTCCGGGTTCCGGGCGGCAGGGGCTATGGGATTATCGAATCACGGCGGGCGGCGATCCGGGCGGCGATCGATTGCGCCGCTACCGAGGATGTGGTGCTGATCTGCGGCAAGGGGCATGAAACCTACCAGCTCGTGGGCAATCGCAAATATTTTTTCGATGATCGGCTTGAGGCCGCCGCGCAACTGGCGGCGCCGAGTGGTGGCGGAAATGTCGATGATCGGCTCACCTAAAACAGGACACCGCAAATGGTTGTAGCTGCCGGGGATCAGAATAATAATCTGAATAATAAAGAGAAAGCCGGGTCCGGCCGGGTTTGGCCTCTTGATGATGTTCTCGAGGCGACCGGCGGCAGAGTGATCGGCGGCAGCCCGGAAGCGGTTTTCCGGGCGGTGTCGACCGACAGTCGCGTCATCGGTGAACATGATTTGTTCGTCGCCCTGCGCGGGGACAATTTCGACGGTGAAAAGTTCTGTGCCGACGCAGTGAGGCGCGGCGCGGCCGGGGTTGTGGTCGAGAAAGCTCCGCGGCCGCCGCTGCCGGTGCCTGTGGTGGTGGTTGAGGATAGCTTGCGGGCCTTGGGTGATCTGGCCGCCTTCCGCCGGATCGAGATGAAAAACCTGAAAGTTGTTGCGATTACCGGCAGTTCCGGCAAGACTACGGTCAAGGAGATGGCGGCTGCCGTCTTCAGGCAAAGATATAAGGTGCTTAAAACCAAGGGTAATTTTAATAATCTGATCGGGCTGCCCCTTTCCCTGCTGCCGGTGGAAGAAAGTGACCAGGTCGCCATTCTGGAGATGGGCATGAACAGCCCCGGTGAGATCAAGCGGATGACCGAGATCGCCGGACCCGATATTGCCTGCATCAACAATATCCAGGCCGCCCATCTGGAAGGGCTGGCCACCATCGAAGGAGTGGCCCGGGCCAAGGGCGAGCTTTTTGCCGGGATCAGGCCAGGCGGAATTCTGGTGGTAAATCTGGAGGATCCCCTGGTCGTGGAACTGGCCGGCCGCGACGATCTCCGCCAGATAAGCTACGGCTGGCAACGACGGGCAGCGGTGCGCGGCAGTTACCTTCGCAATCTGGGCGAAAAGGGCTTCTCCTTCACCCTGACAATCTGTGATGAGCAGCAGCGGGTCAGGCTGCAAGCTCTGGGCCGCCATAACGTGCTTAACGCTCTGGCCGCCGCCGCCCTTGCCCATGCGGCCGGGATGGCTTTTGACGATATCGCCCGGGGGTTGAGTGATTTTGTCCCCTATGATAAACGATTGCAGGTGGAGCTGGTGAGTGGCGGCTTGAAGATTGTCAATGATACCTATAACGCCAATCCGGCCTCGATGCTCGCCGCTCTGGAAACGGTGCGGGGGCTGAAGGGCAAACAGCGTTCGGTGGCGGTATTGGGAGATATGCTGGAACTGGGTGCGGTGAGCCCTGCCGCCCATCGTTCCCTCGGCCGGGCCGCGGCTCGGCTCGGCTACGATTATCTGCTGGCTTACGGTTCCTTCGCCGGGGAGGTAGTCGCCGGGGCCAGGGAGGGCGGAATGCCGGAGCAGCGGGCCGGGAGTTTTGCCGAAAAAGATCGGATCGTCACTCATCTGCGCGAACTTGAGTCAAACGGGATGATCGGCGCCGGAGACTGGCTTCTGGTCAAGGGCTCCCGGGGAGTCGGCATGGAAACCGTAATCGCCGGTCTACGGGAGGACAATTAGATGCTTTATCACCTTTTTTATCCCCTCCATGAGCTGTTCGGGGGCTTCAATGTATTTCGTTATATAACCTTCCGATCCATCGGCGCGACGATCACCTCGTTTATCCTGGTTCTTCTGGTTGCGCCCGTCTTTATCCGTTTTCTGCAACATCTCCAGATCGGTCAGGTGATTAGAAAAGACGGCCCTGCAACTCATTTCAGCAAACAGGGGGTGCCGACCATGGGCGGCATTCTGATCCTCTTTGCCGTCAGCTTGAGCACCCTGCTCTGGGTCGATTGGACTAATTATTATGTCTGGATCGTTCTGGCCGTGACCCTCTGGTACGGGGCGGTAGGGGCCTTTGACGACTACCGGAAGATAACCCGGAAGAACAGCAAGGGGTTGAGCGGCCGGGGCAAGATCTTCTTTCAGATCGCCGGCGCGATCCTGGCCGGATTTTTTCTTTACACCAACCCCGATTTTAACAGCCATCTCAGTATTCCTTTTTTAAAGGAAGTCGGCCCGGATCTGGGCGCGGGCTATCTGCTCTTCGCCCTGTTGGTGGTGGTCGGCGCCTCCAATGCGGTTAATCTGACCGACGGCCTGGACGGCCTGGCGATCGGCCCGACCGTTATTACCGGCAGCGTCTATCTGCTGTTT
>JAWOIQ010000200.1:0-9036 GCA_046484585.1 Desulfurivibrionaceae bacterium
CTTATGCATTCGGCTCAGCTCCTCTTCCATGCGCCGCCGCTCGGTTACGTTCTGGAAAATGCAGTGTACGAATGAAGGTTGGCCGTTACTGTATTTACAGTTTGCCGAGCCATGTAAAATAACTTTTCTGCCGTCCTTGCTCTGGAAAACCGTTTCCATTGTTCCGCTTGACCCCTCGGCCAAGGTGGTCCTGAAACTCGACTGACATTTATCCGCATTCTCGGGGTGGATGAGATCAAGGATTTTAAGACGGCCCGCCTCCTCCTCCGTGTAACCCATCACTTTACACCAGCTGGGGTTGACATAAAGTAATCGTCCATCGGGATTAACGGTCTGGATGATGTCACTGGCATTCTCAAACAGGCTTCGGTATCTCTCCTCGCTGTCCCTTAGTGACTTTTCGACTTTTTCTTTTTCCTGAATTTCATTGATAAGCTTTTCATTGCTTTCCGAAAGCTCTACGGTTCTTTCCGCGATGCGTTTCCCCTGGTCGGTCAACGCCTTGCTGAGTTCTTCCTTGGTGCTGTTAAGCTTGGAAAAGAGGGATTGAATCTCTCCGGCTAAAAGACCGATTTCATCTCGCGGATATTCCGAGCCGGCTTTAAAATTATTATTCTGCAGTGATTCCAGCAGCGTTGTTAACGGGCTGGTGGATTTGATGAAAATCAATAGTAAAATCAAAAAGGAAACAGCTATGAAAACCAGATTGATGGAGGTTATCGAAGCAGCCTCCGCACTGACATACGAAGCTATGCTGTCAATTGGCTGCTGAACGACAAGCCCCCAGCCGGTTGTCTTGACAGGTCGGTAGGAAGCTGAATATTTCCGGTTGTTAAATGTGTATTCGGTGGTTCCCGATCTTCCTGCCAGCGCCTCCTCAACAGGCGGCAGGCTTCCCAGATCTATATCGCCAAATGAATCGGCATCCAAGCTGAAATCAGGATGGGCAAGAGGTCTGCCCTTGGAGTCGACAACAAAAATACTGCCGTCATTGCCAAATTTAAAATTCCTTATCATTGCAAATAGAGCATTGCAATGCTGGCCATTCGGGATCGTAATAACCCCCCTGACAATGCCGACGCTCTCATTCCGGCTGCTATCCCTTATCGGTGACGCGAACCCGGCGACCAGGCTTTTAATGCTCTGGGCATAGTGAATATCGAGAAAGTTGGTTCGATCCTCGGCAAGGGTTTCCCCGACCCAATAATCATTTTTTACTACCTGGCCGACCAGATGCGGTTGGCTGGGATATGACACCCATCTTCCTTCGGTATCCGTTACGAAAAAATAATCGAAAAACTGGGATAACTCATTTACCTGGGATAAAGATCTATCTATCGCCTCCTTTTGCATGGATTCAAGGCTTGGAGTGTGGGCCAGGATTTCCAGACTGGTGATATATGCCTGGAAATTTAAATCGATCGAGAGGGCCAGGTGGTCTGCCACCGCTTCCTGGTTGAGCTCCATTTCGCTAATATCATGTTGCTGAAGCAGCGGGGAGATGTAGAATTCCTGGATACCAAAAAACACCGCGATGAGCAGACATGTCGTGAATAAAATCTTGGCTTGGATAGATCGGAATTTCATCGTAAAGCCCCCTGGGAGCAACACTGCAAAACGTGCTTATTTGTCATATCCTGAATTGACGGCTGCCGGGCAACTTGCCCTTATCAAGTAATTCCCAGCCGCCTTCCAGGCCATCCGAAACGGATTCTGTCGTCATTTAAAAAAACTTTTCATCGGGAGTTTTACGATGAATAACCCTCGAAGTAAATCTGAAAAAGGCCAAAGTTGTGGAATGCCTTGCGCGCTATTTTAGAGCAAAAGAAAATTAGTAGCAAGCTCCCAATTCACTAGTGTCTGTCCGGAAATGAGAATTTTTGTCCTATGACGAGAAGCAAGGATGTTAGAAAACGATTATATTACGCAACAACAGACAGATAAAGCTGAGTTGAGCAGCTAGCATGCTTTTATATGCCCTTTAGGGTGCAAACGAGACTTATGCCCTTGTGGTGTAAAGCAAAATCCCCCAAGAAGCCGTCACGGATTCAGGTGTTTCTCCACCGCCCTGATCGCATCGGCGGCGGAACTGGTGATGCCGCCGGTGTAGCCCGAGCCTTCTCCGATTGGATATAGATTCTTGATGTTTACCGATTCAAAGCAGGCGTCGCGCTTGATCCGGACAGGGGATGAGGTCCGGCTTTCCACGGCGAGCAGGATGGCCCGGTTCGAAACGAACAGGGGGACCTCTTCTTTCCATTTATGGAAGGCGGTCATCAGCTGGGTCACCACAAATTCAGGCAGGATCTCTTTCAGATCGGCGGGCCTGGTCCCCATTTTATAAGAAGTTTCATGGAGAGCGGCTTCGGGCTCCTCGCCCAGAAAAGCCATGAGATTCTGGGCCGGCGCCCGCCAGTCGCCGCCGCCGGCCCTGAAAGCCCTGCTCTCGATCTCCTGCTGAAACGCCAGCCCGGCCAGGGGACCGGCAGAGGGATAATCGTGGTCATGACAATTTACCACCAGGCCGGCATTTGAAAAGGGCGAGGAGCGCGAAGAGTAGCTCATCCCGTTTAAAACCAGGCGGCCCGGTTCGGAAGAGGCATTAACCACCTCGCCGCCCGGACACATGCAGAAGGTATAAACCCCGCGGCCGCTCCTCCGGTCGGTATGATTCAAGGAATAGGCGGCAGCCCCCAGGCCGGGAAAATCCTTGTATTTATGACCGTAGCGCATCAAATCAACGGTTTCAGCGGAATGTTCTATCCTCACCCCCACCGAAATCGGGCGCCGCTCCAGGGCAACGCCCTTTTCATGCAGCATCTTGACGGTATCCCGGGCCGAGTGGCCAAGGGCCAGGTAGATGCCGGAAGCCAGATACTCCCGCTCATTGTTAACCACAATACCCAGGGCCCTGCCCTCCGAGACCAGCAGATCGGTCATCCTGGCTCCATAGTAGATCTCGCCGCCCCGCTCGACGATATAGCGCCTGATATTGACCACGATTTTGCAGAGCAGATCGGTGCCCAGATGGGGCTTGCCGATGTAGCCGATTTCGGCCGGGGCTCCGAATTTGATAAAAGTCTCCAAGACCCGATTCACATAGCTGGTATTGTTATCGCGCCGGGAGAAAAGCTTGCCGTCCGAGTAGGAACCGGCCCCACCTTCGCCGAACTGGATATTCGACTCCGGGTCGAGTTGCCGTTCTTCGATAAAGCGCTGCACATCAACGGAGCGCTCCTCGATCTTTTTGCCCCTTTCGAAAATGCGGGGTTTGAAACCGTAATCAATCAGCTCCAGGGCGGCAAACATTCCGGCCGGGCCGAAACCGACGACAAGGGGCCTCTCCTTCCGGTTGACCGCGTTCTTGCGCGCCATTACCGGTGCGTTGTAGAGGGGAAAGTCTTGCCTGTTTTTAAAACCGTCGTCAACCCTGACGACCAGCGCTACATTATAATAGAACTGCTCCTGATCGCTCAGATCCAGCGCTTTACTGAGGATTTTAACGATTTCAACCCCGACTTTAATTTCAAGTCTGTCGGAAGCTGCATCGAGATATGCGGCAAACCCGTCATTTTCAATGGGAATGCGAAGATTGCTGATGATGAGATCCAAAAAAACCCCCTATGAAACAGCGGCGCAGCACCATCCCGTTTTTGACTTTTTGCCATCTGGCAAGCAAGCGCCAGGGGCAGAACTACAAGACCAGGACCGCGACATATGTTCCTATCTGTATTTCTTCAAGCCGTTCCAGTTTCACAATATCAGCGAAAACTCCCGGCTTGAGTCACACGAACGACGCTGTGACTCAATCAACAAAGAACTAAAACATTCCGAGCAAAAGTTCATCAATCATTTCGGGTTTCATTTAATTCTGAAAGCCGGGGAAATCTAAAAAGACAGGGACGCCACGACGGCGCCCCTGCCAAGGAGGAAAGCGGAACGGATGTTATTGGAGTATTATTCCGCTCGTGGTGCTCTCTTATTTTTTTCTGATTACCACCAATCTTCAACCGATTAGTTTGTCATTGCGGGCTTGACCCGGAATCCAGTAGTTGTATCCAGTTTCTGGATTCCGGCTAAAAAACATGCCGGAATGACGGTGTTGAGCTCAAAAATAATATACAATATCCATTACTTACGACAATGCCATTTGGAACTGGCTGAAATTGAGTGGTAATCATAATCAGATATTTTTTGCCCTACTCCTGAATCTGTGAGCGTTCGTCATAGTGGCGGCATCCGGTTTTTTTTAAAACTCCACACCAAGTTGCAGGGTATAGACATCCGAGTCGATGCCGTCGTAATCCTCTTCATTCATCCATTCCAAAGCCAGGGAGGTGCTGTCCATGATCTCGACCGCCAGGGCGCTCACCATCCGCTTCTCGGGTAGATCCGCCCACCGGGCCTCTTCGGTCTTCTGATAGCCGAGCGCTATGGACGCCTCTCTGCCGGCAAGGGGAAAAAAGATCCCGGCCTCAAGGTTGTAAGCGGAAATTTGCGAATCGGCTCCGTCCAGATCGTCGCCGGCCCCGACATATTCACCGATCAGGGTAAACGGCCCGTAACCGGTGATCAGGTGGGCGGCATAGCCGTCGATATAATCGTTTACCGCAACCGGCCCGCCGCCCAGGGCATCGCTGAGGCCGTCGGTATCGCCGATGCTGCTCAGCCAGCCGCCGCCGATATCGAGGCTGAACGCGGCCGACTCAAGCGCGTAACCGCCGTTAAGACCGTAATGCTCGACCACGTCGCTGCCGCCGTCAGCGGTATCGCCGTTAAAGCCGTAGGCCGAGGCGTAAAATCCCGCCGTCTCGATGCCGATCTGGATCACATTTTCCCCACCCTCCCCAATCTCAAGGGTCAGGGGGTCGGAAATCATCTGGGTCTCGTAATTACCGAAGGGTACATACAGCTTACCGGCGGTCAGATAAAGGGGATTTCTTTCAAGGTTGCCGAGGGTGATAAAGGCTTCGTCAACCCCAAGATCCTCACCGTCTTCGTAAAGGAAGAGGACCTGGGCCGCACTGTAGCCATTGATTTGCGCTTCGAGGCCAAATTCGACGGTGGCCACAGCGATATCACTCTCGCTACCGTCATCGCCGTCACTGAACCCTGCCTCCACCTCGACCACTCCGCTAAACGTTAAGCGCTCGGCCCAGGTCGGCCCGGCCGGGGCGACGGCGGAGCCGCTACCGGCCTCAATGATGGAAAGCCTGGACCGGATCCTGTCGATCTCGGCAGCAAAATCCCTCTCGCCGGCGTGGGAAACAGCCGGCACGAAGAACAGCATCAGCGCCGGCATAATCAATGGCATGAAAGCCACCACATGTTGAAAGACTTCTTTGAGGATGGGCAATTTCGTTATTCTTCGGTCGATCTTCATACTGATTCTCCTGTCTAATTATTTAACCAATACTGATTAGCTGCTGATTTTGATGGACTTCCCAACTATCTCGAAACAAGAAGGACGCTTCCCTGTGTTAGAAGGGGGCCACACCGCCTTCTAACTGCAAATGAAAATCGTTTTCATTTGCAAGGCATCACCCCGCCTTGCCCCGAGGACGAAAACTAATATAATGAAATTGAAAATCGTTTTCAATGAATATTTTAAATATTTCCATGCCTTGTTTGTTTTTCCCGTTTTCGCACCCGGTAATCTCCACGAAAAGTTTAAAGACAGTGGGCTAAGGAGGCCTGGCGCTTTCAGTCGCCATAAAAAAAGCGGATATACTTATTAGCGTGAATATTTTTGTCCTTTGACAAAAAAGACATGGCACATCTCGGTCTTCAATTGATTTCTTGGCAAAATGCGGGACAGCAATTATTTTGGCCAACCGGCAGCCGTTCGCCTCTGCATCCAAGCCGTTGTCGACCGCTCACCGACTCAGGAAGTTCGCTAAAAAAGTCCGGAAGCGGCTAAACCATCAAGCTCGCGATATCCGGGAGTACTCCGTGAATCAAATCCCCCTTGTTTACATAAAAAGCGGTAGTTGCTATATTGGCGCCAAACTTTTACCTGAATCCGTGACGGCTTAGTGCATTGATTCACGATCTATGATCGTTTTTACGTAAAATATAGACATTGATCCGTGGTGGCTGGAATGCACCCACCGCCCTGCGGGGCGCCCGATAACGGCGCATCTGCTCCGCGTTGGCAACTCGTTAATATACCATCAGTATTATCAACATCGTTGCCGCCTTGCATCTGCACCGTTCTCGAACGCTCACGGATTCAGGTTTCACAACCAAACCCCAGGAAGGAAAGCCGGTCATCAGAAATCAAGGGTCCGACATCAATTTATCAACCGGGATAATCCTCCGGCTCTATCAGGGGCTCTGGAATATTTTCCTGCCCTGCCTGAGATTCAGCAAGCGCCTCCGGGTTGGTTTTGAGCAAAAAACCCTGGCAACCCCGCCGCCCCGGGCCGATCTCTGGATACAGGCCGCTTCGGTGGGAGAATCATATCTCGCCCTGGAACTGATAAACCAGTTAACCCCGCCCTCCCCGACCACCGTCCTGCTCACCACAAACACCAGCCAGGGCATGGATATTTTAGAAAAGATCAGGCGGGAGCACCACAACTCCGCCAAGATCAAAATTCACACCGCCTATTTCCCCTTCGACAAACCATCAATAATGGCTCAGGCGATGGCAGCCGTCCGGCCGCGCGCCGTGGTCCTTCTGGAAAGCGAACTCTGGCCGGGGCTGATGAAATCCTGCCGGAGCGGGAATTGCAAACTTCTGATCATCAACGGCAGAATGACCCAACGAAGTTTATCCCGCTATTTGATCCGCCCCTCCTTCTGGAAAGATCTCAGGCCCGATGCAATCCTGGCCATGGCCCATGAGGACGGCAGGCGTTTCGGCATTCTCTTCGGCCATGACATTGTCGATATCATGGGTAATATCAAGTTTGACCGGTTCCACTCCGGGGATGACGGGCAAAACCCGGCGGAAAATCCAATCCGCCCCCTATTTGAGCCGGAAAGCCCCTTTATCGTCCTGGGTTCGGTGCGTAAGGAGGAAGAAGAAGATCTGGCGGAACTACTCCGCGAATTGAGACAAAGAAACCCACGGGCCATTATCGGCCTTTTCCCCAGACACATGCACCGCCTGGATCACTGGCAAAAAACCCTGACCCGGTTGGGCCTGCAATGGCAATTGCGTTCCGTGACAACCGGCCCGGTTAAGCCGGGAACTGTAATTCTCTGGGACGTCATGGGTGAACTGCCCCAGGCCTACGAGCTAGCCTGGGCCGCTTTTGTCGGCGGCAGTCTGGCGCCGCTCGGCGGCCAGAATTTTCTGGAACCCCTGAGTTGCGGCCTGCGGCCCGTTATCGGGCCTTACTGGGATGAATTTTCCTGGGTAGGCAGGGAAATCATGGACCGAAAGCTTGTATTCGAGGCAAAAGACCGTCGGGAGGTGGCGGAATATCTTCTGGAAAACATTCGCACTCCCCCGCGGAGGGCGGAAACCCGCCAGGCCTTGCAAGCCTACATCCGCAACCGGCAGGGAGGAACCGGCAAGGCCTGCAAGCTTATCATTGACTCAATTCAATAACCCGAATCCGTGACGAATATGGCTTTTATACCCTTATCGATCTGTAATCAGACGATCTCTTTTTCTGTAATAATAATTATTACTGATTGCGTTAGCAAAACTTACCGATTAAATCATTACGAGAAAAGATTTAACAATCCGTAAATTTGCAATTAACTGAAAATTCCTGATTGCTTCGCCGCAACGCTTCTCGCAATGACATGAACAAACGGGGTCGCCCGCTCCGCCTACCTGATGAGACCCGAGACCACTTGTCCCGGTTCAGTATTGTATGGTTATGAAATTTTCCGCGCACCTTCTCCCGGTTCTGCTTATCACCCTTTTTGCGGCCGCGCCGCTTTCGGCCCGGGCTCTTGCCTCCGAACAGACGGAACCAACTGCCCCGGCAAATCGACCTGAGGAAAAATGGGGGATCGGCTTCGGGTTCAGGGCCGCCTCAAACGCCTATGCGGCCGGGGATTCAGTTCTGGAAGACGTCTTCCCCCTGCTCTATTACGACAGCTCCTATTTCTACCTGGACGGCTTGGAGGCAGGCATCAAGCTGCGCGACGAAAATGAGTGGCGCCTGAATCTCCTGGCCCGGTGGCGCTTTATAGATCTGCCGGAAGAGTACAACAGCCGGGTGGATAGCGATGTACTGGACTGGGGCCTCGGCTTTCGCTATCAACCGGACCGGAATCCCCTCTATTTCGAGGTTGACCTTCTGGCCGACGAGAGACAGCGGCTTTCATCTATCCTGAAGTCAGGCCTTGAGGTTGGCGGCCCCAGGCTGGAGTGGGATCCCTATGTGGCCCTGCGCCTGAAAAGTTCGCGGTTCAACGATTACTATTATGGCCTTGATCGAGACAGGATCGGTTCGGGAACCGATATATCCATGGGCCTTGAAGGGCGCTACTACCTGGGCGGCGACCTCTATCTCCAAGGCTCCCTGGCCCTGACCTGGCTTGACCGGGCCGCCCGCGATTCGATTTTTGTCGACGAGGCAACCAAGGGAAACATCGCCTTCGGCCTGCTCTACCAGAAGGGCCGGCGCCGACCGCTTAAATCCTCGATTTCCGCCAAGCCCTACCTGCGCCTGGTCCATGGCTGGGCGACACCATCCGACACCCAGGATATCATAACTTTTCAGCACCGGGAAGATGACAGGGACAACAAACTGCTCTCCATTTTCTATGGCCACCCTCTGTCGGATGAATTTCTAGGCCTGCCCCTGGCCACATACCTGACCCCCGGTTATGTGTGGCACTGGCATTCCGATGTTCAGGATTCCGGGCAGGAATTTGTCCTGGCCATCAAGAGTTATTACACCTTCGCCTGGCCCAGTCAATGGCGGGTCGGCTTGGGAACGGGCTTTTCGTATGCCGCCAGGATTTCCTATATCGAAGAGGTGGAAATGGCCAAAAAAGGTTACGAGGATGTGAAATGGCTCCTCTACCTCGATTTTTCCCTGGAGATGAACCTGGGCAAACTTCTCC
>JAWOIQ010000181.1:0-13360 GCA_046484585.1 Desulfurivibrionaceae bacterium
AGTTGATCTTGAAGGCCCCGGCCGTAATGGTGAAAACCTTATATGGCAGGGGTGTGAAGCCGGCTACCCCCACCGCCCAGGCATCGTATTTCTGATAAAGCTCCTGGACCAGTTCGTATTTGTCGGCCAGGCCGTAGATCTCGATGATTCTGCTGCCGACAATATCCATGAACCAGAAGCCCAGGCCATAGCCGATCATGCCGCCCAGGACCGAACCGACCGCACAGATACCGGCATAGCGAAAGGATTTTTGGGGGCAGCTGATACAGAGGGCCATCAGAAAGACATCGGGGGGGATCGGGAAAAAGGAGGATTCGGCCACGGCCACTAAAAACAGGACCCAGACCCCGTAAGGAGTTTGCAGCCATTCCTGGATCCATTCATACAAGCGATGCAGGGGGCCGCCGTTATTGCCTCGCCCGGCCGCGGTTATTTCATTGTTCAATCTTCCACCCCTGGGCTCCGATCAGACTGACGAATCTGACCTTTTCCCCTTTTTCGTAATTTACCCTGCCATCCTTCTTGCTAACCCTGATCAGTTGTTGGCTGTCCCTGGCCCCGACCGGAATTACCATGATGCCTGGCTCGGCCAGTTGCTCGATGAGAGCGCCCGGGATCTCCGGGCCGCCGGCTGTGACGATAATGCCGTCATAGGGCCCGTGTTCAGGCCAGCCCATTGTGCCGTCAGCCATCTTGCAGAGGGTGTTGAAACATCCCGCCTTGTCCAGATTTATTCTGGCCCGGGCCATGAGCTTTTTGATTCTTTCGACCGAATATACCCGGTCGCAGAGTTTGGCCAGCACCGCGGTCTGATATCCGCAACCGGTACCGATCTCCAGTACTTTTTCATCCCCTTTAAGCTCCAGCATCTCGGTCATCAAGGCGACTATGTATGGCTGGGAGATAGTCTGGCCTTCCCCGATCGGCAGGGGGAAATCACCGTAGGCCTGGACCTGGAGAGCGTCTTCGACGAAAATATGGCGGGGCACCTCGCTTATGGCCTTCAGGACTAGGGGATCGTTGATGCCCCGAGGAATCAGCTGCTCACGAACCATGCGTTCCCTGACTTTGAGGTATTGCTGCATACCCCTTGGCCTCATGGCAGCTCCGTGTTGAATTCTTTGAATTCGTCCTCACTGAGCTGGCGATAGAGACATGTTCTGACCCGGTCGCCGGCGAAGGTTACGGTCACCGTTTCGTAGTCCTCGGTGCCGAGCTGATCGCCAACCAGTGGCATTTTTCGCAAAAAGCTTTTGTTAGCCTTCAGGTAGAGCCAGAGTTCCAGGTTTTCCGAGGTGGTCATCTTTTGGTCCGGCTCGCCGAGAAAAGAGATGACCTCTTCCCGTGTGGTCTTTTCCGGCATCACCAGGCAGACATCCGAAGAAAGATGGCGGACCGGCGTCGTTGTACCGGCGCAACCAGCTGCCAGCAGGAAAAGCAAGGTGACCCCCAACAGAGTTGTACGACTGCGTCTTAAATTAAACATAAGCACAATAATTGACCCATTAATTTCAGTTTTCTTTAAACCATGGAGCTTTAGTCGGAGTTCCGGATATGGCGGTTCGTTGCCTATTTGTTCGTCAGCCGCCTTACCGGCTCAATTGTTATGTCTCTATGGGGCACCGAAGGCGGGTTGTTCAAAATTTTGCAACCTATCCCGATCATTTCGATAATGCAACTGGGAAGGCTAAATATAGATCAACCGAACCGAAATATCTCCTTATTCTAATCCAGTTTTTTACGTTTGTAGTTGAAATTTTATTGATTTACCTATATTCAATAGGATAATCTAAAAAAATAGTAGTAAAATCGGCTAGTTTATCCACTTTTTATCTTTAGAATCCTTTGAATGACACTTCGGGTGATTGATAAAAAATAGTCGATAAAACAACAACCTGTTCAACCAAGGTGGTTAAAATGCGTTGCCCCAAGTGTAAATTTATTTCCTTCGACGATCTCTCAAATTGCGCCAAGTGTCGAAATGACCTCTCTGCAATTGCCCAGCAATTGCACGGTACTTGCACCGAGTCCAGGCTGCCTTTTTTTCTCGCTTCGGTTGTCCAGTCGCCGGATACTGAAGAGCAGACCTTATCGGGACCCCAGGACTTGCCCGCTTTCGACGATGCCGATATAAATTTCGATGACACTGTGGCCGGCGATTTTGCCGTTCCCGATGCGACGGAGCAGACCTCTATCGATTTTGATGACAGTATCGAGATTAATGAAGATGATTTATCCTTGGAACTTGGCGATATAATGCCGATCGATCTTGATCAGCTCGATCAACCCGGCCTGACGGATGAGGATTTTGATGCGGATTCAACCCAGATTTTTTCTGCCGACCTCCAGGATGATGAAATTTCTCTGGAGGAAATAGATCTTGATCTGGGTGATGATTTTGGTGCTGATGCCAGTTCTGAATTTGATGCAACGGAAATATTGAATACCGATAAGACAGAGAAAGATATTATTAACTTCGATCTTACCGGAGAATTTGATAACAACATTGACTTTGATCTGAGTGGTGATTTTCAGGAATTGGAACTTGACGATACCACTATTCTCTCGCCGGCTTATCCAGGATTCGACCAAGAGGAAACCCCGGGCGATGAGCCTGGCGATTCCTTTGACGATACTTTTCTCTTGGACGAAGAGGCGCCGTCTGCGGTGACCGACAATCTGTCATTTGACTCAGACCAGACCGAATATCTTGAACTGGAAGACGATATGCTGGAGGAATTCGAGCCAGCCAATGAGGATCAAGGTAAAATTGAAGAGATTCTTTCAGGCACCGGCCCGGCCCCGGATTTTGCTATGGATGACTCCGGCGGGACTGAAGAGTTTCAGGTGAACGTTACTCAGATCGACAACGACAGCCTCGGTTTTGCCTTTGACGAAGAAGTCGTGACTTCCCAGACCAGTCCGTCCTTCCCTGAAACGGGGCTTGAATCCCCTCGTTTTGATCTGGGCTCCGACCTTGATGATGCAAACGCTAGTGGACCGGAAGAAGCTGAGCGGCTTGGAGATGAGTTGCTGGCTACCCTGGATGAAGAAATGGATTTTGATGTGACCGAGCTTGAAAATGATCGTGAAGAAACATGGTCCGCATCCGGGGAATCTGCCGGCGAAGATTCAGATGACGAACTGTTTGCTGTAATGGATGATGATGCGGAGGCAGGTTCGCCTCCTCGCGCTTTGGGGCTGGAAGATATCGATGTCTCCGACCTGGTTTCCTCCTCTTCTCCGGATGATGATCCCTCTCCGGTTCCTGATTCCGCTGATGAGCTGGACCTTACTTCTTTAATGGAAGGAGATGACGCGACCAAGGATGTTGGCCTCGACCTTTCCGATGAAAATATTCCGGAAAGCGATCTTGTTGAGGATGACAATAAATAAAGTGTATTTGACTTTTCCTGCTTTTCGCGGCTGCTTTAACGAGACATTCTACAAAACACTTGACATCCATGGTTCATTTTCTTAAGTTAGCGCATCGATTAAGCCGAGATAGCTCAGTCGGTAGAGCAACGGACTGAAAATCCGTGTGTCCCTGGTTCGATTCCTGGTCTCGGCACCATTTCAATTTAAGGCCCCAAGGCAAAGTAATTTGTTGCCCGGGCCTTTTTTTTATCTGATCGCCACCGTGATTTTTGAGTTTCCTTTTGGCGGCAACCTGTTGATTTATTGAGAAAAAATATCGATGGTCGGCTCTTTCACTTGTGCCACGCAGGCAGTGAGCGCCCGAAGAACTCATGTGCTGGACTTAAAGTTCCATTGCGCCCCGAATGGATTGATAAAGTGCTAACCTGAGTCCACCCTTCCGGCGCGATCCAGCGGCCGCGTCGGCGGCTTTTTTTCTTCCTCTTCGTTTGTCCCAATCGCACAGTGAAATATTACGGCTAAAAAAAATAGATCCATTATTTTTGTGTATGCCGATTCCTTCCGCTTCGCTTCATTGTTTCACGTGGAACAATAGTAAGATTTAATTGGCGTGAAAAGCAAAGATAGTGGTTTTTGAATTGCGCGACCTTGTAATTAAGGGTAAGCATATGTAAGAGGTTTGCTTCTTTGTTACGGAATATAATTCGGAGTATTTGAAATGGCTAACATCGGTAAGCGGCAGTCGGAAGGCAAGAAGGGTGGGGGCTCTGCGAAAATTGTCGCCCTGGCCAATCAAAAAGGTGGGGTCGGCAAGTCGACGACTGCCATGAACCTTTCCTCGGCTCTGGCTGTGTCCGGCAAGAGAGTCCTTTTGATAGATGCGGACCCGCAGGGTAATGCATCCAGCGGCCTGGGGATTGATTCCAGAGGGCAGGAGCATCATCTCTATCATTGCCTGATCGGGGAGGCTTCGACCGACAAGGCAATCTGCAGCATTGCAGACCATGATTGCTTCGATCTGGTGCCGACCCATATCGACTTGATCGGCGCAGAAATTGAATTGGTTTCAGCGGCCAACCGGGAGTATTTTCTGGACAAGGCCCTGCGGAGTGTTAGAAATAAATATGATTATATTTTTATCGATTGTCCCCCGTCTCTGGGGCTTTTAACCATAAATGCTCTGACGGCGGCCGATTCGGTAATTATTCCGATGCAATGTGAGTACTTTGCCCTGGAGGGCTTGAGCCAGCTGGTGCGTACGATTAGACTGGTGAAAAATTCTTTTAATAAAAAGCTGGTTATTGAAGGGTTGCTGTTGACCATGTTTGATCGGCGTAACCGGCTTACCTTCCAGGTTGCCAAGGAGGTCCGGGAACATTTTCAGGGTACGGTATATGATATGGTGATTCCCCGGAATGTTCGTTTGAGCGAGAGTCCCAGCCATGGTCGGCCGGTGTTGACTTATGCGCCGGAGTCGGTGGGTGCGGTGAGTTACCTGAACCTCGCCAAGGAATTTTTGAAAAAGCAAAAGGCTTAAGATTGACAAGTTTGCAAAAAGTCGGAAATGGGATGGCTAAGTATATATACATACCCTGTTTGACAGAATCCCAAAAAGTCACGGAAGGCTAAGCAAAAAATCGATAAAACGCCCCGGGAAATGTCCCTCAAGGGGGTGAATAGGAACCCCTGGGTGCGCTTAACGGAAGCGTCCTCTTAGGGTGAAAAGAGTGGTGAGTTTTGGTGATCGAGGCCATCCATTTGGCATGCGCCGAGAATCGAGAATACGCCGCGACGCAGTAGAGCGGATTTTTTGCTTAGCCTTCAAAATTTAGAGGCGGAAAGATAAATGGTTATAAAGACGAGATCACTTGGCAAAGGGTTGGATGCGTTATTGCCTTCCGCGGATGAAAGTAGAAATGGCGGCACATCTTCTAGCGGTACACTTCTGATGTGTCCAATCAATGACATTGTGCCGAATCCTTACCAGCCAAGGAAAAAACTTGAAAAGGCCGGTCTCAAGGAGCTGGCCGATTCAATCGCGGAAAAAGGGATTCTGCAGCCGTTGGTGGTCAGAAAAAAAGAGGATGAAAGCGGCTTTGAACTGATTGCCGGAGAGCGTCGGTTGCAGGCGGGTAAGCTTGCCGGCCTGAAAGAGGTGCCTGTGCTGGTGATCGTGGCGGATCGGGTTAGCCGTTTGGAGCTTGCCATTATTGAAAATATTCAGCGGCAGAATCTAAACGCCCTCGAAGAGGCGGAAGCCTATAACCGACTAATCAAGGAGTTCGGCCATACCCAGGAGGAGGTTGCCAAGAAGGTCGGCAGGGATAGGTCGACGGTTGCTAATACCCTTCGCCTCCTGCACCTGCCTGAATATGCCCAAAATGACTTGATGAAGGGCAGTATCTCAATGGGGCACGCCCGGGTGCTGCTTTCCGCCCCTGACCGTGATAGTATGAAGGTTCTTAGAGATGAGATCGTTCTAAAGAATATGTCGGTCCGACAGGCCGAAAAGCTGGTTAAAAAGTGGAAAGACGAGATGGCGGCAGCCCCCGGCACCACCTCGCGTAATACTACTCCGAAGAAAAAAAGGCAGGAAATACCGGATTCATATTGCCAGACCCTGACTGGTGATATTGCCCGATACCTGGACACCAAGGCGGCGATCGTTCAAAACGGTCCTCGCGGCAAGATTGAAATAGAGTACTACTCTCTGGACGATCTGGAACGGCTGGTCAGTCTGGTCACTAAATCTCCTTCGGTAGCTTAGTTATTCCTCTTGCCCCTTCAAATATCATGATGCCAATCAAATGCGAAGCAGAGCTGCTCGGCAATGAAAAAATTGCCGGCGATATCTGGCGGATAACCCTGTCGGCCCCGGCTGTGGCCCGCGCCGCCGGCCCAGGCCAGTTTGTCATGGTTAAAGGCGGCAAAGGGGCCAATCCTCCCCTCTGGCGCCGGCCTTTTTCCATACATCAGGTCATCGATAGTGAGCGAATCCAGCTTTTAATCAAGGCGGTCGGTATCGGCTCCGAATATATCGTCAGTCGCCGACCCGGTGAAACCGTGAGTCTGGTCGGGCCATTGGGTAGGGGATTTACCCTCCCCGAGCATGCCGAGAATATCTGCGTCATCGGAGGAGGAGTCGGCGCGGCCCCTCTCTTTTATTTGACCAGGCTGCTCCTTGCTCGCTCCACTAAGCCCGATACTATTAAAGTCTTCCTGGGGGGCGCTACTGCTGCCGATATCCAGGTTCTGGAAAAAGACTTCAGCGGTCTCGGCGCCACGGTCCTGGTAGCTACGGATGACGGCAGCGCCGGTCATCACGGTTTGGTTACCGAACTGTTATTCCATGAGCTGAACCCGGCTATGCAGTGGCGTGTCTATAGCTGCGGACCTCATCCGATGATGAAAAGTGTAGCCCTCTATTGTCTTGATAAGAAATGGTCATGCCAGGTTTCCCTTGAAACCCTGATGGCCTGCGGTATTTCGGCCTGCCTGGGCTGTGTCGTTTCCGGTACCGGCCAGACTGACATGGATGGTGGCGGCCCCTATCTGCATGTCTGTAAAGAAGGGCCGGTTTTCGAAGCGGGGGAGGTCCGATGGGAAACCTAGGGAACCGGCTGAGGGTCGATATTGCCGACGGCTTGCAGCTTGATAATCCGATCATGACCGCTTCCGGCACCTTTGGTTACGGTGATGAGTTCAGCAACTTCGTCAACCTGGACCGCTTGGGAGCGCTGGTTGTTAAAGGGATCTCTTTAAAACCGAGGCCCGGCAACCCCCCACCCCGGATTGCCGAAACAAGCTGCGGGATGCTGAACGCGATCGGACTGGAAAACGTCGGTCTGGAAAAGTTCATCAGCGATAAAATGCCTTTTCTCCGGAAAATTCAGGCCCCGGTGATCGTCAATATCCTGGGCGAGACCCTCGAAGAATACGCCGCTCTGTCAGAAAATCTTAATGATATCAAGGGCATATCAGCTATTGAGGTCAATATATCCTGCCCCAATGTCAAAAAGGGCGGGGTGGCCTTCGGCACCGATCCGGCCATGGTTTTTCAGGTTACCGCAGCGGTCAAATCCCGAACCGCGCTGCCGGTGATCATCAAGCTCTCCCCGAATGTGACCGACATTACCGCTACGGCCAGAGCCGCTGAAGAGGGCGGGGCCGATGCGATTTCCCTGATCAATACCCTGATGGGCATGGCAATTGATCACCGATCGAGACGACCCCGGCTGGCCAATATTATCGGCGGCCTTTCAGGACCGGCCATCAAGCCCGTGGCCTTGAGAATGGTCTGGCAGGTGGCCAATGTCGTCAAGATCCCGATTATCGGCATTGGCGGGATTATGACCGTCGAAGACGTTCTCGAATTTATGATCGCCGGTGCCTCGGCCGTGGAGATCGGCACCGCCAACCTGATTGAGCCGGATACGACGGAAAGGATTATCGAAGGCCTTCACGATTATATCGAGGAGACAGGCTGCCGGTCGATCCGGGAGATTATCGGCTCCCTGCAAACGTAACCGTTCAGCGCCGCCACATCTTCGGACGATCGGTCCGGCTTACGTACACGAGGTACGCGGCGCGGTCCGCTTGTCCAAATCTGCACAACTGCTGAACGGTTACAGTCCGGCGGTTTTGGTTGGGTACTTTGGCGACCGCCCCGGCGAACGGTTACCTGCAAACCGGCTAGCTTAAACGATCAACGAGGGTATCCGGCCAAGAATTTCAAAGCAGTTTCTTTGCCGGCATCTCTTCCAAATAAGTTGTAGACTACAAATGCTTAACAATCTTCATACATTCTGGGCCGGGATCGAGCTCGTGTTGCTCGATATGGACGGCACCTTGCTGGACCGGCATTTTGACGACTACTTCTGGACCAGCCTCGTCCCCGAAACCTATGCCGCGAAACATAACCTCGACCTCGACCGGGCCAGAACAGAACTGTTCGCCAGATTCAAAAGCCGTGAGGGAACCCTGGAATGGGCCGACCTGGATTTCTGGTCCGATGAGCTCGCTCTGGATATTCCCGCCCTGAAGATGCAGATCGAGCACCTGATCGAAGTCCATCCGTATGTGCTTGATTTTATAGATTATTGTCGGGAAATTGACAAAAGGGTCTGTCTGGTCACCAATGCCCACGGCAAAACCCTTGACATCAAGATGGCCAAAACCGCTCTGCGGAACCGTTTCGATAAAATCATCTGCTCCCAGCAGATCGGGGTGGCCAAGGAAGAGCCGATTTTCTGGGAACGCTTGAAGGATCATCTGGACTATGATCCCGCCAGGACCATGCTTGCCGATGATACCGAGGCGGTCCTGGTTTCGGCCGACCAGGCCGGGATCGCGAAACTGGTTTATGTGGCCAGACCGAGCAGTAAAGTGGTTCCCCAAAAATCGGCGCTCTTTCACTCGATCACCTATTTCAAGGAATTGATAATCAGCTGATTTATCCGGCTGGGCATGGCGTCGACGGGGCAGATGACCAGCAGAGCCAACTAGGCTTTGACATTATCGAGAAGGCCATGCTATATTCGTTTTTTTTGAAAACTTTAAAATAAATGAGCGAACCCCAATATTCACCTGGAGATACTCCCATGAAGACAGATACATCCAGCAAGTTATTCGAGAAGGCCCAGAAATTGATTCCCGGCGGGGTAAACAGCCCGGTCCGGGCCTGTAAGTCGGTTGGTTGCGATCCGGTTTTTATTGAAAAAGCGGCGGGCTCAAAGATTTATGATGTTGACGGTAACGTCAATATCGATTTTGTCGGATCCTGGGGGCCGATGATCCTCGGTCATAACCACCCGGCCGTGATCGCGGCCATCAAGGCGGCAATCGAAAACGGCACCAGCTTCGGGGCGCCGTGCAAGTTGGAAATCGATTTGGCCGAGTTGGTCATCGATGCGGTGCCTTCGATCGAGATGGTCCGTTTCGTCAGCTCCGGGAGCGAGGCCACCATGAGCGCCATTCGCCTCGCCCGGGGGTATACCGGTCGCAATGTGATAGTCAAGTTCGACGGCGGATTCCACGGCCATGCCGATTCATTTCTGGTCAAGGCCGGCTCCGGGGTGATTACCCTGGGAATTCCGGGCAGTCCCGGAGTCCCGCAAGACATCGTCAAGAACACGATCTCCATCCCCTACAACAACATGGAAAAACTTGAAGAGACCCTTCGGGACGCCGATCTTGACATAGCCTGCGTGATTATTGAACCGATTGCCGGCAATATGGGGGTTATCCAGCCCCAGCCGGGCTTTTTGGAAAAACTACGGGAACTGACCAGGGAACTTGGCATCGTCTTGATCTTTGACGAAGTGATCTCCGGATTCAGGGCGGGTCTCGGCGGTGCCCAGGCCAAGTTCGGCGTCACTCCGGATCTTACCTGTCTCGGCAAGATTATCGGCGGGGGCTTGCCGGTGGGGGCCTACGGCGGTAAAAGGGAAATCATGGAGATGGTCGCCCCGGTCGGGCCGGTTTATCAGGCCGGGACCCTGTCCGGCAATCCCCTGGCCATGGCGGCGGGCAAGGCGACTCTTACCGAACTGGCCAAGCCCGGTTTTTACGAGGAGCTGGACAGGAAGGCCACCGAGTTCGGCACTAGACTGCTGAGCCTGGCCCGCAAGCATCTCGGCGACAAGGTCTGCATGAACCAGGCCGGTTCGGTCCTGACCCTCTTTTTCACTGAAGGACCGGTTACCGATTTCGATTCGGCGATGAAGTCCGATACCGAAATGTATGGCCGCTATTACCGGGAGATGCTGCAGGAAGGCGTATATCTGGCCCCGGCCCAGTTTGAAGGGATGTTTATCTCCGCGGCCCATACGGCCGACGATCTCGAAGCTACCTTGAAAAAGGCTGAATCGGTATTCATAAAATTGGCGGAATAGCTTCAAAACCGTTGACTTTGCTAAAAAGCCATGATAATGATTGAACCCTTATTCAGTTTGGCGTGCGCCTGGCTTGATAAGTATTAATTGAGGAAACCATGGCCGGATTCGGTAAGGAAATGACCAAGATGTTGATCGAAGTAAGCACGATCGGCATGACGGTTTCTTTTTCGATTTTTATCGGGGTCGGATTCGGTTACTACCTGGATACCAACGTCTTTGACGGTAGGACCAAGCCCTGGTTCACCTTGATTTTTCTTGGCTTCGGCGTAGCGGCGGCCTTTTTGAACCTCTACCGGATGGCCACCAGGAAAGATATCAGCGATGGCAAGGAATGAACCTGAATCCGTGAGCGTTCGAGAACGGTGCAGATGCAAGGCGGCAACGATGTTGACAATACTAATGGTATATCAACGAGTTGCCAACGCGGCAGATGCGCCGTTATCGGGCGCCCCGCAGGGCGGCGGGTGCATTCCAGTCACCGCGGATCACTGTCTATATTTGACGTAAAAACAATCATATATCGTGAATCAATGCAGCAAGCCGTCACAGATTCAGGATTATTCCTCTGGCACGCAATGTGCTTTTCAGAATTGGTGCAGGCTATCGCAGCTTTCAATCATGAAAGGGAAAGAGTTTCGTCAATCAAAGAGGATGAAGGAGGAGAAAAATGAAGCGATTATTAAAAATTCTTGCGGGGTGCATGGTGATATTCGGCTGGGCCGGATTTGCCGGGGCGGCGATTTCAGATCAAACCAAGGAGTGTCTGGAATGCCATCTGGAGCAGATGCCGGGGCTGATCAGCCAGTGGCAGTCCAGTACCCACTGGCAGTCCGGGGTAGGTTGTTACGAATGTCATAAGGCCGAAAAAGGCGAGGCCGATGCCCGTGATCATAACGGCTTTCTGGTCGCGACCATCGTCTCCCCGAAGGATTGCGGCCAGTGCCATCCCAGGGAGACCGCCGAGCAGGAGGCCAGCCACCATGCCAAGGCCGGCGATATCCTCAACACCCAGGACGGGCTGCTCGGGCAGACCATCGGCGGCGAGCCCGCGGTGGCGGTGGGTTGTCGCCAGTGTCACGGCTCGATCGTCAAGGTTAACGAAGACGGCACCCTCGATTCGGCCACCTGGCCAAATACCGGGATCGGCCGAGTCAATCCGGACGGTTCCAAAGGCACCTGCTCCGCCTGCCATACCCGGCATCGGTTCAGCAAGGAACAGGCCAGAAAGCCCGAAGTCTGCGGCAAATGCCATCTCGGTCCGGACCATCCCCAGAAAGAGGTCTATGAAGAGTCCAAGCACGGCATCCTTTACAGGGCATATGAGGACGAGCTTAACATGGACCGGCCGAAATGGGTGGCCGGCGAGGACTATTACGACGCGCCGACCTGCGCCAGCTGCCATATCAGTGCCTCGCGGAACCAGCCGGTCACCCATGATGTCGGCGATCGGTTGAGCTGGGACCTGCGGGCGCCGATCTCGAAGAGGACCGATGGCTGGGAGATGAAGCTGGTCAATATGAAGGATGTCTGCTCCTCCTGCCACGTTGCCGGCTTTGTCCAGGGTTTCTATGATCAGTTGGATAACTTCGTCGATCTATACAACGATAAATTCGCCATTCCCGCCAAGGAAATCCGCAGCCTGCTCATGGACAGGGGCGTGATCAGCAAGGACAATTTCGACGAGAAGATCGACTGGATCTACTGGGAGCTCTGGCATCATGAGGGTCGCAGGGCCCGGCACGGCGCGGCGATGTCCGGTCCGGACTATGCCTGGTGGCACGGGATCTATGACGTGGCCAAGAATTTCTATTCAGAGTTCCTGCCCGAGGCCGAAGAGGCCAGTAAAAAAGCCGGTAAACCCGAGGTCTATGATGAGATTATCGACAAGTACATCAAGAGCGATCCTAGGCACATCTGGTTCATAGAGGGCTTCGATCCGGAAAAGGTCGATGCCATGAAACAGTATTATCAAGAGCGTTACGACCAGAAAGTGGAATAACCCTTAACCGAATTATCCGCGTTTTCTTTCCCCGGGCAGGGCGCCGTTATGGCGTTCCTGCCCTTATTATTTCCCCCTTTCCGCGGGGGGGGCAAGCTCTCCTGAAAATAAATCCCCTCCCCATTTTCGTAATTTGTCAGAAATGATACTGCAGGGAGATTGTATTGTAGTTGCTGCCGCCTTTGATGCGTCCGAACAGAGAGGAGGTGCCGAAGATGCCGGAGCGGTGGTGGAGGGAGTAGCCGAGCCAGATATCGTCCATGGCGGCGAGGCGGAGAAGTTTGCCCAGGTTCATCTCCAGGGAAAAATCGAGGTAGAGGAGCCATTTCACATCCTCGTAACCTTTTTTGGCCATTTCCAGCTCTTCGATATAGGAAATCCTGGCGGCATACGAAAAGCCCGTCCCCAGGCCGACCCGCCATTGACTGGGCCAGGCAAAGGTGTAGTAACTCTTGATGGCCAGGACAAATTCCTGCCCGGAATCCTGCACATCGGAATGCCAGTGCCACACATAACCGGGGGTCAGGTAGGTGGCCAGGGGCAGGCCGAGCAATTCATCCGACAGAGGGTGGCCATAGAAAATGGAGAGCAGTTTGTTGTCCCTGTCGTCCTCCCGGTGCTGAAAGGTTATGATCTCCTGAGTGTCGGATGGTGTCGCCCAGCCATGGACCAGACGCAGGTAGGGCTTAGCGGCAATCGAAGATTTAAGCGGCCGATGCCTGCCCTTTTGGTAGAGCAGGCTGAAGGCGATGTTTTTCCGGATTGACTCCTCGATAAAAATCGAATCGCGGGCGGCGCTCTCAAGCCAGGTCAGGGCCAGCGCCGGCCGCTTAAATCTTCGATCACCGCCAAGCCCTACCTGCGCCTGGTCCATGGCTGGGCGACCCCATCCGACACCCAGGATATCATAACTTTTCAGCACCGGGAGGACGACAGGGACAACAAACTGCTCTCCATTTTCTATGGCCACCCTCTGTCGGATGAATTGCTCGGCCTGCCCCTGGCCACATACCTGACCCCCGGTTATGTGTGGCACTGGCATTCCGATGTTCAGGATTCCGGGCAGGAATTTGTCCTGGCCATCAAG
>JAWOIQ010000180.1:0-50164 GCA_046484585.1 Desulfurivibrionaceae bacterium
GTCGGGCCCCCGAAAAGAGCGGCCAGACTCTCGATAAGTTCGCTGAAATACTCTTTCTCCTGGCCAACCACCGTCAGCCAGCAGGAAATCCTGGTCAACGGGGCGGTGTCATCCGCCGTTAGCATATTCCGCGCCATATCCTGGCAAGCGCCTTTTAAGGGACCACCAGGGGCGGCATCGGACAGTCCAGAGTATCGGCAACCGCGCGAAGCAGTTCCGCCTCGACCGGGGCGATCTTGCGGTCCGCCAGGACGCAGGCCGCACATGCCTTGATCAGCTTCGATTTCTCCACGGGTTTCAAGCCGGCCAGTTCATCAATGGCCTCGTCGAGCCGTCCGAAGGACAACTCCTCCCGCCCCAGCAATTCGATCCCGGCCCCTTCCAGTTCCCCGGCGGCAACCTCGAATACCTCCATATTACTCAACCCTTCATGGCGATTGGAATAGACCAGCAGCGACAGCAAAACCGAGCAGGCCGGACCCGATCTTTTCAGGGTGGTTTTCCGGATGGTAGCCTCGGACCCGCGAAAAGCAGCGGCCAGATGATGGTGGACGATCTTCTGCAGGGCCCACTCGAACAGGCTCAATTTGCCATCGGCCTCGATCAGGATTTCAAGATTGTTCATGAACAGTTCGTACTGGCTTGCCGACAGCTGGCGCAAGGCCGGCAGGGCCATATCCAGAAGGGGCAGACGGTACTCGGCCGCCAGATCCCGCACCGGATTTCGCAGTCTGACGGTCTCCCCATAGACTCCGGTATCGGCGACTTTTTCCAGTTCGGCGAGCTGGAGACGGCTCATATCCTCGTCCCGGTCGAGGAGCAGACAGTAAACCACCGCCCGGGCCGCAAATGGTTCGTGAACGGCCCGGCGCAGCACCCCCGGCAACCGGCCGATCAGGCCGTGGGCGTAACCGAGATGGGCTTTGGTCGGGCTGCCGATATGGCCCACCGCCGTCGCGATCCCGGCCGCCAGGGTCGCCGCCTGCCGCGGTCCCGATTTCCCCTCGGCGGGTCCGGTACCGGTCCGTTGCCCAGGCCGGCGTCCGGTAGTTTTTTCGAATTTGCCGTTCCAGTCCGGTTTGATCTTTTTGATCCGGGCGGACAGATCAGGGTGGGTGGCGAAAAGACGACTGAAAGAGGAGGTGAACCCCTGGCCGAACAGGGCGTGGCTGATCTCCCTGGTATCGCTGTTTTCCAGGACGGAACCGACGCTGTCGGCCCCGATCCGCTGCAGGGCGCCGCCGATGCCGTCGGGATTCCTGGTGAACTGGACGGCGGAAGCGTCGGCCAGAAACTCCCGCTGGCGGCTGACCGCGGCCTTGATCAGATTGCCGAAGAAGGTGCCAGCGAAACCGATCACGATCAATCCCACACCGAGAGCCATCCCACCGCCGCCACCCTTCCGGGAACCGCGCGAATGGGCCGAACCCCAGAGGATATGATAGCCGATCAGCCCGAGCAGTACGATACCGTGCAGGATCCCGATCAGCTTGATGTTAAGGCGCATATCACCGTTATGGATATGGCTGAACTCATGGGCGACAACCCCCTGCAGCTCGTCCCGGGAGAGTTTCCTTATCGCCCCCCTGGTCACCCCGATCACCGCGTCGCCCGGCGAGTAACCGGCGGCAAAGGCATTGATCCCCTCCTCGTCAAGAAGGTAGACCGGCGGGACCGGTGAACCGGAGGCGATCGCCATCTCCTCGACCACATTAAGAATCTTTTGACGGTCTGGATCGCCGCTGCCCTCAACAATCAACCGGCCGCCCAGCATCTCGGCAATGGAGGCGCCGCCGCCGGACAGGGCCATGATCTTGTAAAGGCTGCCCAGGCCGACCACCAAAAGCACCCCGAGGCTGACCAGCCCGAAGACCTGCCAGTCCACGGCTTCAAGGCCGGTGGGTTGGGCCGGGTCCCGGCTTTGCAGATAGCCGAACACCGCCATCACCAGGAGGTTGGCCATCAAGATCAACGAGATCACCGCCATTATAAAAAGGAAAACCAACCGGCCGGTATTGCGGCGGGCCTGGTCCTGGGCGCTAAAAAAATCCATAATCGGTTCCTGCCTCGTTCACTTGCTTATGTCAGTTAATCAGCCGGGAACCGGTTTACCAACCAAGGGACCCGCTTTACACTTTTTGGCCCCTTTTAAACCATCACCAGCCAGCCGCCCCCGGCAATTAACGAGTGAGACGGCCCGAGATCCAAGGAGCCGGGCGGTTCGCTATACATCAGTATGCGATCTGCCCGGCGACGCCGGAGATCGGGCCGTATCGCTCGTTAATCTGACTCCGTGAGCGTTCTAGAACGGTGCAGATGCAAGGCGGCAACGATGTTGATAATACTAATGGTATATCAACGAGTTGCCAACACGGCAGATGCGCCGTTATCGGGCGCTCACGGATTCAAAGATAATTCAGAAGGAGACCTTTGGGGCCGCCTGAATCTGGGCGCTATCTTCGAATTCAAGCAGAGCCGCGTCCTGACCGTGGCCGAAAGCCGCGGCGAACAGGATCGGCGGGAAGCTCTGCTTATAGGTGTTGTAGGCCATGACCTGATCGTTAAAGGCCTGGCGGGCGAAGGCCACCTTGTTCTCGGTGCTGGTCAACTCCTCGCTTAACTGCATCATATTCTGGCTGGCCTTCAGGTCCGGATAGGCCTCCATCACCATGTTGAAACGGCCCATCGCCCCGGCCAGGGCGTCTTCGGCCCCGTTCAGGTTCTGCATGGCGACGGCATTGGCGGGGTCGGCGGCTGCCGCGGCCAGCCCTTGGGAAGCGGCGTTCCGGGCGGCGATCACGTTTTCCAGGGTTTCGCTTTCGTGCTTCATGTAGCCCTTGGCGGTCTCGACCAGATTAGGGATCAGATCGTAGCGCCGTTTGAGCTGGACCTCGATCTGGGCAAAGGCGTTCTTATAGCGGTTCCGCAGCCTCACCAGGGTATTGAAGATATTGATCCCGTAGACCGCCATCAACCCGATAATGACCAGCACGACAATTGCGGTGATTCCCATATGTTCTACCCCGAGCTTTTTGTTGATATTAAATTTTAAATCGATCCGCCCTTAAACTAAAACCATATTATCCCGGCCGATTTGTTTGTCAAACCTTCATCGCCAATCTAACCCATCCTGGTCCTGAATTTCTACCGGCAAATAGTGATGGCGTCGCAAAAAGTCGCCAGCTCCTGCGTTGCTGCAAATTGTCTCGTCATTGCAGCGTACTGAAGTACGCTTCACTCCTCGAAATTTGCGCGCCTTGGATCTGACGATTTTTGCTTAGCCATCCTATTTTTGACTTTTTGCGAACTCATCAATTGCCGGTCTGTAAACAGTCGAACGGATTTAACGGGACGGAGTTAGTTTAACAACTTAATTCCATTCAATCTACAAAACACCTCTCCCCGCTGAATCGACTGGGTGACAGACGAACGACTGATATGAAAATAACGGGCTAGATCCGCACCGGAAATGCCCAAACGACTATAACCCAGAAAACAGATAAGGGACTTGGCATGGGATATGACGTTGGCCCGTCCTTTCTTCTGCAGAGCAGCCGGCTCAACTTGCATGAGTTTGCAGACCTCAACAACCAACCTGTTCAAGTCCCAACCTTCTCGCATCAACGCTTCACGACTGCTCAGCTTTTCTTCGACAGCCTGGAGGACAGAGTCGACGAAGGCGCTATCCCCGAGAATTCGTTCATCCCCTCGCCAGTATTCTTTCTCCCGGGCCAACGCCCGGAGACCTTCCCAGCCACCAGCACTTCGGCGCAAACCTCCGCCGGTCAACTCCTTCCGTCTCCCCATCCCCATACCGTCTTCGATAAATTGCTGGTATAGGGTTACGGCTTCCCGGCGCTTATCACTGAAGCGGAGAAGAACCTCATCCCTTGCCTGCCAACCCATTCTTCGCTTGCCCATAATGACCGCATGGCCGCACCAACGGTATTTGGCCAGGTCGGCCACCGTTTCAGCGACTCCAGCCCGGACTGGATTCAAATGGATATACCTGACGAGTTCCAAAAAATACGTTTCCTCCTGACACAACACGGACTTGTAGCGATTCTGAAAAAGGTAGCCGCTCCTTTTATGGCGGCGATTAAAGGCAATGGCGTATCCGGAAAGAACTTTCCGCAACAGAATCCCAAGAGGCTGCTCACCTGTTCTGATCAGGAGGTGGACATGATTATTGAGAAAAACCCAGGCGTAACATGAACACCCGGTCTGGGACAGGCCCTTTTCAAGACGAGCCAGAAAATCTTTCCGGTCGATATCGTTCAGAAAAATATCCTGTCGGTTCAATCCCCGGATCATCACATGATGAACCGCTCCCGGTATATCGATTCGTTTGTTTCTCGGCATGACGGCAGGATAACAAGAAATCAATTGCAAATCAATAAACTGTTAAACTAACTCCGTCCCCTTGGTACTTGGTATTCTCAGCGGGATTTTCACATATCACTAATCCGTTGTCAGCGTAAGACAAGGGGCTAAACAATGTAATAATGAATATGGTCACAACTGATTTGATTAAAAAATTATCCATAAAATTGTCTCACCATTGAATATATGCCTTACCGCCTTGCAATCTCCCATTTTCCACATAGCCAGTGGATTTCTGGCAAGCTGGACATTTTCTTTCACCACGGTGAATCATGCCACTAACAATAAAGACTTTGCCACAATCAGGCACAGGACAAGTAAAGGCAACATTATTACCTTCCCAGTCTATATCTTTTTCAAGCTTATCCGGGGTAAGGATTCTTGTATCCATATAGTCCTCCAGTAGTTAGAATTTTGGGGGAATGGGGTATAAGCTTACCTCAAGGTAATCATACAAATACAAGTATGAAATAATCACCCCCATGAATTGAAAGATTAAACAAATACCAACCCATCCTAAAACACTTCTTCGTAAAAACCTTGCAGATCTGCCAACTTTGACATAGTAATTTACGCTTGTTAGAGCAACTAAGATCAATGGGATGATTGGGCGCCCAAGCTCAGCAGCAATAACCAACAATATCCAACACGCAATCACTGTCCAGAATGATATTTTTAGTTCACGAGTTATTTTTTTTATCTGAAGATGTTTATCTCTAAGGGAAACTGGGGATTTATTTAATTTTTTTTTTCTTCTCGTCTTTTAGTTGGATGATTTTTGAATCCCTTTATAATCCAAAGAACGCCCCAGAAAATAGCTGTTGGAACAACGGCAAGAATTATAGGCGGGAAAGGATCATGCCGTTCATATCTACTTGAGAATCCACCCATAGCGGCAATAAAGCAGAAAAAAACCCAGAGAACAGACAGCAACGTCCACAGTCTATACCACCCTGATATTTTTGAAAAAAGCCCCATAGAATCTCCTAATTCTTCAGTACGTAGAATCCTGTGAGAACACCAATCAAGCCAATAAGTACAGAAAGTATTTTGATTAGAAATTCGTAGTCTTCCCTTCTGTGAACCTTGATTTGTTTGCTTATAATTGCTTTTCCATGCTCGGAGAAAATGTATGAACCGAAATTATTTTCCCAAATTTTTTCATCTTTCCTGTCTGGTAATTCGATGTAATATCGTTGGGCTTTGTTTTTAAGATCTTTTGTTATGATTTTTTCAATTTCAAATTCATCATCTCTACACATGCCAAACATCTCGGCTATAATATCATCTATGTAGTTTTGATCTTTCCCTTCTTTATTAGCTTTTTTTATATCTGCTTCATATTCTCCTCTCAACTTCTGGATACTTCTCTTGAGTCTGAAAAGACGAATTTTATCATTGAGAGAGAGCATAGTTTTTATTTGGTAATACCAATTCAAATTTTTGATATTTTTTTTGTATAACCCTAAAACCGCGCAGTGAGCCCTCCGGGGAGGCGAACAGAGTTCCGGGGTGAATTCAAATTGCAAGTGCACCACGAGCCTCTTTCCAGAATGTTTCACATGGGGAGTCCGGTAGCTGAGACATTTATACATTTAACGGGACGGAGTTAGTTTAACAACTTAATTTCATTCATTTATAAAGCACCTCTCCCCGCTGAATCGACTGGGAGACAGACGACGACTGATATGAAAATATCGGGTGCGATCCGCACTGATTCTAGGTCCCTTCTATTCTAAAAGACATGGACGCTGTCAGGCTCTTGCAGGTTAATTTCAGACATTAACAAAGTCAACGAGTTTGATGGTTGATAGGAAGGATTTTTGCGTCTCTGTTTTTAAGATGATTTTTCTGGTGACAAGATCCAGATGGGCGGATGATCTGGATTCCGGATTACAAGCTTACTGGCGGACGAGTAATGCCCTCACTGCTGAAACGTTTTTTCAGGCCAAACCAATAACCATTTTTTTCCCCATGGCCCGCAAGGCCTGATCGATCTCGGCGAAGGCGAGAAATCTTCAAAGTCGTCACGAACTATTAAGATCTCTCCGGCTCCGCCGTTCGAGATGACAAAGGAAAAATCGTATGAGTCTTTCATCCTTAAAGACAATCTAATTGGAGTTCGGGAAGACAGCATATTGAATTCACCCACAGTTAATTAACCTGACCAGATTAACGTCTGCGGCGTTGACGCGAATCAGCTCTTTGGTCCGACAGGTTATCAGGTTATGCTGGAAAGTCGGAGACATCCTTCAGATCAGAGGTTTCTTGCTTCAGGTGTTATCTTGTGATGTCTTTTCCGCCAACCTGCCGGTGGAAAATGGTATTTTTATTAAGCATTGATATTATGGACAAATGGGGCGCGGAAATCTTTTTTGAATCACATGCCACACAAGCCTTTCCGGCCCCGCGGTACCGATTGCCTGATTAGTATTCCGCAAAACTCGTTAAGCGCAACTTCAAAGGCAGGGGTATGATGAAAAAGAGCTTTAATTTAGAAGATGCCAGTCAGGTCTTCGTGGGGGCGTTTGCCCTGGCGGTACCGATTTCATTTTCGGAAGAGGCTTGGAGAATAGGCGAAACCCTGCCTCCGGTTAATCTCTTGATGCTCTTCATTTTATCGGTATTTTTCCTAGGAGTGTTTGCCTATGGCAGTGTGTTTCAGGGGGACATAAAATATCGGGTGCCGGTCTTTATCTACCGGATAATCATTGCCTATTTGATCACGGCCCTGGTTGTCGGCCTGGTGTTGATTGCATTGGACAAATTTCCGATATTCACCGAGACCGTATTTACCCTCAAACGGTTGGTTGTAATAACCATGCCCGCTTCCATGGGGGCAATAATAGTCGATAGTTTCGACAAGGAATAAAGACAGAAGCCAGGAGCCAGAAGACAGGAGACAGGGGTGAAGAGACAGGAATTCAGGGGGCGGGTGAAAGGCTTTCCCTGGATCTCTTCTCTCCCGGCTTCCGGCTCCTCACCCCTCACCCCTCACCCCTCACCCCTCACCCCTCACTCGTCAACTCTTCACTCCTCACTCGTCAATCCTCCCATGATTTCCGCATCGCTCAGACTTTCATCCAGGACCATACTGCTGATCTCCGCCAGATCCTGGGGTCTTTCTACCGAGGCCAGATGAAAGAGCGCGTCGCCGCGGTGGACCAGGGGAAGGTTCAGGATGCCGATTACAATCCCCTCGAAGGGGGCGCGGACCTCCTCTTCCTGATCGCCGATGGGATCGATAATTCCGGCCATCCGCTGGTTTTTCTTGACCACCGAACCGAGCGGCACCGCCTTGTGCACAATCCCGCTTTTGTTTGCCCTTACCCAGCTGGTCGCTTTGACGACCACCGATTGGCGCGGTTTCTTCCTGGTTTTTCTGGGGAGCATGCCGATCTCGCGCATCACCGCAACGATCCCGTTCATCCCCACGGTTATCGGCCGTTCGTTGAAGCGCAGGCTTTCCCCGCCTTCATAAAGGAGCATCGGAATCCCGCTGCCGACAACCGCCGCGCGCAGGGAACTGTCACGGAGGCGGGCGTTGATGATGACCGGCGCCCCGAAGGAATTGGCCATTCTCTCGATTTCCGGATTATCGAGGGTGGCCCGGATCTGGGAGAGGTTGGCGCGATGATTCGAACCGCTGTGCAGGTCGATTCCGTGGGTGCATTTGGCGACGATCTCGTCCATGAACAGCCTGGCCAGCAGGGATGCCAGCGAGCCGGAATAATTGCCCGGGAAGGAGCGGTTCAGGTCCCGGCGGTCCGGCAAGTAGCGGGAGCGGTTTATAAAGCCGTAGACATTGACGATGGGGATCGCGATCAGGGACCCCCGGATATTATTGAGCAGCTTGAGCCTGAGCAGCCGCCGGATGATCTCGACCCCGTTGATCTCGTCGCCATGGATTGCCGCACTGACAAAAAGGACCGGCCCCTCTTTCCTGCCGTGGATCACCTGGACCGGCAGTTTCATTTCCGTATGGGTATAGAGCCTGGCAATCGGCAGGTCAACGGTCGCCCTTTCCCCGGCCTTGACCGGGGTATCGCCAATATAGATCGCTTCTCTTTTCAAAACCTAACCTCGTCCCTTGGTCTTGGTTTTGCCCTGTCTGGCGTTTTTTTCGATAAACTCGACGATTGTTCTGGCGACATTGATCCCGGTTGCCGTTTCAATTCCCCGCAGGCCGGGAGATGAGTTGACCTCCATCACCACCGGGCCGTGGTTTGAGCGGAGGATGTCGACCCCGGCAACGTTCAGCCCCATGATTTTTGCCGCCCGGACCGCCGTCGAGCGTTCCTCCGGGGTGATCTTCACCTTATGGACAGTGCCGCCCCGATGGACATTCGAGCGGAAATCCCCCTCCTTGCCCACCCGCTTCATCGCGGCAATCACCTTGCTGCCCACGACAAAACAGCGAATATCGCTGGAGTTGGCCTCCTTGATAAACTCCTGGACCAGGATATTGGTTTTCAGGCCGCGGAATGCCTCGATGACGCTCTCGGCGGCATTCTGGGTCTCAGCGAGAACCACGCCGATCCCCTGGGTTCCTTCCAGGAGCTTGATCACCAGGGGCGCCCCCCGGACAATGTTGATCAGATCCTGGGTATAGACCGTCGAGTGGGCAAAACCGGTAACCGGCAGGCCGATTCCCTTGCGGGCCAGAAGCTGAAGGGAACGGAGCTTGTCCCGTGACCTGGTAATCGCCACCGACTCGTTGACGCTGTAGACCCCCATCATTTCAAACTGGCGGACCACGGCGGTTCCGTAAAAGGTGATCGAGGCGCCGATCCGGGGGATCACCGCGTCGTATCCCTCCAGAAGCTCGCCCTTCAAGCTGATCGTGGGCCGGTGCGAGGTGATGTTCATGTAGCAGCGCAGGGGATCGATGACCTTAACTTCATGGTCACGCTCCCCGGCGGCCTCGGCAAGCCTGTTGGTCGAATAGAGCTCGGGATTTCGCGAGAGAATGGCGATTTTCATTTCTTTCTCCTCTTCCTGCCGACGCCATATGGCTTAACCGGTTTCGGTCCGGTCAGATAAGAACGGGCGGGATCGACCACGAACCGGCCGGCAAGAGCCGACCGCCCCAGCAGCATCCGGAACCGCATGGCATCCCGGTCAGTCAGGGTTATTTCCGCCTCGACGGTATTGTTGCCGAGCTGAATAGGGGTTTTTATTATATAGCGCAGTTCGCGGTGGCCGCCGGAATCGCTCACCAGCCTGCGATCAACTATATCGGCCACGCAAGTCAGTTCTACATCCTGCCTCTTTTGTAAGGGATGGAGATAAAACCTCACCTTGGGCCGGCCGTCTTCCTCAAAGGGTTCGACAAAAAAGGCATGCAGGGTTGAGGTCCGGGCGCCGGTATCCACCTTGGCCTTCACCGCCGGGATGCCCAGGTCGGGCAAGGCCAGCCACTCGCGCCAGCCCAGGGTTGTTTTCGGTTCGTCGGTTTTTTTCATTATTTTATCACTGTCTGGCAACCTATAAAAAAAGTGTCCGCAAACAAATATTTAATTTCAGACGGCCTTTTTACATTAAAAAGAAAGCTTGTCCAGTAAAAATTCGGAGCCGCGTTCCAGATGGAAATCACCAGTTAATATAATCCCTCCGATATTCTCCCAACTACCTGAAAAAATGGCACAGTTCTCCGCCGACTTTGTTAAGCAGCCGAAATAATAACTGTTTCCACTTCAGGGTATCATCCTGAACCCGGGACGGCTTCGTCCGCCACCCTGCGGGAGGCCCGATAACGGATTCAGGATCATACTTAATTATTGACCCCTTTTGCTTGGCAAGGTAGCTTTAGCCATGACAGGCACAGCAAGAGCAGTCAGGGCCTTCCAGAACATATCATACAACGCCATACCGAAGACAAACTCGGGATCGCTAAGCGAAATGCGCGCCGCGATGCGGGAGATCGGATTGCCATACCCTTTTTTGGGAGCTTTTGCGACACCATCATCGAAGAAGGGATACAATCTTTTCCCGAAGCCGATTCCGAGAGTATCCGTGTGAGGCAACCGCTGTAGAGTTCAGATCCGGCCATGCCGGACTGACGACCGCTTTTACCTGGATCCGAGGTCGGATTACAGCGGGCAGCGGGGTTTTGCCGATGACCGGACATGAACTCTATTTGCATCCAGGGAGGACGGCGACAAGAAGCAAGCGACCTCGTCGACAATTATGCATACGCTGGATACGATTATAATTGCCGTAGCGTGCGGCGTATTTCTTTATACCATATCGCACTGGCTTCGGTTACCCGCTATCCTGTTTTACCTTGTGGCAGGTGTTATCCTGGGCCCGGTCGGGCTTGGTGTAATTGCCCCCGGTGAACTCGGCCCCGGGCTCCTCGTTATTGTGGAAATGGCGGTAGCGATCATCCTTTTCGAGGGCGGGCTCTCCCTGTCGGAACAGAGTTTCCGTAAGGCCCCCAGCGCCATTATCCGTCTTCTTGCCATCACCATGCCGGTCACCGGCATCATGGGCGGCTTACTCGGCTATCACCTTCTCGATTTATCACCCCGGATCGCCTTGGTATTCGGGACTATTATCGTGGTCACCGGACCGACGGTGATCGGGCCGCTGCTCAGAAGCATCAGCCTGACGCCAAGCCTTGAATCAATGCTGCGCTGGGAATCGATCTGGGGGGATGTAATCGGCGTAATGTTAAGCGCCGTGGCATTGAAGATCCTCACGGTTCCCGAAAGCGGCCCCGCAGCCATGGCCGCCCTGGTGCTCCTGAAAAGCATCCTGGCCGGCGGCGCCGTCGGCCTGGCCGCGGGGATCCTGCTCAGCCGTTATGTCCTGCCGTGGACCAAGTCCCTGGGAGACGACTCCCTGCCGGGCATTATCGCCTTTGCCGCCGCCCTGTTTGTCTTTTATCTCTCGAATAAAGTCGTGGAGGGCTCCGGTCCCCTGGCTGCCGCGGTGACGGGTTTCACTCTTTCCCGCTTCGCAACCGAGGGACTGCACTCCGTACGTCAATTCAAGGAGCAGCTGTCGACGCTGATGATCAGCACCCTGTTCATCCTGCTGGTAGCCAGCGCCGATCCGCGAAACAGTTCAATGAATTGGGGTGCGATTGTGATGATAAGCCTGCTGCTCGGCGGGGTAATCCGACCGCTCTCGGTCTTTCTCGGCCTGGCGGGATCGGGTATAGCCTTCCATGAAAAAATCTATGTCGGTTTTATCAGCCCAAGGGGAATCATCGCCTTGGCCGCTGCCTCTTACGCCTTGCTGGCGGTACCGGACAAGGCCGCGGAACTTGAGACCATGTTTTACGCAGTCTTTGCCATCATCTTCCTGTCCGGTTCGGTGGCGACGCTACTCGGCTCACCCCTCGCCAATCTTCTCGGGGTCGCCATTCCCCGGACCCAGGGCGGAATCCTCTTTGTGGGCGGAAACCCGCTATCCTTCCTTCTCGCCGAGGAGGTGCAAAAACATGTGCCGGTGGCTTTCCTGAATACCGACGACAGGATGTGCATCCTTGCCCACCGGAGCGACAAAGATCGCTTCGCCTGCGCGAACGCACTGGACGAACATGTCTATAAGGATGCCGCCGAAGAAGGCTTCACGCGGGTGCTGGCGGTGACCGAGGATCTAGCGGTGAACCGCCTGGTCTGTGAAGTAGCCGCGCACCATTTTAAATCCGAAGCGCTATTTTGCGCACACGGCGGCAGAAAACCGCTCAGGCAGGTAAATTCCAAGGTGGGGGTGCGTACCGCCTTCGGCAGCCGGGCGGCAATGGACGACATTCTGCAGGCCTTTGCCCAGGGACGGGCCGGAATCGAGACGATTGATAGTGCCGCCCAGCTCCAGGACGAGATGATCCCCCTCTGCGTCATCCTGCCCAAGGGGGGCGTGGAGATTCTCTGCGATGACACGGTGGCGCCCGAAGGGAAACTCATCTGCCTGCGGATCACCGAATCATGAAAATGTTGTAACCGTTCACCGGGGCGGTCGCCAAAGTACCCAAAACCGCCGGACTGTAACCGTTCAGCAGTGGTGCAGATTTGGACAAGCGGACCGGCGCCGCGTACCTCGTGTACGTAAGCCGGGCCGATCGTCCGAAGATGTGGTGCTGCTGAACGGTTACAAATTGCTAAAGCGCCCCGAGCCAGGGGCGCCCCTGCCTATTTGACCGTGGCGCTGAACTCGAACTGCCGCAGCTTGCCGTCCGGTAATTTGGTGCCGATAACAAACTCATAGGCGCCGGCAGCGGTCAGGGTCAGATCGGCCCCGAAGTGACCCTCCATGCCCATCAAGGTTTGAGGCGGCAGCTCCTTGCCTGCGGGGGTGGTCACCTTAACTGCCACCGTGCCTGATTCAATCCTCTTTTCGGAAGCGAGGTCGGTGAAGACGATCTGCAGATGGTGGGTCATGGGTTGACCGGCCTCGGCCATGCTTTCCCGGACATCGCCCAGATGAGCGACACCCTTGACGCCGTCGACAATCTGCTCGCCCAGGGCGGTCAAATCGTCATGGCTGCCGGTCATCGAGCCGTGATCCATGACAGAACTCTGGTGGGCGCCGTCATGGCCGTTCATGGCATAAACCGGCAGGGCCGCGCCGAAGGCGAGCAGGAATGTGAGGGTCAGTAAGGTCTTCTTCATCTTGGTGTTCTCCATTAATTTAAGTTAAGACGGTTAGTGAGGGGCCGGAAGGCCCGCCTCGGTTTCACTTGCGGTTAAAACGGGAGCGGAGGGTTCCAGGCTTTTCGCCAGCCCCCTGCCGCGCCAGATAAAATAGATCACCGGATAGACCAGCAGTTCCATGATTCCGGAGGTGACCACCCCGCCGACCATCGGCGCGGCGATCCTCTTCATCACGTCGGCCCCGGCTCCATGGCTCCACATGATCGGCAACAGACCGGCGATGATCACCGAGATGGTCATCACCTTGGGCCGAATCCGCTGCACCGCCCCCTGATGAATGGCCTCGACCAGATCGCCCCTGGTCTGGAGCCGCCCCTCTTTTCGCCGCTTTTTATGGGCCAGATCGAGATAGAGGAGCATAACCACCCCGGTTTCGGCATCGAGCCCGGCCAGAGCGATCACCCCGACCCAGACCGCCACCGAGGTGTTGTAGTCGAGCAGGTACAGGAACCAGAAGGCCCCAACCAGCGAAAAAGGCACGGCCAGGAAGACAATGCCGGTTTTGATTATCGAGCCGGTATTGACATAGATGATCATGAAGATGATCAGCACGGTGAGCGGAATAATCACCATGAAACGCTTGCGGGCCTCCTCCATGTACTGATATTGACCGCTCCAGACGATGGAGTAGCCGGCCGGCAGGGTGATCTGGTCCTCAACCGCCCGCCGGGCCTGCTTGACGTAAGTGCCGATATCGATGCCGGTAATGTCCACATAGACCCAGGCGGTGCGCCGGGAATTTTCGCTCTTGATCGAAGGCGGCCCTTTACTGATGCTGATTTCGGCCACCTGGGCGATGGGGATATGACTGCCGTCCTTGAGCGGCACCAGCAGCCGGCGCAGGGCCGGGAGATCGTCGCGGAAATCCCGCTGGTAGCGGATGTTGACCGGATAGCGCTCCAGCCCTTCGACGGTGGTGGTGACGTTCATGCCGCCCAGGGCCGACTGGATAATATCCTGGACATCGCCGACGGTGAGGCCATAGCGGGCCACGGCCTCTCGATTGATGGTGAAATCGAGATAGTTGCCGCCCACCACCCTTTCGGCGAAGGCGCTCTGGGTGCCGGGCAGCTGCCGGACCAGTCCCTCGATCTCTTCGCCCAGACGGCTCAGGATCTCCAGATCGTCGCCCATGATCTTGATGCCCACCGGGGTCTTGATCCCGGTGGAGAGCATGTCGATCCGGGTCTTGATCGGCATGGTCCAGGCGTTGGTCAAGCCGGGAAACTGGATGGCCCGGTTCAGCTCATCGGTCAACTCAGACACCGTGATCGGCCGGGTCTCCGGCAGAATTTTCCGCAGCAGATCTTTGAGGAAACCGGTCCACTCGGGCCATTCCGAATAGAAGCGCGGCCGCTCAACCCGGCGCCACTCCGATTCGGGCTTGAGCATGATGGTGGTCTCGAGCATCGACAGCGGGGCGGGATCGGTGGCGGTCTCGGCCCGGCCCGCCTTGCCGAAGGTCCGCTCCACCTCGGGAAATTGAGCGATGATCCGGTCGGTCTGCTGGAGGAGTTCCCGCGCCTTGGTGATGGAAATGCCGGGCATGGTGGTCGGCATGTAGAGCAGATCGCCCTCGTAGAGGGAGGGCATGAACTCCGAGCCCATGCGGCTTAAAGGGTAAATAGCCGAAACCACGGCCAGCACGGCCAGCAGGATCGTGGTCTTGCGCCAGTTCAGGACCAGGTCGACCATCGGGTGATAGATCCGGATCAGGAACCGGTTGACGGGGTTGGCCGTTTCGGGCTTGATCTTGCCGCGGATGAACCAGCCCATCAATACCGGCACGGTGGTCACCGAGAGCAGTGCGGCGGCGGCCATGGCGTAGGTCTTGGTGAAGGCCAGCGGCTTGAACATCCGCCCGGACTGTTCGTTTAAAGCAAAGACCGGCACGAAGGAGACGGTGATCACCAGCAGCGAGAAGAACAGGGTCGGCCCCACCTCCTTGGCGGCGTCGAGAATGATGTCCCAGTGCGGCTTCTTGCCCTGATCTCGCTCCAGATGCTTGTGGGCGTTCTCGATCATGATGATCGCCGCGTCGATCATGGCGCCGATGGCGATGGCGATGCCGCCCAGGCTCATGATGTTGGCGTTGATCCCCTGGGCGTGCATGATCGTGAAGGCCAGAAGAATGGCGACCGGCAGAGTGAAAATCGCCACCAGGGCGCTGGGCAGATGAAAGAGAAAGAGCGCCGTGACCAGGGCGACGACAATACTCTCTTCGATCAGCTTTTCGGTCAGGTTGGCGACGGCCCGCTTGATCAGGCCGGAGCGGTCGTAGACCGGGGTAATCGTCACCCCCTCGGGCAGCCCCGCCTTCAGGGATTCAAGCTTCTCCTTGACCAGGTCGATGGTCTTCAGGGCGTTCTCGCCGTAACGCATGACGACGATGCCGCCCACCACCTCGCCCCGGCCGTCCAGTTCGCTGATTCCCCGCCGCAGCTCGGGCCCGAAGCCGATCTCGGCCAGGTCCCTGAGCAGGATCGGGGTACCTTGCTGGTCGGTGCCCACCACCACCAGCTCCAGGTCGGTCAGGGAACTGATGTAACCCAGCCCCCGCACCATGAACTCGGTTTCGCTCAGCTCCAGGAGCCGGCCGCCGACATCGTTGTTGCTGCGCTCGATGGCCCGGCGGATCTGGGGGATGGTGACATGATAGGCGAGCAGGCGGGTAGGATCGATGGTCACCTGGTACTGCTTGACGTAGCCGCCGATGGAGGCGACCTCCGAAACCCCCGCCACCGAAGTCAGCTCATAGCGCAGGTACCAGTCCTGAATGGCGCGGAGCTCCTGGAGATCGTGACGATCGCTCTCCAGGGCGTATTCATATACCCAGCCTACCCCGGTGGCGTCCGGCCCCAGGCTGGGGGTCACCCCCGCGGGCAGCCGGCCCGCCGCGTAGTTGAGATATTCCAGGACCCGGGAGCGGGCCCAGTAGATGTCGGTGCCGTCCTCGAAGATGAGGTAGACAAAGGAAAGTCCGAAAAAGGAGTAGCCGCGCACCACCTTGGCCCCGGGCACCGCCAGCATCTGGGTGGTGAGGGGATAGGTGACCTGGTCCTCCACCACCTGCGGGGCCTGACCGGAGTATTCGGTGTAGATGATGACCTGGACGTCGGAGAGGTCGGGAATGGCGTCCACCGGGGTCTGGCGCAGACTGTAATAGCCGGCTCCAATCCCGAAGGCGGTAAGGATCACCACCAGCAGACGGTTGCGCACCGACCATTCGATTATTTTTTCGAGCATAAGAAGTCTCTGGGGCCTGTTTGATTAATGAAAGAGATGCTCCAGGTCCTCATCCGCGGGGGGAGTTTCCGGCGCGTCCGGGGGGAGCTCTTTCGGGATCATCTTGCTCACCGACTCGCGCAGCCTGCTCTCCGAGTCGAGCATGAACTGGGCCGAGGTCACCACCGTTTCACCCTCGTGCAAGCCGTCGAGAATCTGGACCAGACCGTCGTCGGACTCCAGACCGAGACGGACCCGGCGCGGGTCGAAGCGGCCTTCGCCAAGAGCGACAAAGACAGTCTCATGCTGGCCTGAGCGCAGCACCGCCTCGCCGGGTATGGTCAGGGCCTGCTCTACTCCGTGCCCGGCAATGCTCACATTGACGTACATCTCCGGCTTCAGTTCCCGATCCGGGTTGTCCACTTCGATTCTGGCCTTCACCGTGCGGGTTTTTGCCTCCATGTAAGGATAGATGGCGTCGATTTTACCGCTCAGCGAGGCGCGGGGATAGGGGAAGTCGATGGTCACCTGCTGCCCCTCCTTGACCCAGGGCAGCTCATACTCGTAAATATCGGCATAGATCCAGACCCGCGAGAGATCGGACAACTCCAGCAGTTCCTGGCCGGCCTTGACAAAAGCCCCTTCATTGACCGCCTTTCTGGTGACGATGCCGGCCTGGGATGCATAGAGAGTCAGGGTCTTGTTGATTTCGCCGCTCTCTTCCAGGGCCGCAATCTGCTCCGGGGTAATGTCCCAGTAGCTCAGGCGCTGCCGGGAGGCGCTCAACATACCGCGGGCTCCGGCCGCGATCTCCGGGAAGGGGCTGTCGGCCTGGGCCTTGCTCTGCCGGACCGCCAACAGAAACTCCTCCTGGGCCGAAACCAGCTCGGGGCTGTAGATTTCAAGCAGGGGCTGCCCCGACGCGACCGACTCCCCGGTCCGGCTGACATGCAGGGTCTCGATCCAGCCGTCGATCTTGGCATTAATCGTGTACTGGGCCGATTCCGGATAAGCGACCAACCCCACGGTCCGCACGGTGCGCCGCAGATCGCGCCTGACAACGGGGGCGGTGCGAACCCCCATGTTCTGCTGAGTGGCTGGATCGATGGTAATGATCGTGCCATCGTCTCCCTCCTTGCGGCGCCCTTCCTGGTCGCGGACCGGGACCAGATCCATGAAGCAGATCGGGCATTTGCCCGGGGCGTCTCTAATGATGAAGGGGTGCATGCTGCACGTATAGAGCTGGGTGGCCTCGTCCACCTCGTCCGACTCGGCGGCCTCGGCCAGGCTGTGTCCGTGTCCTTCGTGGTTCAAAACGGCACGGAACCCGGCACCCGTCGGGATCAGCAGAAAAAACGACAGCGTCAGAATCAGGTCGACAAAGGGGCGGCGGCGAAAAAAATTGCTCATCATTCAGGTTTCCTGTCAAGTTATAAACTCAACTTTCTGAGTTTGGTTAATCTCCCGATAATAAAAGGTTTTGGCGATTTTTTCGTGCCTGTCTTCTGGCTTCTCACCATGGAATGCCACTATGACTTTGAATCATTTTATGACGGCAAATCAATACTATAAGACAAGTCAGGAAGTTGAGTTATTAAGGTTTCGGCTGGACGGGGCTGTGTCGCCCTATTCCGGCCACTCGGCCAGGGTCAGGGCCGCTTCGGCTTCGAGACGGGCGACATTGCGTTCATGGTCGACCAGGACCCGATAGTACTCATTTTCGTACTTGTAGAGATCCAGAAGATTGTCGAGCAGCATGGTGAAGGGCTGACGCCCGACCTGATAGCCGCTTACCGAAGCCTCGAAGGATTGGGTGGCCTGGGGAATGATGCCGCCCTTATAGAGCTTTAGAAGTTGCCGATTTTTCTCGAGCCGGCCGAAAACGTCGTGGATGGCGAAGCGGGTCTCGTTAAGGAAATTATCAAGCTGGTGCCGGACCATGGTCTCGCCCTGGGCCGCTTCGTTCTCCGCCTCCCGCCGCTTTTCCCGGAAGATCGGCAGACCGACGGAAAATTCCAGGCCGACAAAATCGGTGCCCTGGTCGGAACGGTTCTCCTCACGAAACGTGTAAACCGCCCCCAGGGAGAAATCCGGGTAGCTGTTAAGAGAGGCAAGTTTCCGCTGGGCGGCGGCCTGTTCGAGCAAACCCTGGTATGCCCCGATCAGGGGCCGTTGCGCCGCTGCCATCTCCTGAAGCTCTTCCCGGCTGTATGGAAAGGGCGATGGATCCAGTTCAACAGGCTGATTAATCGGAGTCTCCGGCGGTCGGTTGACCAGGGTGTTCAGGGTCGCCCGCGCCGTGTCGCGCTGCTGGCTGAGAGCCAGGCGGCGCTCCAGCAGGGCCGAACGTTCCAGTTGGGCCCGGAGGATCTCCGCCTGTTGCCCCTTGCCGGTGGCGTACCGGGTTTCACTAAGGGTGATGAAATCCTCAAGCAAGTCCAGGCTCTGCTCGGCAACCGCCAGCAACCGGCTCTGCAGGTAAAGGGTGAACCAGGCCTCCTTAACCTGACGGATCAATTGCAGGCGGGATTCCCGGTAAGCCTGACGGTACCAGACCGCCTGCTGCCGGGCAATTTCACCTTTGGCCGCCAGCTTGCCGGGGAAGGGGAAATTCTGGGTCAGCCGCACCACCTTACCGGTCATCGGCGTCTCGCTATCGCTCAGGGTATCGACCGGGTAATTGGCCAGAGCCAGGGAAAGGCGAGGGTCGTCAAGACTGTCGGCGGCAGCAATCCGGTTTTCGTTAACCCGCCAACGGGCCGCTCCGGCCTGCAGATCCGGATTGGAGGCGAGCGCCTGGCGGACCAGGTCGGACAGTTCCCGGGCCGAAGCGGCGGAAGAGTCCTGACTCCTGGCAGCGCCGGGAAGAATCGCCAGAGCGATCAGAATTGTTAACAGGAAACGGATACTGCTGAACATCAAGGTTAGCCTCCGAAATTAATTGTTCCGGTTTTAACAAAAGGCAACTACCGTGCCAGAACTCGTCATTCCTGCAACATACCGAAATAATTGAAAAATTAAAAAACACCAACTCCCGGACACCATCTATCAATGAAGAAGATTCTTCAGCTGAAGAATATTCTTCAAATATTTTCGCCCTTGGCCAGCCCGATCAACTGGTACGACCTCTACATATCGCCATCCGGAGGTGCCCCGAAAATGATATTTTCCAGGGATCCGGCGCCGATCACTCGATGATGGCAGGTACGCATGGATTCCCCCTGAGCCTGGCGAAGAGATTTATGCATATCGCGACGCCATCAATTTTTGCTTGAGTCTCTTCCGTTTATCCCTGCCCTTCCGAATGGAATCGCCCCCGGCCAGTCTTCCCCGGCCGGAAACTCCGGAACGATCAAACCTTTTCGTTTATTGTATTCAACTTGACGGATATAAATCCAGATCAATATCCCGAATCCGCAAGCGTTCGAGAATCGTGCGGATGCAAGGCGGCAACGATGTTGATAATACTATCGGTATATCAACTAGTTGCCAACGCGACACCCCAAGGGTTCTGTTCAATGCCCCCTTGGGGGGTCACTACGCCTTGGTTCTCAATCCATGATACGAATTCAATCCTCTTGAAACCTTCGGCGGAGTGTTCCGGGGCGGCCCACGAATGACCGGGGCAGGACATGGATATTTCCGGGCGAGACAACCGCGCGCAGGACCACCGGGTCCCGACACGATCAAGCGGAGAAGCAGATCAAACTGGAGAAATCACAGCTAAGGATAACTGTTAAGGCAGGAGTGACGGCTTCGCGAATGCTCGACATATCTTAATGTTATGCCTTCGCTTTTTCGCGAAACCGCCATAATACAGTTTTCAGGTTTTTTAAGACACTATCAATGCCTTGGGCGCATCGGCCAGAGAGGCTCCTGCATTCCACCGCCCATAGGTCCGGTGAAGGTCTGGCTGAGACGGTAACCATCGCTATACCCATAGCCGTAAAGGTCATTGACGCCGTCACCATCCTCATCGACGAAAACGTCGTTCACGCCGTCATCGTTATTGTCCACCCAACCGAAACCATGGCGGAAGGGCTGGCCGGTGTCATCGTTGATCCCGTCGCCATCGGCATCAAAACAGCTCCCCCTGAAACCATAACCGGCATTCTGGCCGGCCAGAGGTCCGGTCGCCAGATCATTGATGCCGTCGCCGTTCGCATCGACGAAACGGTCATTGATGCCGTCACCATCCTCGTCAATAAAGCCGAAACCGTGACCATAAGAGACCATGAGATTACCGAGATCATTAATGCCGTCGCCGTTTTCATCAAGAAAGCGGTCGTTGATGCCGTCGCCATCGGCGTCGACGAAGAAATCATTTACACCGTCGCCATCGAGGTCCACCCAGCCGGGCATCGCCACATAGGGGCGTTGGGTGAGATCGTTGATCCCATCACCATCTGCATCGGTAAACCGGTCATTAACCCCGTCGCCATCCTCATCGATAAAGCCGAAAGGATGCTGGTACGGCATGGCCGACAGGTCGCAGATTCCGTCGCCGTCGGCATCCGCAAAGCGGTCATTAATGCCGTCGCCATCCTCGTCGATAAAACCGAAACCGAAGCCATAGGCTCTGCCGGTCAGATCGTTGACCCCATCACCGTCCGCGTCTGCAAACCGGTCATTAACGCCGTCGCCATTCTCGTCGACAAAGCCCTGGTCCATGAAATAGGCATAGCCCGCATAACGGAAGCCGGCGTCGACAATGCCGTCACCGTTGACATCGGCGAAATTGTCATTGATGCCGTCGCCATCCTCGTCGATCCAGCCCATCCGATAGCCGTTAAACCCGGTAAAATCCCGAACCTGGTCACCGGCCAGGGTGATGGTGCCGAAATCCAGGCCGCGCCCTTCCGACATCCGGAAGGGCATCTCGATTTCGTTGCCATCCAGTTGCAGGAACAGGGAATGATCGCCATCGGCGACATCCGGGATGACGAAGCGATTCCCGTCGTCGAGATAGATCGGATCGGCGCCATCGTCGAGGTAAAGTGTGGCCGGCAGACTAGCCACGGCGGCGGCGGGAGTAACGTTATCGCTCAAGCCTGCCATGGCGTTCTGGTCCACGGCAACAGTGCCTGCCACCGTGGATGGATGCAGGTTCGCGGAGGAATCGACCGCGGCGGGTTCAGCCGAACTGCCGCCACCGCAACCGGCCAGAAAAATCGCCGCGGAAGTCAATAAAACGCCTCCTCCCAGCAGCTTGCCGATTCTTTCCGGCATTACGGCTTTCGAGGAAGGCCGGGATGTTTTCAGTGAATCCGCCCTTTTCATTTCTCTCTGTGTCATTTTCATGGAAAAGTCCTCCTGTTGTTTATCAAATGGTTTACGGCCGGCGCCCGGGCAGACGCTGGCCGTAAAATGGTAATTTTTTTTTTTAAACCTGAATCCGTGAGCGTTCGAGAACGGTGCAGATGCAAGACGGCAAATGTTGATAATACTAATGGTATATCAACGAGTTGCCAACACGGCTGATGCGCCGTTCTCGGACGCCCCGCAGGGCGGCGGGTGAATCGAGACGAGCAGTGAAAAAACGATTATTTTACATAACAACAACCCGATAAAGCAAAAACACCCTAGAAGCCGTCATGGATTGAGGTTAAGGAGAAGATCGGGATCAGGCAACGGGACTGTAATCGGGAAATTCTTCCTTGAAAGTGGTCCTCAGCTTGTTCAGCAGGCCGAGCTCGATCTGGCGAACTCTTTCCCGGGAGATATCGAACTGTTCCGCGATATTCTTAAGGGTAGCCGAATCGTCGGTGAGGAGCCGCTGGCTTAGGACCGCCTGCTCTCGCTCATTGAAAGAATCCCGATGCCGATCCAGGATCTCCCGCACCACTTCCCCGGTCTGAAGGTCGCCAATGGTTTCCTCCACGGATGGCCCTTCGTCCTCCAGAAGATCGTAACAGCTTCTCTCCTTATCCGAGCCCAACGGCGCATCCATCGACAGTTCGGCGCCATAGAGCCGCTGTACCATCTCGACGACCTCTTCCTTGCGGACCGCCAAGGCCTCGGCGATAACTTCGGCCCGGGGCTCGATGCCCTTTGATTCAAGGCGGCGCGTCTCTTTTTCGAGCCCGTAAAACAGTTTGCGCTGGGCCTGGGTGGTGCCGATCTTGACAAGTCGCTTGTTGGCCATGAGATACTTCATGATCCGGGCCCGGATCCAGAAGGCCGCATAGTATGAAAATTTTATGCCGCGATCAGGATCGAACTTTTCGACCGCCCTGGCCAGACCGATATTGCCCTCCTGGACCAGATCCAGGAAACCATCCATCCAGAACTTTCGATAGTCCTGGGCGATCTTGACCACCAGCCTGAGATTGGCCGTCACCAGCTTACTGGCTGCGCCGGAATCCTCATCGTCCCGCAACCTTCGGGCATAATCGAGGGTTTCCTCTTCACTGAGCAACTTATACTTGTTGATATCCTGCAGATAAGTCTGCAGAACATCTTCCTGATAAGTTTCGAAACCGTTCCGCTTTACATTCTCGGAAGCGGCATTGTATGTTTTCTCTACAATACTGTTCTTCATGTCTTGCACTCTCTCTTGAAAATTGTTCGACCACCTCTATTCGTTGGCGTGTCGTTTACAGTATATATATTCAAGTAACGTGCCAACCAGGCAGCGACCGCGCTTCTATCCCAAACAAACGCGCAGGATCGGTCATATAAATAAAAACACTTGTTTTTCAAGGCCTGCCGGGTGGGTCGAAAAAGACAAAAATATGTACTTTCCAGAGATTAATAGAGAATATTATTCATAATGATTCTCAAATATCCAGCCCCAGCAATCGAGACGAATCAGTGAAAAATCGATAGTTTCGCGTAAAAACAAGCGGATAAAGCTGAGTTGAGCAGCTTGTCTGCTCGTACGAATCTTATGCCCTGTGGGTATAAAGCAAATTTTCCATAGAAGCCGTCACGGATTCAGGATTATGCCCGAACCACTGAAGTTCGAAGATATCTTGACGGAAAGACCGTTGCCGAGAGGCCTGGATGTCTTCTGCCACCCTCGTCACCTGGCGATTATCACCTACGCGGTCGAACCGGAAAAGCTGGCAAACCTGATCCCGAACCGGTTTAGCTTGACGACCGTGCCGATCGAGGGTCGACAACAGGTACTGGTTTCGGTGGTTCCATTTATCAACGAAGACTTTACCTCTGCCGTATACCCTTTTCCGAAGCTTAAGATGGCCCAGGTCAATTACCGCGCTTATATTATCGACCCTGCGACCGGGGAAAGATGCGTCTGGTTTCTGCGGACCGTTCTCGACTCCTGGTCCGTCATCGTCACCCGTCATCTCTGGCAGCTTCCCTGGCATAAGGGTGTAATTGAATTTGACTTAGACTTTGACCGCGCTACCGGGCTGTACAGAAAATATGAGATGCGGACAAGATCGGAACGGGCCGCCGCCGCAGTCGAGCTATATCAGGATCAAGACGACCCGGTTATCCCGCCGGGCTTCCCCGACCGGGAGACCGCCCTGGCATACCTGAGCCACCCCCTGTGCGGCTATTACCGGCGCCGGGACGGCAGGTTGAGCCGCCTTTCGATCTGGCATCCCGAAATAATCTTAAGGGAGGCCAGACTCAGGCATGCCTCTTTTGCTTTTCTGGCCGAAACGAATCTGGTTTCCGAGCAGGAGCAGCAACGGCCGCACAGTGTGCTGCTCGGGCCGACCAGCGAGTTCACCATCTATCTCCCGCCCGAAGTAATCGACTAGTATGTCGTCAGACTGAAAAACCCGGAAACTTGTAGTAGCCGGGACCCATCCGATATATTATAGATTACGGTTCCCGACGGAAATCTCCGCAAAATTTAACAGAGTCAACCTATGCCGCCGCGCAAACTGAAACCGGCCTGGATCGCGGCCACCATTATCATTCTGCTCCTCGGGGCAATCGTGGCCGGCCGCCTTCTTGAAAAAGGCGCAGGCAAGAACCGGCCCGAGAGGGAGCGGCGGCCGATCCCCGTCGAAGTCGCCGAGGTGCAACACGGGCCGCTCGCCCTGCGCCGCACCTTCAGCGGCACCATCGAACCCCGGACCCAATTCACCGTGGCCCCCAAGGTCAGCGGCCGCATCCGGCGCCTCCATGTCGATGTTTCCGACCCGGTCAGCCGGGGTCAGCTGGTCGCGGAGTTGGAAGACGGCGAATTCAGGCAGGCGGTGGCCGAGGCCGAAGCGCGGTTGGCAGTGGCCGAGGCCAACCGGGTCGAGGCCGCCAGCCACCTCGAAATCGCCCAACGGCAGCTGGAGCGGACCAGGACCCTGCAGGAGCGGGGCATCGCTTCCGACAGCGCCCTCGACTCGGCCCGGGCCGAATTCCTGGCCGGCCAGGCCGCGGTCAAGGTGGCCGGGGCCGTCCTCAAACAGGAGAAGGCCGCCCTGGCCGCGGCCGAAATTCGCCTGAGCTATACCCGGATCGAGGCGAACTGGGAACAGGACGACAGCGAGCGGACCGTCGCCGAACGCTACGCCGACGAAGGCAGCACCGTGGCGGCCAATACCCCGCTCTTCTCGATCATCGACCTGGATCCGGTCATCGCGGTGATCATGGTCGCCGAGAGGGATTATCCCCGCATCGCCATCGGCCAGGAGGGACAGCTGCGTTCCGACGCCTTTCCCGGCCGAACCTTCGCCGGGACGATCTCCCGCATCGCCCCGATCTTTCGGGAATCTTCCCGCCAGGCCCGGATCGAACTGACCGTGCCTAATCCGGACCACCTCCTTAAACCGGGGATGTTCGGGCGCTGCACCCTGGAGCTCGACCGGGTTGAAATGGCGGCCAGCGTCCCGGAACAGGCCATCACCCGCCGCAGCAACCGGACCGGAATTTTCATGGTCGGAGCGGCCGGAAATTCGGTGGAATGGATCGAGGTGGAACCGGGGATCCGGGAAGGCGGGCAGGTGGAGCTGGTCGGCGCCGAGCTTCGCGGCCGGGTGGTCACCCTGGGCCAGCAACTCATCGAGGACGGCTCCGCCATCCATATCGCCGCCGCCACGCCGATGCCGGCCGGAGGCGAAAGCAGCCCGTGAACCTGCCCCTGTTCAGCGTCCGCCGCCCGATCTTCACCACGATGATTATGGCAATCGTGCTCATCCTGGGGCTGATCTCCTTCAGCCGGCTGCAGATCGACCTGCTGCCCAATATCGAGCTGCCCACCCTGTCGGTCCGCACCGGCTACGAAGGCGCCAGCCCGGTGGTGATGGAGCAGCTGGTCACCCAGATTATCGAGGAGATCATCGCCACGGTGCCGGGGGTCGAGGAACTGACCTCCGAATCCTCCGAGGGCCGCAGCCAGGTCCGGGTCACCTTCAACTGGGGCACCGACATCGACACCGCGGCTATCGACGTCCAGGCCCAGCTCGAAGACGAGATCAACGAACTGCCCGACGACATCGAGCGGCCGCGGGTAAGCAAATTCGACATCTCCAGTTTTCCGGTAATCATCATGGGGATCTCCAGCCCGATGGACCCGGTGGAGCTGACCCGGATCGTCAACGACCAGCTCCGTTTCCGCTTCGCCCGGGTGCCCGGGGTGGCCCAGGTCGATATCTGGGGAGAATACCGGCGCGAGATCCGTATCGAGCTTAAAGCCGAAATGATCAAGGCCCTGGCCATCCCCCTGAACGACATCGTCACCGCCCTGCGTAACGCCAATCTAGATCTGCCCACCGGCAAGATCGACCAGGGCCGCTATGAAGTGACCCTGCGGGCGCCGGCCGAATTTATCAACCTCGCACAGATCCGCGACACCGTGGTGGCAAGGGGCGGCGACGGCTTGATCAGCCTGGGCCAGATCGCCGAGGTGCGGGACACCTACGAAAAGCGGAGCCGGATCGTCCGCCTGGACGGCGATCCCGGCCTGCGCATCGGGATCCGCAAACAGCCCGGCGCCAACACCGTCGAGGTGGCCAGCGGCGTGCTGGCGGCGATCGCCGAAATCAACCACGATTTTCCCCAGCTGCACGTAGTGCCGGTGATCGATCAGGGCAATTTCATCGAGCGTTCGATCCGCAACGTGGCAAATTCAGTCCTCTACGGAGGGGGGCTCGCCGCCCTGGTCCTGTTCTTTTTCCTCCGCAACGTCCGCAGCACCCTGGTCATCACCCTGGCCATTCCCATCTCGATCGTCGCCACCTTCGCGATGATCTTCTTCGGCGGCTTCACCATCAACCTGATGACCCTGGGCGGCCTCGCCCTGGGGGTGGGCATGATGGTCGACAGTTCGGTGGTCGTTCTGGAAAATATCTTCCGCCGCCGCCAGGAGGAGGGGGAAGAAAGCGACACCGCCTCGATTGAAGGGGCGGGAGAGGTGGGCGGGGCCATCCTGGCCAGCACCCTGACCACATTGGTGATCTTTTTGCCCCTGGTCTTCGTGCGCGGCGTTTCCGGTCTGCTCTTCAGGGAACTGGCCTACACGGTGATGTTCGCCCTGACCTGCTCGCTCCTGGTCGCCCTCAGCCTGGTGCCGATGTTCGCCTCGAAATTACTGAAGAAAAGCACCGTCCCGGCCGACCCTTCTTCCCGGCTGGCCGGACTCGCCGCCTGGTCGGATCGGCTGTTCAAACGGATCGACACCGCTTACGCGAATCTCCTCGGCCGCGCCCTGAACCGCCGGGGCCTGGTGATCGGTATCTCGGCCGCTCTCCTGGCCGCCAGCCTCTTGCTGTTTCCGCTGATCGGCACCGAGTTTCTGCCCGCCAGCGACGAGGGCCAAGTCAGGGTCAGCGGCGAGATGGAGGTGGGAACCCGTCTAGATCTCGTGGAACAACAGACCCGCCTGATGGAGGAGATCGTCTTCCCGGCCGTGCCTGAAACGCTCTCTTCGGTGACCAGCGTCACCTCCGGGGGGCGCAACGCCGAAGCCGGCGGCGATATCCGGATTTCGCTCAGGCCCGCCGCCGAACGGCAAAGGTCCAATTCGGAAATCGCCGAGGACCTGCGCAAGCGCCTCGAAGAGCGCATCCCCGGTATGAAGATCCGGGTCCGCGCACCCCAGGGCCAGTTCATCCTGGAACGACTCCTCGGCGGCGACGAAGGGCTGACCGTAGAGGTAAGGGGTTTTGATTTCGACGTCCTCGGCCATCTCGCCGAACAGGTAGGCGCCGCCCTGGAGGGGATCCCCGGCATCACCGATATCGAGGTGAGCCGCAAGAGCGGCGTGCCCCAGCAGGCAATCCTGGTCGACCGCGACAAGGTGGCGGATCTCGGCTTGACCGTCAGGGATGTCAGCAAAACCCTGGAGACCGCCCTGGCCGGCGCCAAGGCCGGCGAATTCCGCGACGGAGGGCAGTCGTACCGGATCTTCGTCCAGCTTGAGAACGCAGAGAAGCAGTCCATGGACGAGATTCTCGACCTGGTCCTGACCGCGCCGGACAATACCCGGGTGGCGTTGCGCAATCTGGTTCATACCGAGCCCAGCCGGGGTCCGGCCCTGATCGAACGCAAGGACCAGCAGCGGCTCATCACCGTCCGGGCCAATGTGGCCGGCCGCGACCAGGGCTCGGTGGCGGCCGATGTCGAAGCCGCCCTCGACTCGATAGTCACCCCGGAGGGCTACGAACTGACCATCGCCGGCAGCTTTGAAGAACAGCGGAAGGCCTCCCGGGAGCTGACCGTCTCCCTGCTTCTCGCCCTGCTCCTGGTCTTTATGGTGCTGGCCTGCCAGTACGAGTCGTTCCGCGATCCCCTGATCGTGATGCTCAGCGTACCCCTGGCCGCGATCGGGGTGCTGCTCACCCTGTTTCTGACCGGGACCACCCTGAACCTGCAATCCTATATCGGCTGCATCATGCTGGGCGGCATCGTGGTCAATAACGCCATCCTGCTGGTCGACCAGGCCGGCCGCTTGCAGCGGCAAGGAATGACGGTGCGGGAAGCGGTTGCCGAGGCGGGCCGGCGGCGGCTGCGCCCCATTCTGATGACCACCCTGACCACCGTTCTGGCCCTCATGCCCCTCGCCCTGGGGATCGGCGAGGGCGCCGACGCCCAGGCTCCCCTGGCCCGGGCCGTGGTCGGCGGCCTGTCCGCCTCCACCCTGATCACCCTGGTGCTGATTCCGGTGGTCTTCTCCCTGGTTCACTCCGGGCGGGAGAAGACGCCATGAGGGCCATAATCAAGGGCAATCCGGCCAGGGCCGCTCGAACCGTTATCTTCCTCGCCGCCCTGCTCCCCCTTCAGGCCTGCGCCAGCCCGGATCGCTGGCACGATATGGAGTCGCTCTACGTTGAGCGTTCCGAACCGGCCCGGGTTCCGCCAATCGAGCCGGAACAGCTCCCGGCCCTGGAGAGCCGGTCTTCCCTTCCCCTTTGGCCGGAAGCGGAGAACGACACCCTGCGCCTTTCCCTGGAGCAGGCGGTGACCATCTCTCTCCAGGCTAACAGCGAGTTGCTGGTTGAACGGCATGGCCCGCTCATCGCCGGGGCTTTCGAGGAGATCGAACGCGGAACCTACGATCCGGAACTTTTCGCGGGACTGAAATACGCCGAGGAGAGGGTCAGCGAAACCGCCCGCAGCACCGGCGAGCAATTCAGCGTCGAGGCCGAGGAATTTTCCGCCGAGCTGGGAATGCGCCAGCGCCTGCCGACCGGCACCGACCTTGAGGCCGGGCTGGGTTTCACCAGTTCGACCTCGAACCGCACGCCTAAGCAACGGGAGGCCCGGATCGGGCTTTCGGTTACCCAATCCCTGCTCAGGGGATTCGGGCCCGCGGTCAACCTGCTCGACATCAGGCAGGCCCGGCTTTCCGGCCGGGCTTCCCTGTACGAATTACGCGGCTTCGCCGAGGCCCTGGTGGCTGAGATCGAGACCGCCTACTGGCGCCATGTCCTGGCCGGGGAAGGCATCAGGATTTATGAGCATTCCCTGGCCATCGCCAGGCAGCAGCTCGACGAGGTGGAAAAGAGGATCGAAGTGGGGGTGCTGCCGCGGAACGCGGCGGCGGCGGCCAGGGCCGAAGTGGCCCGGCGGGAACAGGCCCTGATCGATAACCGCAGCAATCTGGAGGAGCAGCGCCTGCGCCTGCTGCGTCTCTTGAATATCACCGGCCCGACTCAACCCGGCCTGCGGATCGAGCCTACCAGCCAACCGCGTACCGAACCGATCCCCTTGACCGATCAGGATGAGCGGCTGGCCCTGGCCGACCGGCTGCGGCCCGACCTGAACGAGGCCCGGCTACGGCGGGACCACTTCAATCTGGAGTTGGTCCGGACCCGGAACGGACTCCTGCCGAAGCTCGATCTTTTCATCGATCTGGGCAAGACCGGCTATGCCGAATCGTTCGGCAGCTCGGTCAACAACCTGGACGACGACAATTACGAACTGGCCGCCGGGATCAGGTTCAGCACCTATCTGGGCAGGCGCGAAAGCGAAGGCCGCGACCTCTTGGCCCGGGCCTCTAGGGAGCAGGCCCTGGCGGCAATCGAAAACCTGCGGAGTCTGGTCGAACTAGATGTCCGCCTGGCCCTGAACGAGACCGAGCGGACCCGGCGGCAGATCGAAGCCAGCGCGATTACCCGCCAACTCCAGGCGCAGACCCTTGAGGCCGAACAGGAAAAGTTCTCGATCGGGGACAGCACCTCGCTCCTGGTCGCCCAGGCCCAGCGGGACCTGCTCTTGAGCGAACTGGCCGAGATCGAGGCTGTGATCGATTACCGGATCGCCCTGGTCAATCTCTTCCTGGCCGAAGGCAGCCTTCTGGAAAGGCGGGGGATTCGGTTGCCTGCTGCCGACTAACGAAAGATGATCGACAATCTCCGCAAAAACAGCGCCGAGCACCCTCCCTCCAACAGTGTGGGGTCGGTTATTCTCAGGGTGCTCGCCTTCTTCGTGATCCTGGAACCGGTCTGGATGCTCTTGCCCTTCGCCGGCTTTCTCTACGGTTCGGTGATGCACATCGAAACCTTGAGCGCAAATCCCTGGACGGCCCGGCTGGTCCACTTCGTCCTCCCCGTCCATACCCTGTTTCCCCTCGGGCTTCTCCTGATCATCGCCGGCTGCATGATTTTTCTGATCGGGGCCTTTCAGATATACGCCGGGAAAATAGCGCGCAGCGGCCTGGTCAGGACCGGGATCTACCGGAAGTTCCGTCATCCCCAGTATCTGGCCCTGGCCCTCTTCGGCCTCGGCATCATCCTGACCTGGGGCCGCCTGCTCACCTTCATCGCCTACTTTATCATGCTCTGGCTCTACTACCTGCTGGCCGGCGCCGAAGAGCGCCGCTGCCGGGAACTCTTCGGCGCCGAATACGACGCCTACCGGGACCACACTTACTTTCTGCTCCCGGGCGAAAAAGCGGCGGGGGCGAAACTCGCGAGGTTCAAGCCGGCCGGACTGCCGGCCTGGGCCGCAATCGCCCTTTCATTCTGCCTGGTCCTGACCATGGCGACCGTTACCGGCCTGCTGATTCTCGAATTGCGGAGCGCTTTCCGAACCTCCCTGCCGGCGGTAACCGCGGCCTACCCCCTGCCCGGCCGCGGTGCGGACGCCGTCCCCCTTTTGCTGGTCAAGGGTCCGGCCCTGCAAGCCGCGCCGGTGGAGCGGGTCAGAAACCGTTTTCTGGAAAACTGCCTTGAAATGGTGCTTGCTTCGGAGAAGGTCCGGAACGGCCTGGCGGGGATCGAGCCGGGCGGGAACTCGACCCTGCTGGTCTTTCCGACTCCGGGCCGCAACTGGTACAGCGCGGCCCACCGCGATTCCAGCCGGGCCGAGGTGGACCTTTTAATCTTTTGGGTAAAAAGCCCGGTCCCCTACCGGGGCGGCAACTTAAGGCAATTTCGCCGCAACTGGCGGATCGATCGGCTGCTCAGAGTTGAGAATATGTCCTACGGAAGGTTGCGGGCCGGGCTCGACCCCGTCACAGGCCGGACCAGAAAGGAACGGTTTATGCCCCAGATGGAGGAGAGAATCGATTTCTTCCTGAGCGGCCTGTGACGGCGGCCCGGATAAGACGGGACAGGCCGATGTCTTGATCTCCGGCACCTTGGAATCGCTTACCAAATGGGAGATTGGCCAACCCTGTGTAGCTTATCCCGTGATCGGTTACTCGAAGCGTGATCGACCGAAAAGCGGAATCCCGAAGACCTGTTTCACTTCACCCCTTGCGGGCTAGGAATTTAGCCAACTCCCGGTCGGTGGCCATAATGTGCTAAGCGTGAAATGTCGATATAAATCTCATTACCCACGATTTGATCACCCCCCCGCCTCTGACTCCTCACCGTCATCGCCCCATACAGCTGCCCTTAAGTCCTTAAGTCTTTAACCTTGAACCTTGAACCTTGAACCTGTCCTTAACCTCACCCCTAAAAACGGCCGAATCGCGCCCAACTGGAGTAGTTCCTCGACCAGTTCGGCCATCGGCAGACCCACCACATTGCTGTAGGAGCCGTCGATCCTTTCGACCAGCAGGCCGCCCCTGCCTTGAATTCCGTAGGCCCCGGCCTTGTCCAGCGGCTCACCGGAGGCGACGTAGGCGGCCAGCACCTCCCTTGCCGCCCCGACAAAGGTCACTTCGGTCCGCACTTCCCTGACCACGGCAACCCCCCTGGCTTTATTGATTACGGCAAATCCAGTCCACACCTGATGGGTCCGGCCGGCCAGGCGGGTCAGCATGGCCAGGGCATCGTCCGGGCCGGCCGGTTTGCCGAGAATCTCACCGGCCATGACCACCACCGTATCCGCGCCGATCACCCAGGCCCCGGGATGATCGTTAGCCATCGCCGCCGCCTTTTCCCCGGCAAGGCGATTAACGAAAGCCTGGGGCAGCTCGCCGGGCCGCACCGATTCATCGACATCGGCCGCCACCACCGTAAACTCAAGGCCCAGTTCCGCCAGAAACCTCCGGCGGCGAGGCGAACCGGAAGCGAGGATTAATTGATCGTCATTTCTGAAAATAGTGTCACCGTGAAAATCACGCCCTGATCGAATAACCGCCGTCGACCACGACCGTCTGGCCGTGAATCATCCGGGCCAGGGGGCTGCACAGGAACAGGGCCAGATCGGCGACATCCTCCGGGGTGGTGAGCCGTCCCACCGGGGTCCTCTCAAGGGCGCCGCTGAGAATCTCCTCGCGGTTTGGAAATTTTTTCAGGGCCTCGGTATCGACGGCCCCGGCGCTGATCGTATTGACCAGGATCCCCTGGGGACCGAGTTCAACGGCGAGATGCCGGACCAGGGATTCCAGGGCGGCCTTGGAGGCGCCGACCGCCGTATAGTTCTCGACGGCCCGGACCGAGCCGAGGCTCGAGACCGCGATGATCCGGCCGCCGTCGACCATCAGGGGCAGGGACTGCTGAGCGAGGGTCAGAAGGGAGCGGGCGTTGATGTCCATCGCCCAGTTCCAGTGGCGGCTGCTCAGTTCCATTACCGGTTTCAGCACTCCCGAGGCGGCATTACTGACCAGGATATCGAGCCGGCCGTACTTTTCCTTGATCAGACCGAACATGTTTTTGACATCTTCGTCATTGGCGACATTAGCCTTAACCACCAGGCAATGGGCCCCTTTCTTTTCGATCAGGGCGGCGGTTTCCTCGGCGTCACGCCTATGACGCACGTAATTGACCACGATGTTCACGCCGTTTTCGGCCAGCCGCAATACGATGGCCTTGCCGATTCCCCGGGAACTGCCGGTTACCAGCGCTACTTTTCCTTGCAGATTGAACATTGGGGAACTCCTTTATCAGAGGTATATCAAAGGGCTTTCACTGGCCGGAACGAGAAACGGGATATTAGATCAATTATGGACAGGAACCAGCTTATCTCGCTCAGCAAGTCAGAATAAGTTGTTCCCCTTTAGTTGTAAAGAGAATGATGAATCATGTTTTGAAAATTCCGGCGGCACCCCGCCGGCAGGCGCCGATCAGCATCCGGCCCGGATGGAAGGTCACCGGGCTGAGTTGTTCCGGCAGGATGAATTCCGGCGCGGAGAGCTCACGGGGATGCAGCAATGGAAATTCGAGCCGGCCGGGATCGGCGCCGGCCAGGCCGCGCCGCCTGCACTCCAGCCAGATCCGGCTCTTGCCGTAATCGGCCCCGATGATCCGCATCACCGCGGTATCCAGGGCCACGGGATCGATGGCGCCGCCGATCAGCCGCAGCGGATAAGGCTCCCCTGTCATGGGACCGCTGCCCTGCATGGCGATTACCCCGTCAAGCAGGGTGAAAGTATCGCCGAACAGGCCGGGCAGATCGACCAGCAGCTCCTCGAAGCGGGTGCCTATATCGCCATTGACCGCATGGTGCAGGGCTTTGCGCCAGCCGCTCACCACCCCGAAGTAGTTCTTGACGGCCAGGCTGACATAGAGCTGGTTGTGGGCCTTGACCCGGGGCAGATTGACCAGGACATCGCTGTCCAGGGCCTCGACACTGACCGGTGCCTTCATCCCGCAGGGCAGCTTGACGGTCCGGGACCGCCCGAAATCGACCATCTTCACTCCCAGAGGCCGCAACTTTTCCGCCAGGCCGCAGGCCTCCATGACCATCAGGCCGCTGCCGAAGGCCGGGGAATCCCCGACCACAACCCTGGCGCCTTGATCGAGACACCATTCAGCCGCAGCCGCGACAAAATCCGGGCTGGTACAGGCAAGATGAAGCGGGCCGGAACCGGCCGCTACCAGATTGGGCTTGAGAAGCGCCGTTGACCCCGGATTGATCCGCAAACCGGCCGCCTGACCGACCTGTTCTATTTTCTGTTTGAGCCGGTCCCGGCCGTAATCTTCGCAGCTTTCCAGGGCAACCGGGCATTTATCAACCGCGCTGGCATTCATTCCGATAGATATATCATAAAACCGATAAAATAGAAGTTGGCTGAAGCGAAATAATGCCGGATAAAACAAAAGGCCGGCTCTTCGGGGGAAAAGAAGCCGACCTTTCTAGGGGAAAAGTGCGAGGTATTTGTGATGTTGATTTGTTTTTTATTTAATGCAATGCCCGTGCCAATATCATAAAAAAGTAGCCGGACAACACGAATAATCGATATTTCAATATGATAGGGAAATGCATTACGCAATCGAGGCGGGGCTGTTTGGTACAAAAATTTATACAATATTCCCAAAAAAGATTAATTTTTGTACCAGGATCAATCCGAAATCATTCAAATAGAACCTGCAGAACCCTGTCGAACCGCAACAGTTCCTTTCTGATTCTATCGCCTTGGGCTTCGTCCAGGTCGTTTCTTTCCCGATGCCTTTCCAGTCTCTGAAGATTGCTCAAGAGGGAGTGCGATGCCCGCTCCACGTCAAGATCATCGTTCATCGCCTGGTTAAAATCCCTGGTCAGCATCGCGATAGTCTTCTCAGACTCGGGGGTCGCCGTCCCTGCCCCAAACAAAGGCCTGATAAATTTACCGGCGAGCTCCCGGAGTCTCCGGCATTGCTTTTCTTTTTCAGCCAACATTTTATCGGTCAGGTCTAGCTTTTGCCGATAGTGGCCGCAGATCAGAAGATATCGGATGTCCACCGCACTTATCTCTTTGCCGAGAAGATCTTTTGGGTAAAGAATATCCCCCTTGCTCTTCGACATTTTCTTGCCGTTCAGGAGAACGTGTTCACCGTGCAGCCAGAAATTGGCGAACTTTTGCCCCGACACGCCTTCGATAACCGCGATATTATAGTCATGGTGCCGGTAAAGGTTGTCTACCCCGCCACAGGCTATATCGATCCGGTAACCGAGATGCTTGGTGATCATCGCCGGATCCTGAATGTTCCAGGCCGGCCGCCCTTTACCCAGTTCGGTTTCCCAGTAGATATCGCCGTCCCGCTCCCTGCGGTAGCCATGCCAGAGGATAAAATCGCCGCGGTTCCAGCGGTTGCCCTCATAGGTGTCCTTACGGTACCGGATTTTCCTTTTCGGCCAGCGGTTCATATCGAGGCCATAGAGCTTGCCGAACCCGGAAAACTTGAGAGGATCGTAAAAATAATCATTACCGAGCCTGTAGGCATAACCTTTATCCATCAGCTTCTTGATCAGGCGCACTGCCTGGTCGATGCTTGTCGAGGAACGGGGGATGAAGTCCGGCACCTTGATATGCAGCAATCCGCAATTCTGGAAAAACTTATCCGCCGATTCCTCCGTGGTAGCCTGCAACTTTGCCATTTTCTTGGCCGAACTGACAATCGACTTGTCCTCAACGTCGGTAAAATTGATCAGCCTCTCCACCTCATAGCCGAGATATTCGAGATATCGGTGCAGGACGTCCTCGTAAAGGAAAGTTCGGTAATTTCCGAGATGGGGCCGGTCATAGATGGAGGGACCGCAGGTGAAAATCTTAACATGCCCTTCGGCCAGGGGTGCGAAGAGCTGTTTTTTACCGGCCAGGGAGTTATACAATTTCAGGGGTTGATCGTCTTTTTTCGAGCTAACCATGGCGACTCCCATCTATTTTCTTGATTATTTCCCGATCTGCCGGAGCCGGAGAATGAATGTCAGCCAAGCAAACCGCTCTGTTTGAGGCCGTCGAAGACAAACTGCACCGCCAGGGCGCACAACAATACGCCAAGAACCCGGCTCAGCACATGGGCGCCGGTAATCCCGAGCAGGTGCTGGATGCGGCCCGCTAACAGAAGACAGACCAGGGTCAGTACCATGATCGCCAGCAGGGCGCCAAACACCACAATCTGCGCCGCCGGTTCGCCGGCCGCCTTACTCATCATCAGAACCGAGGCGCTCATCGCGCCGGGCCCGGCCAAAAGCGGGGTGGCCAGCGGAAAGATCGAGATATCCTCCCGGCTCTTTGCTTCGATGGTTTCGGCCTCGGTGACCGAGACTCCGCCCGAACTGCGGGCAAAGACCATGTCGATGCCGATCAGCAGCAAGAGAATGCCTCCCGCGGTGTAAAGGGCCGGCCACGAAATCCCGAGAAATGCCAGCACCATTTCGCCAACGAGGGCGAACAGCAGGAGGATTCCGGCCGCCGCCAGGGTTCCGCGCCATGCCATGGCCCGACGTTCCGCCGAGGTCGTCCTCCGGCTCAGTATCGCGAAGACCACCGCCACATCGACCGGCCCAATGGTTACGAAGAAGGTGGCCAAAGCAACGACACCCAACTCCCAATTCATGGTCGTTTCCTGCTCGTTATTATATTCATGCTCCCGGCCTCGGAATCCACAAGTTACAGAGCAAGTTTCATCATTCCGGCATGCCCTATCAGCCGGAATCGGATCAGTAATTGTATCACACAAATCTTGCCAAAGGATTGGCACTTTCAATTAATTTCAGTCAGGGCGGGGGGCTGATTATTCGCCTTAACTGCCCAAAACCCTTTTTCGCGGCCCCATTTTAATATAGAGTAGTAGTAGTATTCAAAATTTGATAAGTTCGCAAAGTCAGGGGATGGCTAAGCAAAAAGTTCGATATGCGCCCAACGGAAGTGCCCCCCTCAAGGGTGGATTGAACAGAACCCTTGGGGTGCTCCACGACGCAGCAGATCGGGCTTTTTGCGACGCCATCAAAATTTAACCACGGGCAACCATCATGGGAATTGCCGCTGATTTTATCATGATTGTGGTCGCCGCCCTGTTCGGCGCGATCATCTTTCAACAGTTCAAACAGCCGATCATCATCGGCTATATCTTCGCCGGCCTGCTGATCGGTCCCCATGCCGCCGGGCTGGTCACCGAACTCCATCAAATCGAGCTGCTCTCCGAAATCGGGGTGGCCCTGCTGCTCTTCGCCCTCGGTCTCGAATTTTCCCTTACCGAATTGCGACCGGTCCGCAAGATCGCCCTGATCGGCGCCCCCATCCAGATCGGGCTGACCATCGGCTACGGCTATCTGATCGGCCGCTATCTGGGCTTCGCGCCCGCGCCCTCCATCTGGTTCGGGGCGATCATCTCCCTGTCCAGCACGATGGTCATCCTGAAAACCCTGATGGCCCAAGGCTGGATGGGCACCCTCTCGAGCCGGGTGATGATCGGCATGCTGATCGTCCAGGACCTGGCCGTGGTGCCGATGATGATCATCCTCCCCCAGCTGGGTGCGCCGGAAAGCGGCCTGCCGCTCCTCGCGTTTGCGGCCCTGAAATCCGCCCTCTTCCTGGCCCTGATGATCCTGATGGGTGCCAGGCTCCTGCCCTGGCTGCTGAAACATATCGCCCGCTGGAACTCCCGGGAACTCTTCATGCTGTCGATCACCGCCATCGGCCTGGGCATCGGTTATGCCACCTATCTGTTCGGGCTCTCCTTCGCCTTCGGGGCTTTTGTGGCCGGGATCGTCTTAAGCGAAAGCGACTACGGCCACCAGGCCTTAAGCGACATCCTGCCTCTGCGCGATATCTTCGGGCTGCTCTTCTTCACCTCCGCCGGGATGCTGCTCGATCCCGCCTTCTTCGTGTCGCACCTGGGGAGCGTCAGCCTGGTCCTGCTCCTGATCCTGATCGGCAAGGGTCTCTTGTTCTGGGCGATTGCCCGCTTGTTCCGCTACCGCAATATCGTGCCCATCGCCGTCGGGCTGGGGATGTTTCAGGTCGGGGAGTTCTCCTTCGTGCTGGCCAGGGTCGGTCTCGAAAAGGAGGCGATCACCGCCGAGATGTACTCCCTGGTCCTGACCGTCGCCGTGATCAGCATGATCCTCACCCCGTTTGTTTCGCGGCTGAGCGGCCCGCTCTATTCGCTGCGCAAACGGATGTTCAGGCACGAACCTTTCCAGAGCGTCAACCTGCCGGCGGCCGGCCTGCGGGATCATGTGGTTATCGCCGGCGGCGGCCGGGTGGGACAGCATATCGCCCAGGTCCTGAGGCTGCTGCGGGTGCCCTTCGCGGTGGTGGAACTGAGCCAGCAGAGGGTCGAGGCGTGCAAGGAAGCAAAGATCCCGGTGATTTTCGGAGACGCGAGCCAACCGGTGGTGCTGGAGGCCGCCGGTATCGAGCGGGCCAGAATGCTCCTGGTTACCGTTCCCGCCATGCTGGTCGCCCTCGGTACAGTCCACAAGGCCCGGCTCCTCAATCCCGACCTGCATATTGTCGCCCGGGCTGAAGGGGTAGTGCAGATGGAAGAACTGGAGCGGGCCGGAGTCAACCTGGTGGTCCTGCCCGAACTTGAGGCTGGGCTGGAAATCGCCCGGCAGGCCATGGCCTGGCTCCATGTGCCAGCCACCGTCATCCAGGGCTATACCGATACGGTCAGGCATGAACATTACCGGCCCCTGCAAGACGCCGGGGTCGACAATCAGGTGATGGCCATCCTGCGCCACGCCAAGGACCTCCTCGAACTGGCCTGGATCGAGCTGCCCCCGGAAAGCCCGGTGGTGCGCAAATCCATCGGCGAACTCCACATCCGCCGAACCATCGGGGCCACCGTTGTCGGGGTAATCCGCCAGGAAGAGTTCAACCCCAATCCCGGCGCCGATTTTGTTTTTCGCGAGGGCGATGTGGTGGCGGTAATCGGCGACATCCGGGCCCGGCAGGGTTTTCAGGATCTGGTCGCAAGGACAGAGGGCTCCGCGGAGCACCCCGCGGACGCCGCCGCTCCGGCCACCGTCGCCTGATTGCTAAACAAAAAGCCGCCATCCCCATGTGAAACCGCAAATCTCACCATAGAGCAGCTTCAAACCGCGAATGGTGGCGGCCTCGAAACAGGGGAGATTTCGCCGCGGAAGCCGCTCATCCTGAGCCTGTCGAAGTAAGGGGTTTTTCGACTTTTGCGTAGGCCATCGATCTTGATAGTTCGCAAAAAGTTGCCTGCCACGTCATTGCGAGGAGCAAAGCGACGAAGCAATCCAGCATTTTCAACTAGTTAGATATGTCTGGATTGCTTCGCTACGCTCGCAATGACTTGCTTTTTGACTTTTTGCGACGCCATCAATCTTCGGAGTTTTTTAGCGCCGCCCGCAATCACGACCGCGCAGGCGCATTGGATAAAGCTGAGTTGAGCAGCTGGCCTGCTCAAATGAAACTTATGCCCTTGCGGTATAAGCCCGCCGCTCAGCCCCGGTGGTATTGGCCATGTACCCCTTTTCGCAATTTCTTGAAGGTAGATTCCAGAAATTCCACCCCGACCAGAACCCCGAGAGTAACCAGGGTAAGGGCCAGGGCGGTAAAGAGATAACCCATACCGATCACCACCCCGATAGCGGCCAGAATCCAGATCACCGCCGCCGAGGTCACCCCCTTGACAATCCCCTCCTTGCCCATGATCACTCCGGCGCCGAGGAAGCCTACTCCGGTGATGACCTGACCGACGACCCGGGCCGGATCGGCTGCGGGGCCATCCAGCATGGCCCCGAACGAAACGAAGATCTCGGTGCCGAGACAGATCAGGATCGAGGTGCGGATGCCGGCCGGTTTGCCGCGCCACTGCCGTTCAAAGCCGATCAGACCGCCGCAGAGCAGGGTGACGAATATCTTCAGCCAGAACAGTTCGGAAAGTGCGTTGCTCAGATCCATTTTATTTCGCCCGGTGACCTTTGAAGTTCATTGGTTTTGTCGTTTCCTGGCGATTATAGCATATTGCCACAGGCAGACAACTTTACTTTTCGGCCATCTTCCTGTTGGGGCCACTGCTTTTAGAAATCCCCAGGCAATGCCCCCGAGAATTCACGGGGCCGCGCACTCAGGTGAAAATCCGCAAAATCATTCTGACCTCCTTCTGCCTTCCGCCCCGGTTCTCCCTGAATCGGTGTCCCTTCGGGAACGGGCCGGATCCAGAAAGGCAACAATGCCGCCCGCTCACGCCCTGGTTTTCAGCCAAGAAAAGCCAGATGGTAATCGTCCGGATCACTGAACTCGAAGTAATCGCAGAGCAGTTCCTCCCCTTTGCCGATGGGGAGCAGGGCGAACATGGTGTTGTGGCGCCGGTCGTTGCCGACATTGCCCCGCTCCCGCGAATGGTTCATAAACTGGGCGTGGTCCAGACAGAGGTGGAAGAGCTCCCGCTCCTTATAACTCTGGCGGCGGATGGTATCGCGTGCCGCCGGGGCAAGGGTGTTCAGCAGTTCCAGCCACCGCTCCCGGCTGAAAGAGAGATCGACCCCGGGGTGATACTCCCAGATCGTCGTGCCCCGACCGATGTCGTCCCCGGCAAAAAGGCCGATACCGTGGACCGCAGAGCGGTCGAGATAGGTTTTGATCTTAAGCATGGCTGCGCTGCTCCGGCTGTTGGCTTTGCAGATAATGGACCGGGTCGGGATTGACCATCTCCATGAAAAAATAATCGCTGCTGTCGTAGGCCAGGTTGTAGTTCTCGAGAATCTCCTGGTGGGCCGCGATATCGGTTTTGGCCACCTCTGCGAAGTCGGTCAGGAAAACGATATTGTCCCGGTCGTCAGAATGGTTGATAAAACGGGCATTGTCGGTCAGGTAGAAATAGCGGCTGCCCCGCCGGTAAGTGGAATTAAGCAAATGGCGCAGGCAGCAGCTGTCGACCTTACGGCACATGGCGACAAAGTCCTGTTGTTTGAAGATTTTATCGACGTGGTGGTTGAATTTCCAGACAAAGGCCCCCGCCGGAATATCCTCGGCGGCAAACAGACCTATGCCGTGGACCCGTGACGGGCCCAGGTAGGTGTTGACGGTGAGCAAGATACAGCCTCCAGTTCGGTAAATTCTCCAGAGCATTACCAAACATGATAAGTTCGCGAAAAGTCACGGGATGACTAAGCAAAAATGCGCCGCAACGCAGTAGATCGGACTTTTTGCGACGCCATCAAACATAAAAGAGCCCCCCGTAAATCACACTCCGGCGGTTTCCCGGTTAGCATTTTATGTTGTCGGATTAAACCGCGGGGCAGGCCGCTGCCCGGCCGATTCACCCCACATTTTATTTTCGCTAAGTACGTAATGCGGAGGCGGCTGTCAATATTATTTTCGCCGGCCATGCGGATTTTTTCCGCTCCGGAAATGGCCCAGCCCCGGAGGGGTAAAATGGGGGGGAGGAAAACGCTCTTTACCCTTCGGGTTTTCGGGTAAATCACTTTTTATTTCTAGAAGCTCTGCCTGCCGTTTTAATTGCTGACTATGGGCAACCGAGGCCTGCAGGCGGAGGCCGAAGGGGTAATAGGTGTTCGAGTCATTGTCCTCGTGGGTTATCCCCCCATGCAGGTCGCCGGAAATATCAACGGAGAATCCGCCGTAATCAGGCAGATCCGGGGCCGCCTCGGCGCGGGTGGTCAAGGTTGAAGCGAGCAGCAAAAGGAGGAAAACGGTCAAGTTGACTTTCATGGAAATCCTGCCGGTTAATTTGGTTAATTGATATAAAAAGTCACGGAGTGTTTCGATCCTTGCACAAGGCAAAAAGGCGCCTCATCCTAACAGATTATTCAGACGTGTCAACAGAGGAGCGAAAATGATCGATAGGGAAAAGAAAATGATCGAAAAATCGAGGACAGCCATTGAAACAGTTCAGGAAACACTATCCTTAATTATTGGCGCCCGCTTGCCTGTTTGGTGAACATGGGGACCGCTCTCGCCGGCTGTTTTTTTACGCCATTCAGGATGATATGGAGAAGAGGATTGCTCTCCGAAAAATGGCTTGTAAAGGATAATTATTCGTAATATATGAAGGTTACAAAAATATGGAGCGGCTGAGGCAAATTTAAGGACGATAGGGATCTTTTCGTGTTCTCTCCCGTTTTGGGTGATACACAGATCTGTTCAATACCTAATTTGGGGGTCGGACCAAGGCAACTCGTTGAACAAGCGTCGTTTTGATTGGAAAAACTGCCTTTTTTATGCCTTAGAGCATTGTTTTTGATGGGGAAATAGCCGTTTTAAGACCGGGAAGGCCCGAATATGATCTTGCCCTGTTGCTATTGCTATTTTTGATTGGCAGGCTATATTCAGTCATGCCACGAGCAAATCGTCACTATATTCCTGGTTGTGTCTGGCACATAACCCATCGCTGCCACAAGCAGGAATTCCTCCTGAAATTCGCGCATGACCGCCGGCGTTATCTGCATTGGCTGTATGAGGCCAGGAAGCGTTTTGGCCTAAAAATCCTCGATTACATTGTCACTTCCAATCACATCCACTTACTGGTGTTTGATGATGGCCAGGAAGCCATTCCGCAAAGCCTGCAGTTGATCGCCGGCAGAACCGCTCAAGAGTTCAATCTGCGGAAGAATCGTAAAGGCGCCTTCTGGGAAGATCGTTATCATGCAACGACAATTGAAACCGACCACCATCTGCACCGCTGTATCACTTACATCGACCTGAATATGGTTAGGGCCGGTAAAGTCGCCCATCCCTCACAGTGGCCAGCCTCTGGTTACCACGAAATCCAGCATCCACCAAGACGCTACACCCTGATAGATCGTGGGGCGTTGATGAAGTTGTGCGGGATACCAAGCAGCGAACAACTGTCGATTGTCCACCGGCAATGGATTGAAGAGGCCCTTGGGGCAAAGGTGAATCAAACGAGGGAGGTCAGATGGTCCGAGAGTATCGCGGTTGGCAGCCCCGCATTTCTGGAGGACATCAAGGGGAAATTGCGAAAAGTTCGAAATCGGGAAATCCGTTCGGCGAATGGTATCAGTACCCTCCGGGAACCATCATCCTCTTATAATACTGTTTTTGACCGCAAAAATGATGCTCTAAGCCCTGAAAACGCCTATTTATGGAACGATTAATTCGTGTTTTCAGTGTGTTGCTTTGGTCCGACCCCAACTCACTCCTTGAGTTGCTGGCACCTTTCAGAGGATTACAAACAATACCAGGCATTGGCAGAATAATATCGCTTACCATCATGCTGGAAACAGGTGACATTGGGCGTTTTGAGAAAGTTGGCAATTTTTCTTCATATTGCCGCAAGGTGCCTACCTCTTGGACGAGCAATGGCAAGAAAAAGGGTAGCGGCAACGGAAAAAACGGCAACAAGTATTTGGCCTGGGCCTTTTCCGAGGCGGCTGAGTTTTTCCGCCGTTATGATCCTTCAGCCAGAGCATTTTATAACAGGAAGACAGCGAAGAAAAACTTTATGGTGGCCCACGCTGCTTTAGCGCACAAACTATGCAGAGCAAGTTATTTCATTATTAGAGATGGAGTTGAATACGATCCGAACAAACTTTTTGCGTAATGATTTGGCCGGGGCGGTGAACCATACGAGGGGTTGGTATAACCACAGGATTTGATTGGTAGCCGTCCCGCCCAGTGATTTTGGCTTGTTCCCGCCCGAGTCGTGAACCACTAGAGGGTTGGCTTAAACCATGAGATTTGTGATTGTTATATCTGATTGGACACGACGAGGAACCGCTGATTTTCTGGGTCCGTGAAACGGACAGGGGCGAGACAGCCAGTTGGCAATCAGCTCAACTGCCTGCCTCAATCGCCTTGAACCTGATGGATGACTGGTGCGGTGCAAGACGCCGACACACGAGAGAGAAATACCGGGTGCAGGAAAAGAAGCCTTGATCACTATGACGGAGAACTCTACGAGTATTAACCTTCCCAAGATGGGAAAATGCTTTTTCCATCAAAAGGAAGAAGTCTATCTCTTGACAAGGGCCTTTTAATGGATGACCCCTTTTGTTTTTGGCATCCCATCATCCATCATTCCTGGAGGTTTTTATTTTATTACACAGTTTCTTTAAACCCTTCATTGTGGAATCTGGATCATGCCATGAATCAACCCAAGCATATATATCAGCCATTAAGATAAACAACTCAAAAACCATTTCAGGTTCAGATTTCTCAAATTCCATACCATGGAAAAGCGGATTTCTTATTTCTTTATAGAACAATTCAACTTGTGAGTAAAATTCACTATCCATATTCCGTAAAGCAATCCTTTCATCTAATATCGACGGCAATGAATTGTAATAACAGTTTGCAGTACCTCTAGAATTTCTTATGGAAAATGGATTCCTCAAATATTTTATATTTTCTTTTAATATCCCTCTTATACCCAATTCATGATACATAGCACCTGGCAGATACGATTCAATTCCAACAATCGTTTTTTGGACCAAATGTGTTAGGAGCTTGCTTGGGAAGTCGAGCCAAATTAAATTATATATTCGTATCGGTTTTTGATGTTGTTTGAATTGATCTCGTACGTCTTGGTCTGATAAAAGATTAAAATCATTAACAAATTCCATCCTTATGTTGCAGGTTGGGATGTTGCTAAGCTTTATTCCGAAAGTCCGACTTTTATCCTGCATTGCTCGTATATGTGACCCCTAACAACCTTAATCTTGCCGCCCACGGAATACACCTCGTAGGGCAGCATGCGTTTTTGCGGTCAAGTGAATTTATTGATTATGCCTTTTTGTAGCAAGGTAGGCACTGAGTTTTCCAACGGTTTTCGGGGTTGAGCCATCGTGCTTTACCGCATGATTCGCAAAGTACCCGTACTTTTGATAGAACCCACTTCAGATCATGGTTGTTAAAAAAGTATTTTTCATGCTGATTAGATGGATCGGGGTTTTCTTTCTTTATCCTATTTGCGAAGCATTCCTTACAAATAAATTTACCGTTGTTTTCAAACAATTCGATTTCTTTATAGGTGCCACATGAATTCTGGATGTTTTTATTACAGTCTTCGCAAGGTTTTGCTGATTCCCTTATCTCGTCCCGCTTAATATTTGATTCGCAGTTACTGATTGAAATTCTGGTGTAAAACTCTACATTGACGATATGGTGACCACAATTGAAGCATTCTAGATGCATGGGGGTGCCAGTAGAAAAGGTAGTGTCAGCATAACTCATACCTTTTCGATCTGTCTGTCCTGATTGTACCAGACCCCTCAAGCTCAACCACATTGTCAAATCCACATATAGGGCAAACTTCGTTGCGAAACTTAGTTCTGCATTCTCTGCATGTACATGGGCGACCCCAGTCACAATTAGGCATTTTTAATCTCTTTTAGTTACAATTTTTGAGGCGAACGGTTCGGTTGAGGGGCTGGAAACCGCAGGTTTTACAGACCTTCTCCAACCGTTGGTTCGGCATAGCCGTTATTTTCTATAACCTATCTTCTTGAAGGTTTGCTACAAGCATTTCCGCAGCTAGCTTTGGTACCTTGGCCTGAAGATTCTTTTTAACTTTTTCTCTAAACGAAAATCTAGTAAATGACCACCCAGAATAAGAACCACGGATAGTATGACTGACAGTCCTTTGCTCTTCTGAACCATCTTCTTTGGCGATGACATATGATAGGTTGATGTCAACTGCACAGCCATTCCCTAGTAACGAAAATGGTAATATTATTGGTGTAGATAATATTGCCATAACTACAGGACCTCCAACACCTGATCGGGTTCTGCTGTCGATCTTGATAGCCGAAATGTTAATTCTGTCACCCTCAGTGTTTCGATTGAGTTGGGTCATATAAGAAAGCGCAGATATAAATGCTTTTTTATGCTGGTTTTGAAGGTCGAAGCTAACTCCTGAAAAAAATATTGCGCTTTCGTCAAGATTTAGAGAAACCTTGTTGGAAAGTATATTTCCGCCGACTGGGGGAATTTTGTATGAAGTACATCCATACGACAAACTAACAAACAAGATTGTCAGGGTTAAAACAGAATTCCTAAACCTATTCATTTATGATCTCCTTAAATGCCGAACACCTCAAGCAGAGGCGCCAGCTCCGCTGGCGTCATGCTGACTTGATTTGTTATGTGCTTTCAATTCGTCGATGAAGGATTCCCATAATTCAACACACTCCCTTGCCAACTCAAGTGCATCAAGGATATCTGTGTTGCTCACTATAGTATATTTACACTTCATGACTTCACCGCCACCACTGTCAGTAAGCCAAGTCGACGTACGCCGTTCTTTCCCCGCAATATGCGGCTGGCGTTCAGTGCGCATGGAGCGGGTGAGTTTGCAGTGCTTGGAGCCATTGGCCAAGTCGGCACACACCTTCAGAGCTTTATGCTGATCTATATAGCCATCAACTTGCTTTGCAGTTATGCCTAATGTGTTCAAGTGAATAATCCAGTCCCTGATGTGATAGCAATGAATGAAGAAAGAAACAACATCGTCATCATAGGCATCCTTGTCATGGCCTGAGGACGAGAATATACCCTCATAAAAACCCTCGACACGCGATAGATATCTTTTTGCTCTTTCAAATTGTTCCAATGCTGAACTCCCTGGGCCATGGGGGCTGAGGTGGCAAGACGGTCATGATTTCATGCATTTAATGGCTTTCTGTATGGAATACCCCCCGCTCACATCAAAACGAAAAGCATGAAATCATGACCTAATTATACACGAAGGGATGATGAGTGGATTTTTACCAGGGGCTCCTATTGCTTTGCCTCTGAAAATCTTTAGACAAGGTCAAGTGAGAATAGTTTCACTTCTCAAGAGACATGTTGACTTGACGATTAGACCCAAGATGAGTCACCCGTGTCCCCCCGGTACTTATGTCGTTATCATGGAAAGGTCATCAGGAGGCGGGTTGTTTCGGAGATAATCACGTGCCTCGCGGATAATCTGTTCCGCCGTTTCTTCACGAGGTTGACATTTTTCCGCCCATGAACGTCCGGGATGTAGAACATCCCAACGTGGTCGTAAACCGGCGTGGCGTTTATTCCCAGGGTCATGGTTGCCAAATCCATCTATGAGTTTGTTCCATAATGGATCAAATTTCGCGATAAGCAACGACTCGCCGAGTGGAATCCAGATATCGTCAACGATTAAGCAGCGACAATGGAAATCAATTATTTCTAGATTGTCTGCCTGCTCTATACTCCTTGTGTGTTGATTAAGTCTGTTATAGAGAACTTTTCCGGGAGGCGCCTCCAAGTCCCCTCCCTTTCTGGACCCCTTGGGTACGGCTTTACCAACGTAAATAGGCGCGTTAAAGCTTTTGCCCTGATTGCTTTTAGCTATTGCCTCGTAGCCTTGAAATTTTCCCGTATAATAAATTGCGTAGATTCCCGCGCCATTGAAAACCTCCAAATCAACCAAGGAGATAACCGGCTGCCGAAGCATGGCTTGACCGACACTTTCTCCCAGGTGGCGCTTATTCAGCGGATTAAATGGAATAACATTATTATCCGTCATGCTATGTTCCTTTTTTCGGCGCGACTTATTTTACGAATTTCGACTTTGGCAAGACTTTGCGCAACGGATGCGGCGACGCGGCGGGCCAAGGCAACGGGGACGGCGTTACCAAGTTGCCTCATGGCCTCCGTCCAAGATCCGTGAAAAACATAACCATCGGGAAATGTCTGGAGACGCGCGGATTCGCGCACACTGAAATAGCGAACACTCCCATCCTCCATTACTAACATGTTTTCACCGCCTGGGACACCGTGGTCTCCCGCCTTAAGCGTTTTGGCGGGCAAATCGAGCGGGCTGCCCGTGTGCCCCTTATATATTCTGGCGCCATCTTGATAGTTGTGATTGGCGAATGATCCGGCCGCTCCCCCGCGAGGATCGGGCACATCAATCAAGGCATCCCGAACAGTTCGCCAAGGCATATCTTCCAAGGGATAAAGCAGCCCGCTTAGTTTCTGGATTCGATTATTAAGCTTTTCGGGCATACGCGGAATTTTCGATTGCGGAACCCGGTGCCTTTCCCAATACTTACCCGTAACCCATTGCGAATAAAGAAGAGCATCGAAAGAGTGGGTTGGGCGGGGAAAGGACCATTCAACGCCGAGATCCGAGCGAAAACCTACAATAAAAACTCTTTCACGCTTTTGGGGAATGCCATAATCGGCGGCATTGACAAGAGTGGGAATAACGTTATAGGTAAGTCCGCTGCCATGAAGGTCACCGGAGGACTTTTCCTCTTGCAGCCTACGCAAGTGATCCATCCAGGTTTCACGTTGTCGTTTCGTGACTTCCGGGAATTCCAGCTGAAGCAGAATGTACTGGTAATAGTTCGCAAAGCTGGATCGGGTAAGGCCTTTTACGTTTTCAACTATGAAAGACCTAGGCTTTAGCCCACGGACAATTTCAACGGATGAAGGGAACATATCCCTCCCGTCACCATACGCCTTATGCTTGCCTCCCATCGAGAACGGTTGACATGGCGGACCTCCCGCAAGCAAATCAATATCCTCGGGAACCGAAGACCAGTCAAATTCCCTGACGTCTCCTTCCCAAAGCGGCCATCCTTGGACCAAGGGATATCCTCTTTCCTGATTTACCCTAATGGTGTCACAGGCTCTTTTATCCCACTCAAGCACGGCCAGCGACTCGAAGTTCGCCAAGGAAACTCCCATGGCAAGCCCCCCCGCTCCCGCGAAAAGTTCAACCGATTTCATTTTTCACCTTCCTTTTCGCTCAGAAAATCCCTAACGACAGACGCCACACGTTCTGTATAAACCATTTCGCATTCCCAAACAACCAGAACGCGCCATCCCAAATCTCGTAACTGTCGCCGGTGGAGCAGATCCCGTTCCTTATTCGCTTCCAGCTTTGGTTTCCAGAAATTCAACTTTGATTTAGGAAGCCTCGCGAGTTTGCATCCTTCATGGCGATGCCAAAAACATCCATGCATGAAAATAACAGCTCGGCGGGACGGGAAAACCAGATCAGGCTTGCCTGGCAAATTCTTGTCGTGCAAACGATAACGAAAACCCATGCCGTGAACTAAACGGCGTAGTTTCATTTCCGGAGCCGAGTCCTTGCCCTTAATTAGGGACATTCGCTCGCTTCGTTCTTTTTTAGAAAGCGTATCCGTCAATTTTACCCTCTCTAAATCCTACCACTCGGTTCTTATGTGTTGCAAATTTAAGGAAAAGTTGGGGACTTCGGATTACAACTTGCCCCCCCGGAGTTCCGGGGCCATCCATGATAAGTGAAGTCAAGAGTAAGCCAATGGGAGGTTCTTGACTTATGATTCCTGAGAAGTAACTACCTCACATCGCAGTTCCGGGGACACCATATATAATTATTGACACCACCTGATTATCAAGGTAGCTTTCAATTATGGTCCACATAGTATTATCCAAGAGGACAGAGTTAATTCAATAATTTGGTAAACAGTTAAACTTTATCCTAACTCCGTCACTTACATCGTTATAATCATTAGGCCCAGACCAAATTTATTCACACTCGTAAGGAAATTTTCCACGATGGACATCCCACGGATATTCAATATCACTGAGAGTGCTCACCGCATTCACAACCCGATCACAGCCGAAAAGCTCGCCACTCTCGGCGCGGCGCTGCGTCTGGAATCGGGGGCCCGAGTGCTCGACCTCGGCAGCGGTTCGGGAGAGATGCTGTGTACATGGGCACGCGATCACGGCGTCATCGGCATCGGCATCGACATGAGCCGGTTGTTCACCGAGCAAGCGAAACTCCGTGCTGAAGAACTCGGTGTCGCCGATCAAGTCAAGTTCATCCATGGCGATGCGGCCGGCTATGTCTCTGACGAGAAGGTCAGTGTGGCAGCCTGTCTCGGTGCCACTTGGATCGCCGGGGGAGTCGTCGGGACCATTGAGCTTCTGGCGCGGAGCCTGCGCACCGGAGGGATCATCCTCATCGGCGAGCCCTACTGGCGGCAGTTACCGCCGACGGAAGACGTTGCCAAGGGGTGTCTTGCCAACTCGATCTCCGATTTTCTCGTGCTTCCAGAACTTCTCGCGTCTTTCGAGCAACTTGGCTACGACATCGTTGAAATGGTTCTGGCGGACCAAGACGGCTGGGATAGATACGAGGCGGCCAAATGGCTCACAATGCGCCGATGGCTTGAAGCCAATCCCGACGACGAGTTAGCAAAAGATGTTCGAGCCAAACTGACCTCGGAACCCGCGCGCTACGCCGCTTACACGCGTGAATACCTGGGCTGGGGTGTGTTCGCGCTGATGCCGCGGTGATGCGTTGGCGTTTTGGTCGCCGTATCCAACTTTCGCGCAGCATAGAAAGGCAAAACGTATATTTGTTCGCCGACTCGCCAGCGCCGGCGGAAAAGGTGTAGAGACGTTCGGCAAACTTGCCGGAGAGAGGAAGGCCGAGTCGATCAGTGCGCGCTTCAAGCAGCTTAGC
>JAWOIQ010000117.1:0-5951 GCA_046484585.1 Desulfurivibrionaceae bacterium
ATTATCCAGCCACTGGTATTCTCGGATTGCGGCGTCTGGCTAAAAGATGGAATCCGGACCTGGAGGGCGAGCAGACCCCGGAGAAAATCCACTTCGATAATTTTTACCGGGAGATTTTTGAGGAGAGTGAAACCGATTTAGCCGTACTCAGCAGCGCGCCCAATGACGATCCCAAACATTGGTTCCTGCAAAATGAGGATCTGGCCTGGGCCCGGGAAAGGGTGCGGGAACGGAGCGGCACGAAGCGCCTTTACATTCATGCCATTTTCACGCCGGGCCGGCCCGGCTGGCTGGAAGAGCTGGATAAGGCCATTGCCCTGAAACCCGATGCCTGGAAGGGATATACCGTAGGCCAGCCCATCGGTGAATCAAAGTGGCCATGGCGTCTCGATGACGAAAAGCTGGTTTATCCCGCCTATGAGAAGATGGTGGCGGCGGGAATTACCACGGTCTGTGTCCATAAAGGCCTGCTCCCTTCAAACTACAAGGAACGGATGCCCGGAACCTGGAAACACGGTAAGGTCGACGACGTGGGCCAGGCTGCCAGGGACTGGCCCCAGCTGAATTTCCTCATCTACCACTCCGGGATCCGCACCGGCGGCATACCCGCCAGGAAGGAGCTGCAAACCTTCGAGGAGCAGGGCGAGATTGCCTGGGTGAGCGATTTGGCCCGGATTCCGGAGAAATTCGCCGTCAATAATGTCTACGCCGAACTCGGTTCCGTCTTTGCGGTTTCAGCGGTAAGCGCACCCCGTTACTGTGCCGGTATTCTGGGCACTCTCATCAAGGGGATGGGGGAGGAGAGGATTCTTTGGGGGACCGACTCGGTCTGGTACGGATCACCCCAATGGCAGATCGAGGCCCTGCGCCGCCTGAAAATGCCCGAAGACCTGAAAAGCAAGTTCGGTTTCCGCTCCCTGGGCCCGGCGGCCGGACCCTTGAAAAACCGGATCTTCGCGGAAAATGCCCGGCGGGTCTATCCCTATCCAAAAGGCAGCCTGAAAGACAGTAAATCGGCGAGTTGAGAGCGGAAGGTGCGGCCTGTCCTGAAATGGCCTGAGATGAAACCAGATCGAAACGAGCCGACCGGACTCATGATTGGAGGCCGTAGGCCGTGATGGCGCTGGTTGGGAAAACCCTTTTCAGATTAGCATAATCTCGTGCATGAACTTGTAGGGCGGCACTATGGTCCGCCAACCCATCTTTCGGACCTTCAGACTCTGTTTCTTCAAGGCATCCACAGCCAGAACCACCTTCGCCGACAGAAATACATAGCGGACCGAGAGCCGGTAGATTGAATAGATCAGCGGGCCGCCCTCGAGACGGCTGATCGACAGGGGAATGTTGATAGACCTCATCTCCATGCTGACCGTTCCTGCTGGAGTCACCCGGTAAATCCGGCCGGCAAAGAGGGAGTCCCTCACCCCTTTTGCCAAATTCCCCATGCCCTTCAACGAAAATCCGGTCTCGGCTAGGGTTTCCTTTTCGTAGGCCAGGGCGCTGATCAGCATATCGCCGTTCCTGTCGGTAAACAGGCCCAGGGGCAGAACTCCCAGGGGAAGGTTTATGGGGGCATCGGCGCTCAGGGTGTTGTCCTTCCACGTCATCCGGATCAGGGCGCTGCGCGTGGGCGTTTCGTCGGCGGGTTTATCGGACCATAGGCTGAAAAGGCGTTGCCGGAGCTGTTGCCCGTTGACCCCGGTCAGTACCAGGAGACCGTCCGGATTTACAGGGTCGGCGGCAAGGCTGACGGAATAAGAGTTCAGCGCCGGTGAACCTACCGCAAAGTCTCCCAATACGCTGGGCGCGGCCGGTTGCGAAACGTCAAATACCCTGACAAGATTGTGTTCCTCATCGAGCATCGCAAGCTTGTCGCCGCTGCCGGTCAGGACCAGAGAACTGAAAGCCGGTGCTGCCTCCGGGGCCGGCGGCGTCAGATCCTGCCGGGTCATGAATCGGGGCTGCTCCGGGACGGAGAGGTCGAAGACCATGAGCTCGCCTCTGGTGAGCAGGAAAGCATGCGAGCCCTTCGCTGAAAGGACCAGTGAAACGGGGGCATGGTGCGCCTCGAATGGCACGGAAGCTACTTCCCGCGGGCCTCCCTTGGCCCCCAGGTGGATCGTTTTGAGCGCGGCATGCCGGGGTTTGTCGCCCTTTCCGGTGACATAAAAAATGCCGCCGGTTTTGGCGAGGCTTGTTGGCCCGGCGCCGGGGCAGGGGACCGCGAGGTAGTCATCGTCAAAAAGTTCATCATGTTTATCCGGATTCGTCGTCCTCCAGAAAAGGACCCGCTCCTCCTTGGGATCGCTCATGGCAATGAGATTGGTCACGGAAATGGGGTGCTCGGCGCTGCCAAGTTCGGTCTGTATCTTGAGGGTGTAGGTATGGCGGAACTTCATCTCCCGGGGCAGGCGCAGGAGCAGGCCGCCGCCCTTAATGCCGCCGGCAATCGGCAGTTCGGTCTTGTCCAGAAAGAGCTTTGCCCCTTTGTCATTCAGGCCCCGGCCGATAACGGCGACCCACTCTCCCGCCACGAACAGCCCATCGCTATCGGACAGGTCCACGGCGCCGTCACTAGGTATGGCAAGGCTCCCCAGGTCCTTCACGCTGCTGATCTTCGGGGGATCCTCGCTGAGGTCTCCGAGCGGCTCTCTCACAATTTGCATGGTCTGGCAGGCTGCAAGGAGGACGATAGACAAGATAGCCGCCGCTAGTTTTTTCAATGGGTTGCCTTTTTAAGTTTTATTCTTTTGGGCTCGGGCATCTGGTGAGCTTCTCCCGCAGGAATGTCGCGGTTTCGATCACCGTGTCGTTGTCATACTTGATTAGATATGGTTTTCGAGTGAGAAACGATCTCGAGGCGCAGAGCCTGATGAAATCTTCCGCGGTCCGCACCCGGCTCCCCGCATTGCCCAGTTTCATCCGCAGGTGTTCGCCGGCTTCGCGGGGGCTGTGTTCCGAGCCATTCCTGATGAAGATCGCTCCCTCCAGAGTCTCGATCGAAGAGATCAGGCAGCTGATTTTTTCGGCCTCGAGCGGACCAGGCTCGGAAGCCGCGGTCGTAGCGACCGCCACAAGCAGCAGAGCGGCGGCAATAAATTGTTTCACGAATCCCTCTCCCGTCTCGATCCCGTTTTCCAAGCAGGGTTGTCCCCATAACCACAAGCCAAGGAGTAACCAGTAAATCGTTTGCCAAAGTTATCACAAACTTTGGGTCATTACCAGTAACATTGACCGGCTTTCCGGATATCGTGATTTGTGTACGACCAAGACTTGTTATGGACAAATAAATATGACGCTTGATGTTATACGTGACGCGTCGTAATATCATTTTATGACGGCTTACCTGAAACACACCGGGAGGAGGGATTTATGCCATTCGAAGACTGGGCGGTTTATGCGAAATTCTTTACCGCTCTCCTGGCGATAGTTAATCCATTCGGGATAATACCTGTTTTCATTAATCTCACGTCTGACCTGGGTGAGCGCAAAAGAAACCGGACTTGTCGGGTTGTGGCCGTATCGACCATGATCATCCTGTGTGTCGCGTTAATTTTAGGCGAAACAATCCTGCGGTTTTTTGGAATTTCAATGGCTTCTTTTAAAGTCGGGGGAGGAATCCTGATCCTTATTATGGCCATTTCAATGCTTCATGCCCGTATGAGTTCGGTCAAGCAGACCGAAGAGGAGGCTATTGACTCGGAAGAAAAGGAAGCCGTAGGGGTAGTTCCTCTCGCCACACCCTTACTGGCTGGACCAGGGGCAATTAGTACGGTAATTCTATATGGGCAGAGATATAATTCAATAACCCATACATCGATCTTTATTTTTGAAATTTTTCTTCTCGCTCTTATTACATGGTTGAGCTTCCGAAGTGCGAACACTATCGAGTCAATCCTGGGCAGGACCGGAATAAATGTTGTGACCCGCATTATGGGATTGTTCATGGCGGCGGTCGGTGTTGAGTTTATTGCCAACGGATTGAAACAGCTTTTCCCCGTATTGGGCTAAGAGGACAGGTGGCGGCTCGGGTAATGCCCAAATGGAGGCGGCAAAAAATAGATCTGTCCCGGTTTATTTGGTATTGCCAATTCAATAGCAAGGAGTTGAGGCGATGAATGCCTCCGAAATCCTCATTTATCAGGATCTGCAAGGGAAGATTCGAATCGACGTGCACCTGGAGGACGAGACCGTCTGGCTTACGCAGGAGCAGATAGCGCAACTCTTCGGCAAGGCCAAATCCACCATCAACGAACATATCAAGAACATTTTCGCCGAAGGGGAGCTAGTTGAAGGTGCGGTTATGAAGAAATTCGGAATTTCCGAATTTCTGGGTGGGCTCCGCCCACCAATAAAACCTCCTCACATTATCCCATACAATCCTGACATAAGATTTTGAGTTTATTACTCAATCGGTTATGGTTGATAACAAACTCGTAAAGTGTAATCATCGACGGCAACGATACTTATCATATTGGCGCATCGCTCAAGGATCTGGGCAAAAAGTGGTTCGCCTTCTCGAAAATGGATATCGGAGCAGTGGAGATGCTTGGCAAACTGGAGAAACTGCCGAAGGTGAAGATATGAGCGAGTTAGTTGAGCTGCCGAATATCGAGAGTCACATTTTCACTCTGCGGGGCGTGCAGATGATGCTGGATCGTGATCTGGCAGAGTTGTATGGGGTAGAAAACCGGGCACTTAAGCAAGCGGTAAAAAGGAATAAGGCCAGGTTTCCCGAAGATTTTATATTTGAGCTAACGGATGAAGAGATCGATGCTTTGGTATCACAATCTGTGATACCTTCCAAAAAGCATCTTGGAGGGGCAAGACCCTTTGCCTTTACAGAGCAAGGGGTAGCGTCCCTCTCGGCAGTTTTAACCAGCACAAGAGCCATAGAGATCAATATCGCAATCATGCGCGCCTTTGTGAAAATGAGGCAATTTCTTACGCATAACGCAACGCTCTTTCAACGGCTTGATCAGGTAGAGAAGCGGCAGCTTGCCGGTGAACTGGAAACCAATGAAAAATTTGAGCAGATTTTTAATGCGCTGGAAGACAAAAACATCAAACCCAAGCAGGGTATTTTTTTCGATGGCCAGGTTTTTGATGCATACACATTTGTTTCCGATTTAATCCGATCCGCCGGAAAATCAATTGTACTGATTGACAACTATATCGACGATACCGTCCTGACCCTTTTTGCAAAACGGCGAAAAGATGTTCTTCTTACCATAGTCACCAAAATCGTTTCAAAGCGGCTGAAGCTGGATATCAAGAAATTCAATGAACAATACCCGCCATTGACAGTAAACGAATTCGGGAATTCACACGACCGATTTTTGATAATTGATGATTCCCTGATCTACCATTTCGGCGCTTCCCTGAAAGACCTTGGCAAAAAGTGGTTCGCCTTCTCTAAGATGGATATCGGGGCAGTGGAGATGCTTGGCAAACTGGAGAAACTGCCGAAGGTGAAAATAGATGGGTGAAAGAAGAAAAACTGGACGGACAGATTCACCCTACGCCTTTGTCGGAAAGGTAAATAAATAAACTGTCCCCGGAACTCCGTTTATTGATTGTAACGGTTATTGGTTGTCTTTTATCAAAGAGACTGAAGCGATAAAAAAATTGGGGTGGCTTTGGATGAAGCCGCTCCCGGAAAAATATCTGGGCACTTTTAGGTTGCGAAAAGGTGATATAGAACATTCATTCAAAAAAGAATCCAATATTACTGAAAAGCAAGTTTATCTTTATAAAGATCCATGATGATCCATAACCAATTGGTAGTGGAATCTGCGGGACGTTAATTGCTTTGTTAACAAATTAAAGAGTCAAGATGACAAAAAGCAAAAAAGTAACCAAGGGTACTGACCTCAGGTTTGTCCCCAAATCCACAAGGCAGAATTTAATGGGCATCAAATTTGGAAGTATAGTCCTGGCATTCATCATGC
>JAWOIQ010000191.1:0-3363 GCA_046484585.1 Desulfurivibrionaceae bacterium
CACAAGAAGCCAGAAGCCAGAAGCCAGAAGTCAGAAGCCAGAAACCAGGAGAAAAGCTTTAAGATCAGTCATTCTGGCTCCTGTCTCCTGGCTCCTTGTCATGACAGCAAACCAATGCCATAAGACAAGCCAGAAAGTCCTTAACCTTGAACCTTGCCCCTTGAACCTTGCCCCTGTCCTTAACCTTGCAGCTTAAAATGATGATCAGGTCGTCAGATTGCGGTAGATAGCGGGCATCCGGATCGGCAGGTTTTCGACCTTGTCCAGAAAAATGTAGTTGACCTCGCCGTACATATGGGCGTTGTAATCGTGGGCCTGCTGGTCGATGGTGATGCAGAAGGGATGAATGTCGGCCGCCTTGGCCTCGATCAGGGCGTGGCGGGTGTCCTCAATGGCGTAATCGCCCTTGTAGTCGTCGTAGTCCTCCGGCTTGCCGTCCGACAGAACGATCAGCAGCTTGACCCGGGCGTCCACCTCCCCTAATATCTTCGCCGCATGCCGGATCGGCGGGCCCATCCGGGTATATTCCCTGGGGGCAATGCCTGCGATTCTCCCCTTGATCTCCTCGGTGTAGTTTTCGGCGAAATCCTTGATATGGTAGAAATCGGATCTGGTCCGCCGCATCCCCGAAAAACCGGCAACGGCGTAGCGGTCGCCCAGCACCTCAAGCGCCTCGCCCATCAGGATCAGGGCCTCCTTGAGCGCATCGCCGACCCAGCCTTCGGTGGAGGCCGACATGTCGATCAGGAAGAGCACGGCGATATCCCGTTCGTCGCGGCGCAGGCGGACGAAGAGTTTTTCCGATTCCGGCCGGCCGGCCCGGAGGTCCGAGATCGACTCGATTACCGCGTCGAGATCGATATCGTCGCCGTCCCGCTGCCTCTTGAGCAGCCGTTCCGTGCAGCGGAGCATCTCGAACTGCTTTTTCAGCTTGATCAGCAAACCCCGGTATTTCTCCAGGGTGTGGCCGACGAAAGTACCCTTTACCGGCAGAACCCTTTTCTCTTTAAGTATGCACCATTTCTTGCGGAAACCCCTGCGCCGGTAATCCCATTCGTCGTAAGTGACGGAAGCGGCGAGTCCTACGCCATCCCCCTCGGCGGCACCGGCCGGGGGAGGGGCGCCCCTGCCGGCAAGACCGAAAGCGGCGGAGATATATTCTTCCGGAACCTGGCCGAGGTCGGCCCTGATTTCGGAACTGAGCTCCTTTAGTTCTGCGGATAGTTCGACTTCCGGACCTTCAAGGATGATATGGCGCCCCGGTTCCCGCTCTTCTTCCGTTTCCGCCGCGGCGGATGTTTCATCCTCTGCCGCGGTCCGGTTGATCAGGAGGGCGACTGCCTCTTCACTTTCAACCCGGGCGCGGCGCCCGCCGGGTTCGCTCTCCTCCTTTTCTTTCGAATCCGGTCCGGCCCGGTCCGGCAGGATGGCGGCCAGGGCCTTGATGAATTTATCCCGGCTTTCGGCCCGTTTTCGCATCCGGACCCGGCGGGCCTGAACCGGTTTCAACCTGCCCAGGTAGAACACCGGTTCGACCGGTTCGTAGGGACCATGGATCGGGCTTAACAGTTCGTGGAGCGAAATCAGTTTGGCGGCGGATTCTCCAGCCGACTCGGCCGGTTGGTCGAATCGCCCGATAACGGGGTGGAGGCGGTCCTCGTCCAGGCCATGGCCGGGGGGGATACGGCCGCTGATCAGATACCGGCTCAGGATTTCGACCATCCGGCTTTTTTCCGGCATGGCGGTCAGGGGAGGGCGGCGTTTAACGAGATCCTGGCGGAGATCGTGGCAGTCCCGCCAGAGACCCGGGAAATTCGCGGCCAGATCCCGGCTGACCCGCCATCCTTCGGCCAGGGTGAAAATATCCTCGGCCAGGCGGGGATCGGGGAAAAGGTTCCAGAGTTCCTCAAGCTCCAGGCGCGCCGTTATGGAACCGGACAAGGTGCCGGTTGGTAATTTCCCGGCCGGTAGAGCGGCGGGGTCGATGGACGCCAGGCAGGTTCCGCCCCGGATCAGGGAGAGCTGGCTGGATATAATCAATTTATAGAGGAGAAAATTTTCCGCTTCGCCGGCAAAAATCGCCAGCTTGCCCGGCAGATAAATCGAAGCGGTGTCGGTGAAGACCTCCCCTGCCTTTTCGAACGATTCGAGGATTTTCAGAATGGACTTGGCGTAGGGCAGGAGACGGGGAGCGACATCGGCGAGGCGGACTCCGGTTTCGCCCCGCAGCAGGCAGAGGTAGTTGCTCTCGACATCGGCCATAAAGGCCTGGGCCGCTTTCAGCCCTTCTTTTTCATAGATATCGAGAAGGGCGGCCACCCAGCCGGAAACCTGTTCCACGTTCAGGCAGGAGAGGGCCTTGTCGGCGCAGGCGAGATAGGAATAGCAGAGGGAGTTGCTGACCGGCCAGATCGCCCCGACCTGCCGGAGAATCAAATCCTGCCTGGATTCGGGCAGATCGGCAACCGGGGCAAGATTTTCCTCCGCCTCCCAGTCACTGGGCAGCGGCGGAGTCAATATCTCAAGAAACCTCTCTTTCAACTCTTCGGGGTTCATGTTTCGAGATCGCTGACGCCGTCAAAAAAGAGAGTGAACCATCTCGGTCACCGCCGCCAGCAGTTCCGGTTCATCGGTCAGGGTCTCGGTAACCGAGGCCCGGCAGGCCCGCCTTTTGTCCATACCGGATCCGATCAGTTTACCGGCATGGATCAACAGCCTGGTGCTGGCCCCTTCCGGCAGCCCCTCGTCCTTGAGCTGCCTGGTCATCCCGGCCAGACGGACCAGTAATACCCCGGTTTCCCGGTCGATCCCGGATTCGTGGCAGACGATATCGGTTTCGAGTCCGTCTTCGGGATAATCGAATTCTATCGAAATAAAGCGCTGCCGGGTCGATTGCTTGAGATCCTTCAGGACGCTCTGATAGCCTGGATTGTAAGAGATAACCAGCATGAATTCCGGCGGCGCAATCAGCAGTTCACCCCGTTTTTCAATTGGCAGCTCCCGCCGGTCATCGGCCAGGGGATGGATGACCACGGTGGTATCCTTACGGGCCTCGACCACTTCGTCCAGGTAGCAAATCGCTCCGTGCCGCACCGCCAGGGTCAGGGGCCCGTCCACCCAGACCGCCTCGCCGCCCTTGATCAGATAACGCCCCACCAGGTCGCCGGTGGAAAGATCGTCGTGGCAGGAGACCGTAACCAGAGGTCGTTTCAGTTTCCAGGCAAGATGCTGCATGAAGCGGGTCTTGCCGCAGCCGGTCGGCCCTTTAAGCAGTAGAGGTATTTTGAAACGATAAGCCGATTCACCAATGTTCAGCTCATCTCCCTGGGGCAGGTAGAAGGGTTGCTCGGTTATCAGGTGTTC
>JAWOIQ010000198.1:0-8105 GCA_046484585.1 Desulfurivibrionaceae bacterium
GGTAATCCAGGCGATAAGGGGCCACAAATTCCGCGAACAAGCCGCACGAGGTATAGAAGAGGATAATGATGATTGCGCCGACAATCGCCAGCTTGTTCTTCTTGAATTTCCACCACACCAGGCTCCAGTAGGCCTGACTAAATTGCTGCTGCTTGGCTTCTTCTGCTGGCACTGGCGCGCCTGGGTCGGGATCGCTTGGTTTGAACGTGGTCTCAGTAACTCGTGGCTCTACCATGTTCATATCCTCCTTAGTCCAAACGGATGCGCGGATCGAGCGCAGCCAACAAGAGATCGCCGATGAGGGTGCCGATCATCGGCCTGGTTCCCTATGTGAAGAGGATGGGCTTTACCCATATCGAAATGATGCCGGTCATGGAGCATCCCCTGGATGAATCCTGGGGATATCAGACTACCGGCTACTACTCGACTACCAGCCGTTTCGGCACTCCCCAGGAATTCATGTATCTGGTCGACACCTGCCACCGAAACGACATCGGGATTATTCTCGACTGGGTGCCGGCACATTTCCCCATCGACGGTCACAGCCTTAACCATTTTGACGGCACTCCCCTCTACGAACATGAAGATATCCGGCGGCGCTACCAGCCGGAATGGGGAACCAACACCTTCAATTACAGCCGCAAGGAGGTGACTAACTTTCTGCTCGCCAGCGCCCTTTTCTGGCTGGAAAAATTCCATATCGACGGACTCCGGGTCGACGCGGTCGCTTCCATGCTCTATCTGGATTACGGCCGCGAGGAAGGAGAATGGCTGCCTAATCAATACGGTGAAAAAGAAAACCTGGATGCAATCGAATTCATCCGCCACCTGAACAGCGTCGTAAAGCAGGAATTTCCAAAGACTCTGATGGTAGCCGAGGAATCAACCAGCTTCTACGGGGTGACCAGACCCCTTGACAACGGCGGCCTGGGCTTCGATTTCAAGTGGAATATGGGCTGGATGAACGATATCCTCCAATATTTCAACCGCGATCCGTTCTTCCGCAAATATCATCACAACGACCTGACCTTTTCCCTGCTCTACGCTTTTACCGAGAACTTCATCCTGCCCCTTTCCCACGATGAGGTGGTTCACGGCAAAAAGTCATTGCTGCAGAAAATGCCGGGTGATAAATGGCAGCAGTTTGCCAACCTGCGCCTTCTTTTCTTTTTTCTCTGGACCCATCCCGGCAAAAAACTTTTGTTCATGGGCAATGAATTCGGCCAGATATCCGAGTGGTACTCGCAAACCAGTCTGGACTGGCACTTGCTCGAAGAGGACGACCACCACCGGAAACTCCAGGATTACGTAAAAAACATAAACCATTTTTACCGCGAAACCAAAGCCTTATGGGAAGTAGATTTTCACAACGACGGCTTCAGCTGGATGGATTTCAACGACGTTGACAACAGCATTATTGTTTTTGCCAGGTTCAGCAAAGACCGGGCCGACCATGTCGTCTGCGTTCTGAACTTCACCCCGAACGTAATCCATGACTACAAAATAGGCGTACCGGAAAAAGTCAATTATCTGGAGGCCCTCTCTACAGACCGCAAGGAATTCGGAGGCAGCGGAGTTTACAATCCTGAAGAGAAATTTGTTTTCGACGAACCCTGGGGTCACGCACCCTATCACGTTATGGCCTCAATCCCGCCACTGAGCGGCATGATTCTAAAACCAATCAAATAGTGCGCTATGGTGAACACTATGAATAAAAAAGAGAGTATGCAAGCGCCGGGTGACAAGGTAAAAAAGGCATTGAAGTGGATAAGCGAGACCGTAACGGAATGTCCCGGCAAGAAACGTCAGGATATCCTCAAAGAGGCGGAAATCCGTTTCGATCTCTCCCCTGCCGAATGCGAATTTATCGACAATAATTTCGCCTAGGGCTAAGGGGCAGTGAGGGGTGCACCGCCAAAAACCTGATTCCGTTATCGTGCGCCCCGCCAGGCGGCGGGTGCATTCAGCCACCACGGATCACTGTCTATATATGACGTAAACAATCATATATCGTGAATCAATGCACTAAGCCGTCACGGATTCAGGGAAAAGCCATTTCCGGTAATCATCATCAAGCCGGGACCAGCAAAAACGCTCGGTCAATTCCCTGGCAGTTTCAGCAGACAACCTGCCCCGGCCAAGAGACTTGATCAATTTCGGCACCAGATCCTGTTCGCCATAGAGAAATTCGGCCGGGAAAAGTTCCGGATAAGAAAGTCGGGCGGGCAGCAACGGCCGGCAGCCCGCCCTGACCGCTTCGATCACCGAAATACCGAAAAACTCATGCCCGGCGGTGGATACCGTCATATCCCCCATTTTCAACCATTCGGCATACTCCTGCCTCGATTCGGCATAACCGAATTTTAAAATCCGATGGGCAAGTTTGGTCCGCGCCTCGTCAAAAATGACGGGCTTCTTGCTGAAACTTTCGCCCAATACGACCAGCTTAAAATCGATCCCCCGTTGATCCAGCTCGAAAAGGGCTTCGAAAAACCGTTCGGGATTTTTGTCATGCTCCCAGCGGTGATTCCAGACAATTACCGGAACCTTGTCCTTTCGGGCAGGAGTCGCGGCTTGATCGATCAGACTGAAATCCTGGCCGGGATAAAGGATCACCGCCTTGCCCCGGATTTCCTCCTCAACTCCGACGAACCGCATATCGGAGGATTTCTTCAGCAGGCGGCAACATCCGGCCAGAAAGGTTTCGAGATTGTAATGGGAGTTAAAGGCGAGCCGGTCCGAGGCCAGGGCCGTGGTGAGATTAGTCAGGGAAAAGTGGAGATCCCGGTCGTTTTCAAAGCGAACCGGATAGGCAAACTGGTTTTCATGAAAGTAGGTAAGAAGCGGCAGGCGCCCCGCCCACTCCGGCATCAGCCCCTTCAGAGTGGCCACGTCGACGAAGGTCGAGCAGAGCAGGCAGCTGTAATTATCCGGCTCGGCTATCCCGGCAAGTTTCGAGGCCAGCCAGGGTCCGGACATCCGCATCCGCCATTTCCATTTGCGGGCCGGCAGGGTGATCAGTTCGAGGCCGCCGGGCAGCCGCCCGGCAAGGCCATCGAGAAAGCTCCGATGCGACCCGCCGTAATAAGGCTCCAGGGCCAGAACTTTTGCGGCTTTATTCTTCACTTTGCCGGCAACAATCAATTGAATTTTTTCTTCAGGTGATTGTAAGCCTCATTGATCTCCTTCATCTTTTCCTCGGCAACCCGCCTGAACTCCTCGCCCAGATGAGATACTTTATCGGGATGGTACTCCATGCTGAGCTTCCGATAGGCCTTCCTGATCTCATCGAATCCGGCGTCCGGCTTAAGCCCCAGCACCCCGTAATAGCGTTCTTCACCGACGGCGTACCCCCGGGACATGCCACGGTACTTGTTATGAATAGCCTGGTGCTGATAGGCGTTGAGACCCAGATATACGGCGATTCTTTCGGCGGCGTCAAGTTCGGCACTGATTACGTCGGGCTTTGAATAAATCACCTGATAGATCAGTTCGACCAGGATCAGACGGGGTTCATAGGCAAAATTCGCCTTGAAATCGGCCAGCAGCTCCTCCAGTTTGGCCGTGGAGGTCATCGCCTCCTTGGTCAACTCCTTCACCCAGAACATCTGGCTCTGGTTGTAGTGAAGATGGGTCCGGAAGAAGTTATTGATGGCGTTTAATTCCGAGCGGCTCACCTCACCGTCTATCCCGGCGATATTGACCAGGATGTTGACCAGCAGGAAGACGAAGCGGTTATGAGTTTCGGTCTGGGATTTTTCGTAATTGGCAATCTGGCGCTTGACGAAATAGGAAAATCCCCAGAAGGCGGCCGCGATAAAAAACAGGGTAAAAAGACCGATGTAGAACACCACCCCAAGGATATCGAACAAAAGCGGAAGCCCGCCGGTGATCAGGATCAGCAGGACCACCATGAACAGGCAGCCCCCGCAGCCAGGTTGGTTATGTTGCAGGTATTGCATAAAAAATATTCCCTTGAGATTCGGTTACTAGTGGTGCTGCTGAACGGTTACCCATCAACTATTGCCGAAAAGGGCCTCCACAAATTCCTGTGGCTCGAAATCGCGCAGATCATCGAGCTGCTCCCCTACTCCGATAAATCTGATCGGAATCTTTAACTCCCGGGCGATATTGACGACGATGCCGCCCTTGGAGGTGCCGTCGAGCTTGGTCAGCACCAGCCCGGTAATATCAACTGCTTCATTGAAAAGCCGGGCCTGGGAGACGGCGTTCTGACCGGTGGTGGCATCGATAACCAGCAGGATCTCGTGGGGCGCGCCGGGGATTTTTTTGGCCATCACCCTCTTGATCTTCTTGAGCTCCTCGACCAGATTGACCTTGGTATGCATGCGGCCGGCGGTATCGACGATTATCACATCGCTTTGCCTGCCCCTGACCGAATCCAGGGCATCATAGATCACCGAAGAAGGATCGGCGCCGGCCTCCCGGGCCACCACCTCGACCCCGATCCGCTCGCCCCAGATCCCCAGCTGTTCGGCAGCGGCGGCCCGGAAGGTATCTGCCGCCACCAGCACGACCTTCCGGCCGGCCTTGCGAAACTTGTTGGCAAGCTTGCCGATACTGGTGGTTTTCCCGACTCCGTTGACGCCCAGAACCATGATGACCAGAGGGCCGGAATCGGGCATCCGCAAGTCCTGCCCCGCCCCGGAAGCCTCCAGATATTCGACAATTTTTTCCTTGAGAATTTTCTTCAAAGCCGCCGGATCCGCCAGTTCATTGCGAGCCGCCATACTTCTCGCTGATTCCAGCAGTTCCTGGGCGGTGCCGACTCCGAGGTCGGCGGTGATCAAGACCTCCTCCAGATCCTCGAACAGTTCGTTATCGACTTCTTTCCTGCCCAGAAAGAGAGACTCAACCCTCTCCATAAACGAAGATCTGGTCCGGGCCAGGCCGTCAAGAAGCGGTTTCCTGTCGTCATTGTCGCCGGACTCCAGATCAACGGACGCTTCGGAATCCTCCGGCGCGGCTTGTTCTTCTTTCTTTTTATTTTTAAACCAACCGAACATTGTTATCTCCACTGTAACCATTCACCAGGGCGGTCGCCAAAGTATCCAAAACCGCCAGGCTGTAACCGTTCAGCAGTGGTGCAGATTTGGAAAAGCGGACCGGTGCCGCGTACCTCGTGTACGTAAGCCGGGCCGATCGTCCGAAGATGCGGTGCTGCTGAACGGTTACTCTCCACGAAAAATCAAAATAAATTCACCAGAAAGGTCAGACCGGCAAGAAGCGGAAAGACTGAATCGACCGCAAACTCCAGTTTCGGGCTATGGGAAATTCTGCCTTTATCGTACATTGAGGCCACCATAAATAGATAAAAGGAGACCGGCAATAATCCCAGCCAGAGCAGGGGCAATAATCCGGACAGCACTCCCCCCACCGGGAGCAGGGCCAGAATGACGATCATTCCATAGAGTAATCGCATGGTCTTGGCCTGGCCGATGCAGACCGGCAGAGTCTCCTTGCCGGCAATCCGGTCACCCTGAACCTCAAAGACATCATACAGGGCGCTGCGCACATAAACCAGGAGAAGCACGAACAGAAAAGCGCCGACCATACCCGCGGTAAGTCCCTTGCCGGTCCCGCCGTATGGCACGACAATTATCACAAAAACCCAGGCCATGGCGACAAAAAAAGTCTTTGAGCCGGGAATCTCTTTCAGGCGCCGTACCTTGATAAGGGACGATAACCCCTTGGGGATGAACCTGACGCTGTACAGAACTCCCAACACACTCATTACGGCCAGGATCGGAAAAGAGAAATCTTCATAGGCATAGGCGATAAAGAGGGAGACCAGCAGGGCCGCCCAGGAGAGACCGAGAATCGGCCGCCGGAATTTATGCCGGAATTTTTCCCGGACGGGATCGGAGAAACGGCCGGTCTCCGAACCGATAAAACGATTGAGATTATGCATGGAAAAGAGATAGGCGGCAACCAGCATAAAAGTCGCAAAGCCGACCGTTTCGCCCAGCAACAAGGCTACCGCGCAAGCCAGGAGACCGCCGCCGACACTGACATAGAGGTTGGAAGCCATCAGATAAACAATCAACCGGCCGAGCATACTGCCGAACCGGCTTTCATCGCGGCCGGGAACCGACTCCAGAAACTGGATGACCCTGTTGATCAGCCAGGAGGGGGTAGAGGCCCCGGCGGTCACTCCGACGCAGGCATATTGTTCGAATAACTCGGGGTCAAGCTCTTCCTCGGTCTCGACCAGATGAACCGGGCAGCCCTTTTTCTCGACGAGTTCGGCCAGTCTTCTGGTATTGGCGCTGCTGCGCCCGCCGACCACGACCATCGCCTCGACCCTGTCGCAAAGGGCAAGGACGGCGGCCTGCCTCTTATGGGTCGAATCGCAGATCGTATTAAAGACCTTCCCGCCCGGAAAACGTTCAAGGATAATTGCGCTCAACAAGGAAAACGATTTATCGTCCTGGGTGGTCTGACTGACAATGATATAGGGGGAAGAAAGCGCGATGGAGCGGGCCTCGTCCTCGTTGCTGACCACCTGGCCGGTTGCCCCGGCAAAGCCGAGAAGACCGTCGACCTCGGCATGGTTCCGGTCGCCTATTATGACGGTGGCGTATCCGTCCTTCTGGTGCTTGCGAATAATGGCCTGGACCTTTAAAACCCGGGGACAGGTGGCGTCATGGACCTTGGCCCCGGTACTTCGCAATTTCTCCTTGCTTTCCGGCGGTACGCCATGGGCCCGGATAATAATGGTGCCGTCGCGGTGGTCGGGAATTTCCTGAAGGATCTCTACCCCCCTCTCTTCGAGGAGGCCGAGGACTTGGGGATTATGGATCAGCGGACCGAAGGTGGCGATCTTATCGTTCTTCCGGACCATGTCCAGGGTAGTTTCGACCGCGCGCCTAACTCCCATGCAGAATCCGGCATTTTCGGCAAGAATCACTTTCATATTATATCAACTTCCTGACTTGTCTTATGGTATTGATTTGCTGTCATAAAATGATTCAGAGTCATAGTGGCATTCCATGGTGAGAAGCCAGAAGCCAGGAGGCGGAATGACTGATTTTAAAGCCTTTCTCCTGGATTCTGACTCCTGGCTTCTGGATTCTTGTGGAACACAGGCACGAAAAAAATCGCCAAAATCCTTTTATTATCGGGAGATAACCAAAATCAGAAAGTTGAGATATTATCTTTGTTCCCCTATTTTCCCTGGATAATTTCGACCACCATATCGCCGAAAGCGCTGGTTGAGAGGACCTTGTCGGCATCATAACCGCCGCCCAGTTCACTGGTTGTATAACCCCTTTCGAAAACAGCGAAAAGAGCCGCCCAGATCTCCCCGGCCTCGACGGGTGAAGCAAGGCATTTATCGAACATCAGGGCGACACTGCCGATCATTGAATAGGGGTTGGCGATGTTTTGGCCGGCAATATCGGGGGCCGAACCATGGGCCGGTTCGACATAGCTCTTGTCGGGACCTATACAGGCGGAAGGCATCAACCCCAGCGATCCGATCACCCCGCCGGCCTGGTCGGTCAGGATGTCGCCCATCATATTTTCCAGCAGCACCACCCCGTTGAACATCGCCGGGTTGATCACCAGCTGGTAGGCGGCGTTGTCGACCAGTACCGACTGGTATGGCACATCACTGTATTGCCTGGCGACATCTTCGACGACCACGTTCCAAAAACGGGAAGTTGCCAGGACGTTGGCCTTGTGGATATTCATCATCCGGGCACCCAGCTTTCGCGCCTCTTCAAAGGCGATAACCGCAACCCTTCTGACCTGTTCATCCGTATAAACGCATTCATCTTCGGCATATTCAAGGGCGGTGGCGGATCCTTCGATCTTTTTGCCGAAATAGATACCGCCCACCAGTTCCCTGATCATCAAAATATCGATGCCCTCGCCGATTATTTCCGCCTTGAGAGGGGAAAAGCCGGCCAGGGATTTGGGCAGCCGTACCGGCCGGAAATTGGCATAGGTGTCATAGCGCTTCCTAAGCGGCAGAATGGCGCCGACTTCGGGGCGGTGTTCCTGGGGAATGTCGTTCATCTTCTCGACCGCCAGCCCTACCGGCCCTTTGATAATTACATCGGCCCGGTCACAAACCTCTT
>JAWOIQ010000047.1:0-18091 GCA_046484585.1 Desulfurivibrionaceae bacterium
TGTGGATGATGAACAGGCGCCAGGCTGACGAAGGCATGACAGCTTTCACAGACCAGCTTGGCAAGCAGTTTATGGGTGAGAAGTTCTCTCTGCTCTCAACTCTGACAGTGCCGGAACTCATTGTAAGACCCTATTCCTGGGATAGCGTTGTGGCTGAGGAAACTTTCTGGGTGCGCAATGGTGTGGTGGAAAACATGCCGACTCCGCGTTACTGGGCAAAACTGAAGAACCTCAAAGCCTCTTCCCCCTTCAATATTTACATGCCCGGCGGCGACACTACAGAAGAAGAAATGCTGAAACTGGTGCCCAAAGGCTTGATTATCAACCGTTTCTGGTATATCAGACCCTCGCCCCTTTTTTACACGGCATTGAATTAGACCTTTTTAAATCCCTTTACGGAATAGATCATCAGGTCCTGGTCCAGGGCGGGGAGGATATCCTGGCTCAGAAAGGGGAAATGGGGCAAGCTCTTTTTGCCGCCGGGGCCGGGATATCCTCGCTCAAGAAAATTCTGGAAGCCCTGGATGCCGAAGCGGACGAACTTTTTAAAAGCCGTGGCACCAAACAGCAGATCAACCAGGCCATCAGTGTTTATAAAGATTTGAAAAGGACGGTCAGGGAGGCAAGTCTCCTTCCCGGTAAATGGAAAGAGCATAAAAAACGCTTGAAAGATGTCGAGGCTGAAAGGGACAGGCTTGAGGAGGAGAAAGGAGAGAAGAGTGCCGAGTTGCGGCGGCTTGATCGCCTGCAACGGGCAATTCCCGAGTTGGCGAAACTGGACAACCTCAATCAACAATTGCGGAAACTGGGAGAGGTGGTGGTCCTGCCTCCGGAGTTTTCGGAAAACTTGCGGCAATTGAAGCAGGAAATCCGTGAAGCGGAGCTGCAGCTCAATAGCAGCGGGGAGCGCTTGCAAAAGCTGCGGGAGAAACAGAAGGGCATCTCCCTGAATCAACCCCTGCTCGATCATGCCGAGGCGATAGAGGATCTGCATCAAAGGATCGGCGGCTATCGGAAGGGGACACAGGACCGGGAGAAGCTGGAGGGCATGCGGATTGCCCACCGTAAAGAGGCGGGGCTGCTTATTGAAGGGATCCGCCCCGGGTTGACCCTTCAGGATGCCGATGGATTGCGGCCGGTCCTGGCCAGAAAGAGGACTATTCAAGGCTTGAGCTCCCGATATGAAGCTCTCACCCAACAGCAACAGCAGGCGCGCAGGCAGAAAGAAAAAGCGCGAAAGGATCTTGAAGAAATAAATAACTCTTTATCCGGCCAATCCCCGGCGCGAAACGGCGGCGAGCTCCAAAAAATGATGAAACCGGCACAGAATGCCGGCGACCTGGATGGGCTGATCGATCAACTTTCCCGGGAGATTGAATCGGCTAAAAAAGCATGCCGGCTTGATCTGAAAAGGCTTGGCTTGTGGTCCGGACAAATCGAGCAACTTATGGAATTATCCCTGCCCCTGCCTGAAACGGTACGGCGGTATGAAGCTGATTTCAGTGAGCTTGATAATGACGAAAAGCAGCTGGGGAAGGATCGAAAATCAGTGGAAGCCGAGTTGAAGGAGACCGACAGGCAAATTCGGGAAATAGCATATGGCGGCGAGGTCCCGAGCGAAGCTCATCTGGCCGCATCCCGGGATAAGCGGCAGGATGGCTGGAATCTCTTGCGCCGCCAGTGGCTTGCCGGAGAAGACGTTTCAAGAGAGGCCGGGGAGTACGACCCCGGGCGGAGCGTGGTTGAGGCCTATGAAAAATATGTGGCGGAAGCCGATCATATCGCGGATCGCTTGCGGCGTGAAGCGGGCCGGGTCAGCAAGGCCGCTGATTTAAGGGCCAGGATTGAAACGCTTGAGGAAACCATTCGGGAGATTGCCAAGCGCCGGCAAAATCTGCAAAAAAGCAAAGAGCGCCTTGTCGACGAATGGCAGGCTGAGTGGAAATCCGCCGGGATCAAACCCTTGTCGCCCAAGGAAATGCTCAATTGGATCTCCGAGATTGACAGCCTGCGCCACAGGGTGACCGAGATATTCAACAAGGAAACGGCGCTTCACGAAAAGTATACGGCGCGGCAAAAGCTGATCAACGCACTGGTGGAGGAGCTGAAAAAACTGGGTGAAAGCGTGGAGCTTACCGGCAGGGACTTGGCGCCGGTTCTGCTCTTCGCTGATTCACTGGCAGAGAAAATCATCAGTCATAAGAGTGGCCTGGAGAGGCTTCAGGATAAACAGGCACAGTTCAAAACAGCACTGGACCATGCCCTGAATGAACTGGATGAAGCTGAAGCTGCCAGGGCCGCCTGGAAGGAAAAATGGGATAACGCCCTCACCGGGCTGGGACTGGCGGAAGAAATATTGCCCGGCGGTGCTCTCGACCTGCTTGAAAAGCTTGACGCTTGTTTTGACAAGCTTGAGAAGGCAAAGGAATTCCAAAGCCGTATCAAAGGCATCGATCATGATGTTAAAAAATTCGGTGACGATGTCCGGGCGCTCCTGGAAAAAACAGCCCCGGAGCTAAAGGATTTATCCCCGGACCAGGCGGTTCTGCAACTGCATACCATGCTTGGCAATGCCAGGCATGAAAATGATCTGCTGGAAAAGAATAGCGAGGAAATAGAAGCCCTGACCGCGGAAATAGGCAAGGCGGAAAAGGCTCGGCAGAGCTTTGCCGAGCAGATGGCAGAGCTGCTCGAAACAGCAAAATGCGCCAAAGATACGGATTTAGCCGAGGCAATCAGGAAATCCTCGGAATATCAGCGCCTGACCGAGAAAATTTCCGAGGTAGAAGCTTCCCTGGCTGAAATAAGCGAGGGGATTCCCCCCGAGGAAATCAAGGGGCAGGCCATGGCTGTGGCTGTGGATGAGTTGCCGGGACAGATCGCTTCCCTGCAGCGCCGGATCGATGAGGATCTCTATCCCGGGATCAAGGAGGTCTCCCAGCGCATCGGTGAAGAGAAGAGGGAACTGCAGCATATGGACGGCGGCGGCAAGGCGGCGGAAGCGGCCGAGGAAATGGAGCAGGTGGCGGCCAGGATAAGGGGGCTTGTTGACCATTACACCAGGATCAAGCTGGCTGCCAAGGTTCTGCACAGCGAAATTGAACGTTACCGGGAGGCACACCAGGATCCGATTTTAAAGGTTGCTTCAAGAATTTTTTCCGAGTTGACCATTTCCTCGTTTGCCGGTCTTCGTGCGGATGTGGACGATCACGGCAAGGCCATTTTGATCGGTATGCGAGCCGATGACAGCCGGGTGCCTGTAGAGGGAATGAGTGACGGCACCCGTGACCAGCTTTACCTTGCCCTCCGCCTTGCCACCCTCGAATGGCGTCTTGAAAACAGCGAAGCCATGCCCTTTATAGTCGATGATATCTTGATCAATTTTGACGATGCAAGATCCAGGGCAACCTTGCAGGCCCTGGCCGATTTATCGGACAAGAATCAGGTAATTCTTTTCACCCACCACCAGCAGATAGTGGAAACGGCAAGGAAACTGGATGGTGGTAAGGTGCTTGTGCATGAGCTTTGATTTTTAAATTTAAAGCTTCGACTTGGCAGCAATCCAGCAACATGTAACTAACTGAAAAATACCGGCGTAATTCGTCGCCTTGCACTTCCCAACGACTTTCTCCCCCTCCTCACCGAACCTATTTTTCTTCCCGATCCTCTATCATCTCCGAAGGAATGCGCTTCCCGGTATCGGTATATTCCGCCTTAACGGAAGATCTGCCGATCAGCCCGGGCACATTTATCGTTTCAGCTTTGTCCCGCATAAGTCCCTGCATGGCATTTTCCAGGGTGGCCATCTCGGTGATGTTCATCTCCCGCATGATCTCCCCGGCTGATTTTCCCTGTTTGGCCAATTCCCATAATCTCTTCATATTGATCGCTATCTGTTGCTCCATGCCATCACCTTTGATTTAGAGGTTTTGTCATAATTCAGTGCAATATAGATGCCGATGGTCTCCGGTCAGTCGATTCGTGAATTTTCATGGTTAAAGCGGCGATGGTATGAACCTTGCTCTTAATTATGAAATAAGCGGAACTAATCGGGTGTTGAAACTGTCTGCTGGAATTTCAAGACGGGCAGTGTTGGCTGGAAAGGCTTGTCGATAAACGGTTAGCGGATCGTCTTAACCGTTTTAGGGTGCTGGTCGGCTAATCCCGGCGAAGAGGGAGTTGTCCTCTAATAAAGGATGATGCCCGCGGGAAGGAAGGAAAGAATTCAATTTTAAAAGAGGTTGACGGAAATGACAGAGAAAGAAGCGTATCAGAAAAAAAGAAGTGCCCAGATTCGCGAATGGCAGGCGAAAGTCGAGGGGCTGAAGGCAAAGGCCGACAGGGTCGCCGCCGAGCAGCAAATCAAATTCTATAAAGAAATCGAGTCCCTGCGCAAGAAGCAGAAATATGCCAGGAAAAAACTTGATGAACTCGAATCTGCCGGGGAAGTGACCTGGAAAGGAATCATGGGGAAAGTTGAAATCGCCCGGAATGACCTGAAAACCGCGGTTGATCAGGCCCTGGTTAAATTCAAGCACTGATTTTGCTGATGGCCCGCAAAGCTCGGGTCGTGGGGCATTTTAGTTCCTTGGGCATACCCATATATATGGCTCGGCCCAGAAAATACACCACTTCCGTTTTCGGGAAGCCGGGCATTTGTCCTGAAAAAGAGGATTCTGTCCCTTCGGGCAGGACTGAAAAGCCGTTTTTTATCTCTTTAAGCCGGGATGAATTTCAAGAATCAGCTGCTGGTCGTTAATTTGCAGGCGCCGGTTAAAAAAAATTCGCCGCTGATTTTCAGTATTCGCGCAAAGTCAAAAAACAAGTCATTGCGAGCGCAGCGAAGCAATCCAGTAACTCGTAACTACTTAAAAAACACTGAATTGCTTCGTCGCTCCGCTCCCCGCAAAGACGTGGCAAATCTGTTTTTGCGAACTTATCAACATTGACAAACCGCAAAAAGTCTCGGGACGGCTCGCAAAAAAGCACCCAGAAAGGGCATGTCAATCCGATCTGCGGCAGTGGCATATAATTTGCTGATTTCAATTAAGCACCGTATTCGACAGTTCCGCCGCCAATGCCGTTTCCCTTTTCCAGGCGGTCGGTTTGGCTTCCAGAGTGGATTATTGCAGATGACCTTCTTTAATCCGGAGGAGATATGAGTAAAGACGACCAGGATAACAGACATTACGAGGGGTACACCCGGCGGGGATTCATCCAGTTTATCGGAGTCGGCGCCGGGGTGGTGGGCGCTTCCCTGATATCGCAACCCTTCAACGGCCCGGTTCTGGCGAATGAGGACGATCAGGTTCTGCCGGCATCATCCATGGTCAAGGTCCGGCTGAAGATCAACGGCAACAGCTACGAGGTGCTGGCGGAACCGCGCTGGTCCCTGCTCTATGTACTGCGTGAAATAATCGGCCAGACCGGCACCAAGCTCGGCTGCGACCGGGGGGAATGCGGAGCCTGCACGGTCCTGATCGATGATCTGCCGCGCTATGCCTGCCTGACTTTGGCCGTGGAGGTTGAAAACCGGGAAATTACCACGGTCGAAGGGTTGATGAATGGCGAGGAACTCGGCCCGGTCCAGACCGCTTTCGCGGAAAATGACGCCTTTCAGTGCGGTTACTGCACACCCGGCCAGGTCATGGCGGTCGAAGGACTTCTCCGTAAAGTGGAGTCTCCTTCCGCCGACGAAATCCGGAGGGGCTGTTCCGGTAATCTCTGCCGCTGCGGAGCATACCAGAACATCTTTGCCGCCGCGGACCAGGCGGCCCGCCAGAAAAAAACCTAAGGGATCGGAATCATGACCACTAAAGACAAAATCTATTACAGAGAAGGCCTTCCTGTTCCGGAAACCCCGGATCCGGAAAACTCTCCGGAGTTCTGGCGGCAAACCGATATTGTCGGCAAACCGCTGCCCAGAGTAGACGCCTATGAACGGGTCAGCGGCACGGCGGTTTATCCTTCCGACATTCTCCTGCCCAATATGATTTACGGGGCGATTCTCCGCTCTCCCCACCCCAATGCCAAAGTTAAAGGAATTGATACTTCCGCAGCCGAAAAAATGGACGGGGTACGGGCCATTATCACCGGGCAATCCGTGGAGGCGAAAAACGTCAAATGGAAATACCGCGATCAGGAGGTCCCGCTCTTTGCTTCCCATTGCCGGTTCGAAGGGGAAGTGGTCGCCGCGGTTGCCGCGGATACTCTCTATCAGGCGGCGGACGCGGCCAGGGCCATCAAGGTTGATTACGAGGTCCTCGATTTTGCCGTCGATTATGAGCATGCCCTTGATGCCTCCGCCGCCAAGGTCGGCGGTAACGGTAATCTTCTCAATGAAGAAAAATATAATCGCGGGGATATGGACAAGGGTTTCGCCGAGGCGGATGTGGTTCTTGAAGAGACCTATCATACCCCGTGCGAACTGCACACCCCCATGGAGCTGCACGGCTGTGTGGCCAATTGGGAGCGGGACCGGCTCACCGTCTGGGAGTCCAGCCAGGGCGTATACGCAGTCCAGTCCAGAATTGCCGAAGCCCTCGAACTGCCCCTGTCCAAGGTCCGGGCCGTCGGACATTACATGGGCGGCGGTTTCGGCTCCAAACTCTGGCCGGGTAAATACACGGTGCTCTGCTGCCTGCTGGCCAAAAAAACGGCCAGGCCGGTAAAAATGATGCTCTCCCGGGAAGAGACCTATCTCTGCGTGGGGAACCGCCCGGCCAGTACCATGCGCATCAAGGCCGGCGTAAAAAAAGACGGCACCCTGACCGCCCTGGAATTTGACTGCAGCGGCCCCAGCGGCGCCTACCCGGCCGGAGGCGTACAGTTGGTGGATTGGCTGGTCCGCGATCTATACCGGTGCGCCAATGTCCGGACAAGTTCAAAAGACATCCTGATTAACGCCGGCCCGGCCCGGCCTTTCCGGGCGCCGGGGCATCCCCAGGGGGCCTGGGCCCTTGAGCAGATGGTCGATGCCCTCGCCGAAAAAATAGATATGGATCCGGTGGCGCTGCGTCTGAAAAACATCCCACTTGAAAGCCAGGCAAGGGAAGGGGCCCCGCCTTATACAACCACGGGGCTCAGCCAGTGTCTTGAACGCGGCGCCGAACAATTCGGCTGGCAGGAGGCAATTAAGAGCATCAACGCCCATAACCGCCAGGACAATCATTTGAAGCGCGGCATCGGCGTTGGCGCCTGCCTCTGGATTGCCGGCGATGGCGGGCCGCCCTCCACGGTGATCATCAAGCTTTACAAGGACGGCTCGGTCAATCTCAACATGGGAGCGAGCGATATCGGCACCGGCACCAAAACAGTGATGGCCCAGGTGGCGGCCGAGGAGTTGGGCGTCCATCCTTCGGTCATTCAGATCGAACACGCGGATACCGCCACCACCCAGTTCGCCACCCCGAGCGGCGGCAGCAAAACCGTGCCAACCGAAGCGCCCACCGTCCGTAATGCCGCGATCGCCCTCAAGCAGACTTTGATCGGCATGGCCGCCGAAGACCTCGAAGTTGACAGGAACGAACTGAATTATATCGGCGATGAGATTGTCTGGAGCGGGGATGATTCCAAAAAAATCAGGATCACCGAACTTACAACCCTCCAGAAAAGAGGGGAGGTGATCGGAGTGGGGTATCGCGGCCCGAATCCGGAAGACAAGGTGGTCAATCCCTTTGCCGCGCAATTCTGCGAACTTGAAGTCAATACCCTGACCGGAGAAATCCGGATTCTCCGTTTTCTGGGCGCCCATGACAGCGGCCGGGTCCTGAACCGGCTGACCTTCGACAATCAGGTTTATGGCGGGATCGTCATGGGGGTCGGCCTGGGGCTTACGGAAAATCGTCAGCTCGATGAAAACCAGACCGGCAAGTTATGCAACAGGAACTGGCATGACTACAAACTGCCGACCGCCCTCGACGTGCCCCTGGTCATGAGCAGCCTGCCGATAGAGCTTGACGATCCTGAAAGCAATAATACAGGAGCCAAGGGGCTTGGTGAACCGGTGACGATTCCCACTGCTGCCGCGATTGCCAATGCCCTCTATATGGCAACCGGGGTTCGCTTTACCAGGGCGCCGGTCACACCCATGGCGGTTATCCAGGAACTCTCAAAGAAAGAAAAGGGGTAAGACCATGTTGCCGAAATTCTCCTATGTGCGGCCCGACAAGCTTGCCCAGGCCGTAAAACACCTCGAAACGGACAAGGCCGTGATCCACGCGGGTGGTACCGATCTCCTGGGATGCCTGCGCGAAAGGATCATGGACGGCGATCTGCTGGTCAGCCTCGGCGGCCTGAAGGGTCTCGCCGGGATCAAGGAAACTGCCGACGGCGGTCTGAGCATCGGCGCCCTGACTACGATTACCGAAGTCAGTGAAAACCGGTTGGTCAGGGATAAATATCCGGGTCTGGCTCAGGGAGCGGCCGAGGTTGCCAGTCCCCAGTTACGCAACCAGGGTACTCTGGGCGGTAATCTTTGCCAGAAACCGCGCTGCTGGTACTTCCGAGGCGAATTTGACTGCCTGCGCAAAGGAGGCGACCGCTGCTTTGCGCTCAAGGGGGAGAATCAGTTCCATGCCATCTTCGGTCATGACAAGATCTGCGCCATTACTCACCCGTCCGATACGGCTCCGGTCCTGGTCGCCCTTAACGCTTCGGTAAGCGTGGTCGGACCGACCGGCAAAAGAACCATAGCGGTTGAAGATCTGCACGTTTCGCCGGCTGACGATGTGCGGGCCGAAACCGTTCTCAAGCGGGGTGAAATCATCACCCGGATTACCATTCCGCCGCAGGCCCCCAATCATTACTCTTCTTACCGTAAAATCAGGGCCCGCCGCTCCTGGGACTTTGCCCTTGCCGGAGCGGCCCTGGCCTTTGCCATGGATGGCGACCGGGTATCCCGGGCCAATGTCGTACTCTCCGGCGCCGCCCCGGTGCCGTGGCGCAGCACCGCTATGGAGGAGGTTCTGAACGGCAGCACCCTGACTGACGAGACTATCTCCCGGGCGGCCCGGGCGGCGGTGGCCGGGGCCAGACCTCTGGGCGGCAATCAATACAAGGTTGAGATGTTCCGGGGCATGCTGGAAGAAGAACTTCGCAAAGTCGGAAACGGTGGCCCGGTATGAGCAAGGAATCAATTGGAGGGGATCGGGTTTATACGGAACTTGCGTTAAGGCAACAGCGCCGGGAGCCGTGCGCCCTGGTCCTCCTCGTGGAAAGCCGGGGTTCGGTCCCGGCCAGAACCGGCGCCAAAATGCTGGTTTCCCGGAGCGGTGGGATTATCGGGACCATCGGCGGCGGCGCCATGGAAAAAGACGCCATCAAGCGCGCCCTGCAGGCCATGGAAACCGGCAAACCCGAAACCATGCAAATTGACCTGTCGGCGGCCCCGACCTACGTCTGCGGCGGCAGCGCCACTCTTTATATAGAACCGGTGCTGCCCTCCTGCGGCCTGATTATTGCCGGAGCCGGGCATGTGGGCCAGACCTTATGCAAGGTGGCGGCTTATGCCGGTTTTTCGGTCACGGTTGTCGATGACCGGGACGAATTCGTCGATCCGGCCATTCTTCCCGATGCAGACCGGGTTCTGGCCACCGATTTCGCCACCATGTTCAAACGCCTGGAGGTTAATTCCTCCACCTATATTGTCTGTGCCACCAGGGGCCATACCCATGATTACACGGTGGTCCGGGATGCGCTTGCCACCGCGGCGCCTTATGTAGGTCTGGTCGGCAGCCGCGGCAAAAGGAGCGGCTTTCTGCAGCGATTGCAGGATGAAGGCTTTAGCCGGAAGGAGCTGACCAGGCTGTACACTCCGGTGGGGCTAAATATCGGCGCGGTTTCTCCGTCTGAAATAGCAGTCAGCATCACTGCGGAACTTATACGGGTAAGGAGTAATAACGGTCATGAAGACGGCAATGATTCTGCTCGCGGCTGGGGCATCCCGGCGGATGGGCGCCATAAAACAACTGTTGCCGATCCGGGGTGAGCCAAGCCTTGTTTTCTGCCTCAGTCGCATCCTGAAGGCTTCCCTTGCCCAGGTGGTGGTGGTGGTCGGACATCATCGCAACCTTATCCTGCCTGTCCTGCGGGATCTGCCGGTAGCGACCGCGGTAAATCCCGAACCGGACAGCCAGATGGCCGATTCGGTCCGGATTGGCCTCGGTGCCCTGAGATCCGACATTTCCGGAGTTATGATCGGCCTGGCCGATCACCCCCTGGTTTTATCCTCAACCTATGAACTGCTGCGCAAACGGCATGAACGACAAACCGACAGGATTTTCCTGCCGACCTATCTGCAGCGCGGCGGCCATCCCCCCCTGTTCCCGGCAGCCCTGCTGGGCGCCGGTAAAAAAGCAAGGCCCCTGAAGGAAATTATCGCCGCAAATCGGGACAAAGTGGAGCGCCTGCCCCTTGCCGACCCCGGGATCTTCAATGATATGGATTACCCCGCCGATTATCACAGATTGCTTTCCCTGGCCGCGGCGGAGCGGGATGCAGGTGGGGGCGGCTGAAGCAGAATTGCCCCCTGGTGCCTGGAAAAATTAGTCGTGAAAAGCAAGGTAGGGAATGACTCCAACGATATTTAAAGAGCTGCCGGGAGTGGGTTAATGCAACGTGATAAAACTTTGTTCTTTGCGGGCTGCGGCCTGCTTGCACTCGCCTTGATCCTGGCCCTGCCAGCCTTCGCCCTCGCTCTGGATCAGGACAAACAGGCCCACGCAGTAGCCGGTGCCGCTCTCGGATATTTCGGTACTATGTCGGGGGGCAGCAAAACAGGGGCCCTTCTCGGTTGCGGAGCGGGAGCGGCCAAGGAGCTTTACGATTCAACCGGCAAGGGCACAGTAGAATTTGCCGATTTCGCCGCCAGTTGCGGTATGGGCTTTTTAATGTCGGTCGGGGTTGACTGGTTGTTTTTTGATGTAATCGAGACGGAGCCAATTCTAGGGTTTCGGTTCAGTTTTTAAAAGCAAAGGGGGATAGCACGCGCTCAAAATCTTGGCCTATTGTTTGATGGATAATCCATGTCCATCTACTCACTGTACCGTGTGGGGAAACAGCCTTGGCGCACGGCATCTGCTTGACCAATCAGGTTTACACTCAATATTTCAATCGCAAGTTGAGCCAGTCCGGCCGCTTCTGGTAAAACCGTTTTTTCGTGCGTTGTGGAAAACGAGCAGTATCTGTGGGCGGTGGCGCGTTATATCGAGCGCAATCCGATGAAAGTGAGGTTGTCAGAGCGCGCGGAAGATTATCGCAGGGCCAGTGCCAAACCGCACTTGACAGGGGGAGAGGATTCGGTGATGGGGGCGTTGTCCACTTGGCTTGATCCGTCGGAGAGAACCGCCTATGCCGAATTTGAATTTCTTTTGGCTGAGGATGTGGAGATGGATGAGGAAATCCGCAAAGCAACCAGCACCGGGCGACCATTCGGCACTGAGGGCTTTATCAATATGCTGGAATTCCGGCTAAAACGGGTACTAAAATCAAAGAGGGTAGGGCGGCCACCAAAGGAAACTGGGGAGTGTCCCTGATTTTCCAATCCCTCACCCCAAGCCACCCACGCGGAATCAGTTTTCTGTCAGCGAAAACAAGGAGGACTGCTCGATGAATATTCAACCGTCCCTTGCCACAATCACGCTGTTGGGGATGTGTATCGCCGTGCTCATGTTAGGGGGATGCGCCACGCTACAAAGGGACGCACCAGAGCAGCCTGCGCGCCGGCTTGATGGTGCGGAGGCTGGCGAGCGAGTTACCCGGGCGGAACTGGACGAACTGACCCGCGGCTTCGCCGACCGCTACGTCGGCCTGCTCTATTCCGTCTGCGATGCTTTGAAGGAAGATAATCCTGATCCGGTCCAGCGCCGAGCGGCACAGATGCTTCTCGTGGACAACGCCAGCAACGTTTACGACATCGCCAGTAACGCCGACCCGTTCACCCGCGTGCTCGACTTGGTCGTGGTCACAGCATTGGTAAGTCAGGAGTGGGACGAAGACGGCAGGGCCGTGGCGGTGTTCGGCAAGCGAGGTCAGACGCTGGCCGATGCCCTGTCTCAGGCCAGAGCGGAATCGCGGGAGCTCGCCGCTCGTGTGCTCACCGCCGAGCAACTCGACATTCTTGACTCTCTGCTGCGGGACTGGCGACAGGAGAACCCGAAAGTCGTACGCGCCTCGTTTGTTCGCTTCTCAAACTTCGCCCTCGGGCGGGGCAGGTCGGCCGCCGCCCAGGTACTCGAGGCCCGGGGCCTCTTCGCGGAGATCGGGGAAGCGGGGCAGTCTGTCGACGAGGCACGGCTGCTCGCCGAACGAACGTTCTATCGGCTCAAGCGCGAGTCCACGCTGCTCCGGTGGCAAGCGATGGCGATGAAGGACGATTTGGCCGCCACCCCTGAACTCAACACGGCTCTTGCCGATGTGCATTCGGTGACCGATCAGATCGAGCGACTACCCGCAAACATCGCGGCCGAGCGGCAAGCCATCCTCACAGGTATCGATGACCGTTTGCAGGGTGCGGATGCGACAATCGCCAACGTGCGGGCCGCTCTGGACGAGGCAAACACGTTCGTCGCGTCGCTGAAACCAGCGGGCGAATCACTCAACGAGTTGCTTACGACGGCGGATACCATGTTTGCTCGGTATGCGGCCTTGGACCGGTCGAAGACGGACAATGAGGGGCAACCCTTTGACATTCGCGAGTACGAGCAGACGGCCAAAGAAGTGACGCTCGCCGCGGAGAGAATTAACGAGTTGCTGACGACGACGGAACACCTGCTAGGATCGCCAGAATTGAGACACGGGATACAAAAGGTGAATGATTCGGTCGACGGGCGGATCATGACGGTGACCGATCAGAGCCAGGTTGTGATGAATGCATTTTTCTGGCGCGCCTGCGCATTGCTGGGTGTGCTATTCGCGATGCTCATCTTGTACCGAGTAATTTCACTCCTGCTCATGCGGAACCTGGAAAAAGGGCATTCTGCCCGATAGGAAGTAAACCACGCCAGCCCGCCGTAATGAAAACTAGGGATACTCCCAGGGATACTCCCCATATTTATATTGCCTCTCATCGTGTTTCACCGGGACATCCTTTACACCCCCTGTCAATAGATAAAAAAACCACCTAGCTTGATCCGTCGGAGAGAACCGCCTATGCCGGATTTCTTTTGGCTGAGGATGTGGAGGTGGATAAGAAAATCCGCAAAGCAACCAGTACCGGGCGACCATTCGGCTCAGAGGGCTTTATCAATATGCTGGAATTCCGGCTGAAACGGTTACAAAACCAAAGAGGGTAGGGCGGCCACCAAAGAAAACCGGGGAGTGTCCATGATTTTTCTGAAACTGAGGCGAACGGGTTCGCGCCTTCGCTCTTCTCGAGGAGCACGATATCCCGTCCGAGTCCTTTGCCACCATGATAGAGAAACTCACTGGCCAAAAGGACATGGCCGAGCGGTTCTCTTGTCTCTCCAGCCATCCAGCCGGATCCAAGCAGATCGAAAAGGCGCGATCGGCCGGTAACCAGGAGAATGGGACAGGGCCAATCAGAAAATAATCACCCCCATGATTCCCAGGACCGCGATGCCGATATCGAGAATTCCGAGAATTATCGAGATGGTGCTGATCAGTCCGCCGCCCACTTTCGGGGATGCGGCGATCACCACTCCTGCGATGCCAAGGACCACCGCCAACAGGGCTGTGAAAATTCCCCAGAATGGATTGGCGGTTAAGGTCAGGAGGAAACTGCCCACGGCCGAGATGATGGCCAATGTCGCGACGGTGCCGGCTTTCTGGTCTGCCATTGTAAGCTCCTTTCGAATGAACTTTACATAAGGATGATCCATTGAAGCCCATCGGCTCCAATGTTTATAATGTGCAATACTCGTGCCTTTCATTACACCAGGACGCTACAGAGGAAGATAATTGTCAAGTTAAGTAGAAAGAACTTTTATCTACACTACCCCGAATACCACCTCCCCCGAATACCGCACCGGGCGTCCATTTGGCTCTGAAAGGGCTTTATAAATATGTTGGAATTCCGACTGAAACGGGTACTAAAATCCACGAGGGTAGGGCGGCCATCAACGAAAACTGGGGAGTGTCCCGGGAGTGTCCCTAATTTCTTTTTGACGGGAAACCTCCGTTTTCCCCTTGACTTTACTTATCATGGATGTCCCCAGGATTCTAATAAATCGAGGAAACCTCCTCGGCTTCATAAGGGGCGATAAGTATGGAATGCCCTTATATGCCTTTCTTTTTTTCACCTATCTCATGTTTTATTCGCAAAGACCGGAAGAGATTGTTAACTTGGCAAAGATTATTATGAAGGTGCCTTTTAGATGATTATGAGGCATACAACCTTGTAAGTTTTGCAACTTTGCAAGCCTGACCCCATGGCCCATAAAGATGATCTTTTGAAGCCCATCGGCTCAATGTTTTTAATCTGCAATACTCGTGCCTGTCATTACACTTGGGGGTTATTGAGGAAGACAATTGCCAGGCGAAGTAGAAAGAAATTTTATCTACTCTACCCCGAATACCACGTCCCTCGAATATCGCACCGGGCGTCCATTCGCTCTGAAAAGGCTTTATAAATAAAATGGGTACTAAAACCCACGAGGAGGGGTGGCCATCAAAGAAAACTGGGGAGTGTCCCTAATTTCTTCTAAATAAGGGTAAAGATGCGTGCTAATGCATCTTTACCCTCCGCTATAAAATCAGCAATTATTTAATAACTACATGCCGCTGCATTAACCAGAACATCGGCAACTGTAGCATCTATTTTCTTTCCTGATTGAGCATTAACATGGTTAACGAATTGCTTCAACTTACCGCCATCCTTCAATTGGGCAAGCAAACTGTTTTCCATCTGGACCGCAATCAGCCCAGAAGCCAGATAACGTTCCACCAATGCTTTGAGTCCTCCAATATTTTCGACAACTTCATAACTTACTTCAACTGTCGCAACATTGCCTGCCTTGTCTGAAGCAGTCACGCTGTACGAATAGGAAACCAGGCCGGCGGCATCATATATCTTGGTGGTTACATCCCATGATGCATCAATGCCTGACAATTCATCCTTAGCAGTATAATTTGAAATCGGCAAGCTGCACACGGGGTAAACAGCACCCGCCTCCACTCCTGAAATAGCGACAACGGGATTTGTTAGGTCAACTTTAATTTCTAACTGTTTTGGCGCCTCAACATTGCCTACGGCATCTTTAGCGTAATAGCTAATGTCGTTAGTCCCCTCATCAAAATCTAAAATCACAGAATCAGCTTCAATGCTATATGCTGTACCATTCATATGGTACGTCAACGATGACACCCCCGAGCAACTGTCTGTCGCCATCAGTTTCACTTGGACAGGAGATAAGTGCCAGCCGTTATTCCCGTAATCACCTGAAATAACCACCGAAGTGGTTGGTGGCTTATTATCGACCACTGAAATTAAAATCTCAGCAGTAGCTGTTTCGATTCCGTCATCAACGGTCAAGCTTATGGTATGAATCCCCAAGGGCAATGAAACCGTGGGGGTTAGTCCTTCCACAGTACCAAAAGGGCCGGACCAAATATAGTTGAGCTGATCACCATCAGGATCAAAAGATGCCGAGCCGTCAAGTTTTATCGATTTGCCACAGTTATCCGCAAAGGTTCTGTCCGGACCGGCGTCGGCAACAGGTGCCTGGTTAGGCGGGATTACCCCTTCATAGACCAGTACTCTGGAGTAATAACCGTCGACGGCAAAAACTCGGTTGCGACTATCTATGGCAATTTTCCCCATCGAGTTGCCATAGGTATGAAACTTGAATCTCGTAATATAGTTCCCATTCCGGTCAAACGCCTGAATATCGTTGGAGAATTTCTCACCGACGTAGACATTACCTTTACTGTCCGCAGCTATACCGTCGGCAAAGTAAAAATGTCCAGGGCTACCAACCCCGAAACTCCCCCAGGTAAAGAGAAAATTGCCGTTGCGATCGAAAACTTGTACCCGGCAGTTCTTAAAAGACTCCGACACATAAATATACCCGGTTTCCTCTTCGATGGTAATATCCATGGGTTTAGTAAACTGCCCGGCGCCGCTACCAGACCCTCCCCATTTGAACAAAAAGTTGCCGTCCAGATCAAATACTTGAATTCTGTTGCTTTGATCAGCCACATAGACCTGACCTCCTTGATCCACAGCAACAGCGGAAGGATTGCTGAACTGTCCATCCGCCGTTCCCTGGCCGCCCCATTTGAACAAAAAGTTGCCGTCCAAATCAAAAACCTGTATCCGATTATTACCCCCATCGACTACATACATACGGCTGCTCTCATCATCGACAAAGATATCTCTGATGCCGCAAAACTTTCCATCCCCATTACTACAAAGGTTACTTTGATGATAGCTAAGGCCCAACTGGTAAAGAAAGTTGCCATCCCGGTCAAAAGCCAGCAGCCGGGAACTATCACTCGACACGTAAACATTGTCATCGGAGTCTAGATCTATGGCCTGGGGCCATAATACCTGTTCATCACCATGTCCAACGCCTTTCCATTTTTCTATAAATTCCCCGCTGGGATTAAACACCTGTATACGACCGTTACCTGTATCTGACACATAAACTCTGCCGAAAACATCAACACTTAGATGCATAGAATTACGAAACTGACCATCTTGGGAACCCGAATCACCCAGTTTAAACAGAAATTTTCCAGACAGATCGAAGACCTGAATCCGAGAATAGCTAAATCCATTTTCAGTGACATAAACTCGACCCATATTTTCGTCCACTGCCAATCCTGTAGGATACCAAAGTTGCCCGTTTCCCCTACCACGGCCGCCCCATTGGAACAGGAAAGCCCCGGAGCGGTCGAATACCTGTATTCTACAACCACTGCTATCCGATACGTAAACCCGGCCGCTATCCTTATCAACGGCTATGCCTCTGATATGATTAAAACTCCCATTACCGGAGTAACCAAGGCCGCCCCATTTAAACAAAAAGTTGCCTTCCAGGTCATAGGCATGGACCTGGTTGTTGCTCAAACCTGCTACGTAAACCTGTCCGGCAGCTTCGTCTACGGCGATACCCCAGGGAGAATAACTACTTCCGTCTCCAGTATTATAACATTCCCATTTAAAAAGATAATGGCCGGCGCTATCAAACACCTGAATCCTGTGGTTGCCGGATTCGGCCACATAAACCTGACCACTATTCTCGTCTATATCAATCCCAACAGGAGAACTGAACTGACCATCCTGAGCCCCTTTTCCACCCCATTGAAATTGAAAGTTTCCATCCCGGTCAAAAACCATTACCGTTTGTTTATGATCGTTAGCAACCACATAGATTTGACCGTTTTGACTTGCGACAATACCATAAATGTATTTGAAATCATAATCCTGACCCCACCTGAAAAGGAGATCTCCCGGCGCCGCTTTAGCGTTAGATATCGGCCAACAGACAATAAAAGAGACAACCATAACTTTTACAATCAGGCTAAATTTCTTCATTTCACCCCCATTTGATGATTTTACAATGTTAATTTAGACAACCCCAAAAAACTGTCAGAAAATTAACATACAACATATTCTCTATCAACTAAAAAACACAAACATTAATCACTAGGGATATGGCAACATGCCAAGACACGAGTTCTGGGGACATCCATGATAAGTAAAGTCAAGGGGGAAACGGAGGTTTCCCTGCACCGGCACGGTTTTTTTCTGGCGGCGTTATCTGTTACCTTCTAGCTTTCCACGATCTTTTTGATCTTTTGTTGGTCCGCCGATCATGGCGACCAGACATCCATTTGCCGTCTCAGGGATATTTTTCCCTTCTCGGAAGATTGAGTTCGGGTCAACCCGTCAGCCTCGAAACACCATTAATGGCGTGCAGCGTTTCGTTGTCCGGCGCTCACGCAGTCCCCAAAGAATGCAAGGCCTGACAGGAAGATCGGTCAAAAATAGAAAGTCTATGTCATTGCGGCAGTCTAAGTTGTCAGGCCACCGCCTCTATAACGAAAGGTGTTCCGCGCCGGTCAACCGCCAGCAGGAACTCAGCCATCTTCCTTGCCACTGCGATGGTTGCCATGTTGCGGTTGCCAC